>NZ_JBHTBJ010000001.1:510866-872834 GCF_042664765.1 Paractinoplanes rhizophilus | reverse complement strand
CCTTCACACCCCTCGGGCCCGCCTTCACGCTCAACAACGACTGGCAATTCTTCATGGGCTACCGGTACGGCATCTTCAACTACGCCACCAACGCGCTCGGCGGCTCCGTCACCGTCAACCAATTCGCCCTCTCCTGAATCCTCGTCCCTCTCCGGAATGGAGGAACCGTGATGTCCATCCGTAAGCTCGCCGGGGTGGTGGCAACGGCCGTGCTGGCCGGCGCCACGGCGGTCGCGATCGCGACCGCGACCCCCGCGGACGCGGCCACCACCGCCGGCTGCGGCAAGGCGCCGACCCTGACCAGCGGCACCCGCACGATCTCCAGCGGCGGCCAGAACCGCACGTACATCCTGCGCGTCCCGGACAACTACGACCGCAACAAGCCGTACAAGCTGATCTTCGCCTTCCACTGGCTGAACGGCACCGCCAACAACGTGGTGAGCGGCGGCTACTACGGGCTCCAGGGGCTGTCGAACAACTCGGCGATCCTGGTGGCGCCGCAGGGCATCGACAACGGCTGGGCCAACACCGGCAACCGTGACCTCACCCTGGTCGACAACCTCACCTCGCTGATCGAGGGCGATCTGTGCGTCGACACCACCCAGCTGTTCGCCACCGGCTGGAGCTACGGCGGGGCGATGAGCTACGCGGTGGCCTGTGCCCGGCCGACGGTGTTCCGGGCGGTCGCGGTGATGTCCGGCGCCAACCTCAGCGGCTGCAGCCCCGGCACCCAGCCGGTCGCCTACCTCGGGATCCACGGCATCCACGACAGCGTGCTCAACATCTCGCTCGGCCGGGGGATCCGGGACACGTTCGTCCGGAACAACGGCTGCACGGCGCAGAACCCGCCGGAGCCGTCCCAGGGCAGCCTCACGCACATCGTGACCGCGTACTCGGGTTGCCGCGCCGGCTACCCGGTGGTGTGGGCCGCGTTCGACGGCGACCACACGCCGGAGCCGGTGGACGGGACCACCCAGACCAGCGGCGCCCGCACGTGGGTGGGCGGCGAGATCTGGAAGTTCTTCACCCAGCTGCCCAGCACCACGACCACCCCGCCGACCACTCCGCCCACGACGCCGCCGACCACCCCGCCGACCACCCCGCCCACGACGCCGCCCACGACGCCGCCGACCACCCCGCCCACCACGCCGCCCACCTCTCAGCCGGGGGCGTGCACGGCGGTGTACCGGATCATCGGTCAGTGGCAGGGCGGCTTCCAGGCCGAGGTCACGGTGACGGCCGGCGCCGCCGCGCTGAACGGGTGGCGGGTCAGCTGGACGTTCGCGAACGGCCAGACGATCACCCAGCTGTGGGGCGGCCGCAACACGGCCAGCGGCAGCACGCAGAACGTCGTCAACGAGACCTGGAACGGCAGCCTCGGGGCCGGCGCGTCCGCGACGTTCGGGTTCCTCGGGAGCTGGAACGGCACCAACAGCGTGCCGCAGGCGACCTGCACCGCGTCTCCGTGAGAGGCGGTGATGTGCACCGCGTTTCTGTGAGGCGGTGAAGTGCACCTGGTCTCGGTGAGACCGGTGCGCGCAGGGGGATAGGGGTGCCGCCGGATTGTCCGGCGGCACCCCGCTGTGTTTCGGGGGCGGCGCGATCCGCCGGATCGACACTCATCGCTTGACACTCCGGAAACGGCGTCGATACAGTTAGGAAAACGATTTCCTTCCGCAAACTCCGAGTTGGAGCGCGACATCGGAGCTGGCTGGTGCATGTCGTTTTCCTTGTCCGATCTTCGTTCCCGGCGGCGGGAGCCGGCTCCGGCGACGAGGACGGGACCCGACGAACGGAGACGAGCAGGATGAACCGACCCCTTCGAACAGCCCGGCGCCAGGCCCGCCGCTGGGCGGTGGCGGCCGTCGCGGCCGGCCTCCTCGGCGCCGGGCTCGCGGCGGCGCCCGCGTCGGCGGCGCCCGCCTCCGCCACGCTGGTGGTGAACGCGAACCAGGTGCTGCGGCCGGTGACCCACGTCGCGACCGGGAGCCTGTACGGACTCGCCAACGCGACCCAGCCGACCGTTGCCCTGGCCCAGGCGATCAAGCCCAACACGTTCGTGCAGATGCCGGCGGGCGGCAAGCAGCAGCCCACCGGCGACATCTCCGTGGTGGCGCCGACCGCGGTCAGCGTCGGCGCGAAGCTGGTCAACCGGCTCTCCGACTACTACGCGGGCTGGCCCTACCAGTTCAGCTGGAACACCTGGACGCCCTTCATCACCTCGCAGATCAACGCGATGAAGTCGTCGTCGTACTACAACAGCATCTCCGCGTACGAGCTGTGGAACGAGTCGGACAACACCTGGCGGACGTCCAACGGCACCTACGAGGCGTTCTGGACCACCACGTTCCGCCAGGTGCGCTCGATCGACCCGGGCAAGCCCATTCAGGGCCCGAGCTTCTCGGACAACATCAGCGACATGGAGAACTTCCTCCGCAACGCGGTGGCCACGAACACCGTGCCCGACATCCTCGCCTGGCATGAGCTCTCGAGCTCCTCGAAGATCGCCGGCGACGTGGCCCGGGTCCAGGCGCTCGAGGATCAGCTCGGGATCAGCCGGCGGCCGATCGCGATCGAGGAATACGCGTCGCCGAGCGAGGTCGGCCTGCCCGGTCCGCTCGTCGGCTACATCTCGAAGTTCGAGCGTCTCGGCATCCGCGACGCCGAGCTGGCCTTCTGGAACCAGTCCGGCACCCTGGGCGATCTCCTGACGTCGCGGGGCGGCAGCCCGAACGCCGCGTACTGGCTCTACACCTGGTACGCGGCGATGAGCGGCAACATGGTGGTGACGAACCCGCCCGCGCAGACCGGCATCGACGGGTTCGCGTCCGTGCCGGCGGGCAACAACCAGGTCAGCATCGTGGCCGGCAACTGCAACGGGTCCTGTGCCGTCACGGTCAACGGGCTCAACGCGCTCGGCCTCGGCGGCGCGGTCACCGTCAAGGTCGAGCAGACCGTGTCCCAGGGCCGCACGGTGGCGTCCTCGGGCCCGAGCACCATCTCGACCTCGACCTACACCCCGTCCAACGGGACCATCAACGTTCCGATCACGATGGCCACCAACAACGCCTACCGCATCACCATCACGCCCGGCTCGACCGGCTCGACGCTCGACGGCACGTACCGCATCGCGAACGTCCACAGCGGCCTGCGCCTGGCCACCCGCAACGGCAGCACGGCGTGGGGCACGCCGGTGGTCCAGGAGACGGCCGGCAGCGGCGCCTCCCAGGTCTGGACGCTCGTGTCGGACGGCGCCGGCCACTACAAGATGTTCAATCAGGCCGGCAATGTGCTCCTCGGCATCCAGAACGCCTCCACCGCCCAGGGCGCGACCGCGCTGGTGTGGGGCGACACCGGCACCGCCGATCATCTCTGGACGCTGACCCCGGACGGCGCTGGTCATTACAAGCTCTGGAACGTCAACAGCAACCTGCTGCTCGGCGTCACCAACATGGCCACCACGTCGGGCGCGCAGGTGCTCCAGTGGGGCGACAACGGCACGGCCGACCATCTCTGGACCCTGACCCGGGTCTGACGAACGGTCCGCGGGGTGCCGTCCCGGCCGGGACGGCACCCCTCTTCAGGCGCTCAGCGCCGTCAGGCGGCGGTGCAGGTGTTGCCGTTGAGCGCGAATCCGGACGCCTTGCCGGCGTTGCCGGTGTGGGTGGCCTGGAACCCGATGGTCACCGAGCCGTTGGCCGGGATGGCGCCGTTGTACGGCATGTTCCGGGCCGTCACCTGGCCGGAGGCCGGCGAGTAGGTGGCGTTCCAGCCGGACGTGATGGTCTGCCCGGCCGGCAGGGTGAAGACCAGCGACCAGCCGTTGACCGCGGCGGAGCCGGTGTTGGTGACGACGAGGTTCTCGGTCAGCCCGTTGTTCCAGGCGTTCACGGTGGCCTCGACCCGGCACGCGCCCGAGGCCGGCGGGCTCGTCGGCGGCGTGGTCGGCGGGGTGGTCGGCGGCGTGGTGGGCGGGGTGGTCGGGGGCGTGGTCGGCGGGGTGGTGGGCGGCGTGGTGGGCGGGGTCGTGGGCGGGGTGGTCGGCGGGGTGGTGTTGTTGAGGCCGAAGAACGAGATCGCGTACGCGGCCATGCCGCCGGCCGGCAGGCTGTGCCCGGCGCCCTGGATGCTGTAGGCCTCCACCTGGACCGTGCCGGACCCGTCGGCGTAGCGGCGGCGGCTCCAGCCGGACTGCGGCGTGTCGCTCGAGGTCGGGGTCTGGCTCAGCCCGAACACGTTGGTCCACTGCTCGATCTCTTCCTGCAGCAGCGAGTACGGCACGAGGGTGTCGGCCGTGCCGTGCCACAGCTGCATCCGCGGGCGCGGTCCGCTGTAGCCCGGGTACGCCTGTCGTACCGCATCGCCCCACTGCTGCGGGGTCCGGTTCATGTTGCCGCCGGTGCATTGGCTGCTGCCGGGCGGATAGTCGGCGGCGTTGGCGAAGCAGTTGAACGGCACGCCCATGAACGCCGCGCCGGCCTTGAAGACGTCGGGGTAGAGGGCGAGCATCTCGTTGGTCATCATCCCGCCGGACGAGCTGCCGGTCGCGTACACCCGGCCCGGGTCGCCGCCGTACCGCTGCTCGGCGTACGTGATCATCGAGACGATCGAGACCGGGTCGCTGCCGCCGCCGCGCCGCTTGGCGGCGTCCGACCAGGTGTCGAAGCAGTTGCCGAAGCCGGCCTGCTGGGTGGCGCTGGGATAGATGACGAGGAACCCGTACCGGTCGGCGAGCGAGGCGAACTCGCTGCCGGAGTAGAAGCCGGGTCCGGAGCCGCCGCAGCCGTGCATGGCGACGACGATGCCGGGGTTGGCCGGGCGCACATCGGGGACGTAGATGTGCATGCGCATGCCGCCGGGGTTGGTGCCGAAGTTGGTCACCTCGGTCAGCGAAGCGGCGAACGCGGGCCGCGCCATCGGCACGGCCAGCCCGGCGACGGCCAGGGAGGTGGCCGCGGCGAGCAGGAGCTTCCGTCTGAGCTTCATCGCTTGACTCCTTTGTTTCCCGCACGCAGACCGGCATGGCCGGCGGCGCGGTGGACTGCGCCGACGACCGCCGCTGTGGCGGCTGGGGATGGAGAAAACACGCGTGGGGGCGCCGGCCGAGCGAAGGCCGCGCTGTGGTGATGCATGACATGCCGTGCGTATCGCGCGTCGGACAACGTGCGTGACCCGGTCCACCACCAATCGCGTGACACATATCCTTCACCCGGGACCGCAAACTGTCAATCGACAAATCTCGATCAACATGGGGCGACGGACCTCTAGAGTCGTCGTTGTGACCAGCCCCTACGACATCAACGAAATCTTCCCGCAGGACGCGGCCGGCGCGGTGCGGCTGCCGCGGCGGCAGGCCGGCAATTCGCCGCAGGGCCTGGCGGTCACCTTGCTGGCCGACTACACGCTACGCTCGCGGGCCTGGCTGCCGTCCGCGGCCATCGTGGCGCTGCTGGCCGAGGCGGGCGTGAGCCAGGCTGGCGCCCGGACCGCGATGAGCCGGCTGGCCCGCCGCGGCGTGCTGGAGAGCCGGCGCCGGGGCCGGCGCAGCTCGTACCGGCTGACCGCGGCGGCCGCTGCCTCCCTGGTCATCGGCGGCAGCGCCATCGTCTCGTCGCCCGGAACCCGGCCGTGGGACGAGCACTGGACGCTGATTGCGTTCTCGCTGCCGCAGGAGGAGGCCGCGCTCCGCCGGGGACTGCGCAGCGAGCTGCGGTGGATGGGCTACGCGCCGCTGTACGACGGGCTCTGGATCTCCCCGCACGACCTCAGCGAGAAGACCAAGGCCCGCCTCGCCGAGCTCACCCTGGGCAACCTCACCGTCTTCCGGGCCCGGCACATCGAGCTCGACGCGTCGATCCGCCGCAATCCGCTGGACGCCTGGGACACCGCCGACATCGCGCGGCAGTACGAATCGTTCATCCGGCGCTGGCGCGCGACGGTGCCGCAGACGACCGCCGGGCAGATCGTCGGCGCGGCGGCCGTCCGCGCCCGCACCGAGGTGATGGACACGTACCGGCGCCTGCCCATCCTCGACCCCCACCTGCCCGCGCGGCTGCTGCCGCCGGATTGGCTGCGGGAGCCGGCCCGCGACCTGTTCATCGCGGTGTACGACGGACTGGCCGGGGCCGCCGAGGATCACGTCCGCGCGGTGGCGAGCCGGCACGCCGACGGGCAGGTCGCCGGCGTCGGCGCGCACACGGTCGCCGACCTGACGACCGGCTTCAGCTGAGGCCCGGCACGGGCACGTCGCCGGCCCGGCCTCGCTGTAGAGTGCTTGTACTAAAGCGCTTTGCGGCAGCCGGCCGCGGCGACTTCAACCGGGGCGGGGCGTTGGCGGCTGCACATCGAGTCACGATCTACGAGGTCGCCGAGCGCGCGCAAGTCAGCATCTCGACGGTCTCCAACGTGCTGAACAAGCCGGACCGGGTCAGCCCGGGCACCCGGGAGCGGGTGCTCGCGGTCGTCGACGAGCTGGGTTTCGTGCCCAAGATGCAGGCGGTGAGCCTGGCCCGGCAGGGCACCGGCCGGGTCGGCGTGATGGCGCCGTTCACCTCGTACGGGTCCTACCTGCGCCGCCTGTCCGGCCTGCTCACGGCGGCGACCGAGGTGGAGCTCGACGTCGTGGTGTTCGATCACGAGTCGGCCGCGCTGGCCTCCTCGCCGGTGCTGGCGAGCATGCCCGTGCACGGCCGGCTGGACGGCCTGGTCGTCATGGGCCTGCGCATCGAGGACGCCATCGCCGACCGCCTGCGCGAGCGGCGGCTGCCCACGGTCGCAGTGGACGCCGACAGCGCGTTGTTCAGCCGGGTCGTGATCGACGACCGCGGCGGCGGCCGGCTGGCCGGCGAACACCTGCGCGATCGCGGCCACCGCCGGATGGGCTACGTGCTCGAGCGGCAGGTGTCGGACTACGAGTCGCAGGCGATCAAGCGGTTGGCCGGGTTCCGCGAGGTCGTCTCCGCGGCCGGCGGCGAGGTCGCGGTGACGCACAGCGACAACTCGGTCGACGCCGCCCGGCGCGCCGCGGCGGACCTGCTGGACCGGGCCGATCGCCCGACGGCGATCATGGCGCATCACGACACGCTCGCGGTCGGCGTGCTGCTCGCCGCGCGCGACCGCGGCCTGCGCATCCCGCAGGACGTCGCGGTGATGGGCTTCGACGACGGCGACCTGGCGATCGGCGCCGATCTGAGCACCGTGCGCCAGCCGTTCGAGGAGTCGGGCAGCACGGCCCTGAGCGTGCTGCTCGGGCATCTCGGCGGTTCCGACCTGCGATCGACGACCACGCTCGACGTCCGCCTGGTTGAGCGCTCCACCACCTGACCAGCCGCCGAGCCGCGTGCCGACGTTCGTCACCGCCATATAAAAGTGCTTCTAGAGAATCTCTTGACACTCTCTTCACGGTGCGGTTTCGTGCAGGTAACGCCCTGGGCCGGGAAATACTTTTCTTCAAGGAGCGCCGATATATGTCACTTAGAAGCATGAGAAGGCCGCTATGGCTGGCGCTCGGGTGCGCCGGCCTGATGGTCGCGGCCGCCTGCAGCGCGCCCGGCGACTCCGGCGACTCCGGCGCGGACGGCGCGGCGGCCAGCACGGCGGCGGTGGCGACATCCTGCGGCAGCGACCCGGTCACCCTCAAGGGATACTTCGAGACCGGCTTCCCGGTGCCCAAGGAGCTCGCCAACGAGTTCACCAAGCAATTTCCTAACGTCAAGTGGGACATCCGCGAGGACCAGTTCGCGGTCATCACGCAGAACGCGCCCCGGGTGCTGGCCGACGACCCGCCGGATCTCATGCGCCTGCCCCAGGTCTCCGAGCTGGTCAAGGACGGCCTGCTGAAGAACCTCGACGGGTACGCGCAGGCGTACGGCTGGGACAAGTGGCCGGCCTCGCAGCTGGAGCAGATGCGGGTCGGCTCGAACGGTCAGCGCGGCGACGGCCCGCTCTTCGCCCAGGGCCTGAACTTCAGCATGACCGGGGTGTTCTACAACAAGAAGCTGGCCGCCCAGATCGGGATGACCGAGCCGCCGGCCACGCTGGCCGACCTGGACGCGCTGCTGCAGAAGGCGAAGGACGCCGGGATCACCCCGATCAACCAGTTCAACGGCGGCGCGACCGGCGGGCTGGCGTTCCCGCTGCAGAACCTGATGGCCGCGTACGGCGAGCCGGGCCCGATCAACGACTGGATCTTCCAGAAGCCGGGCGCCACCATCGACACGCCCACCAACCTGCAGGCCACCAAGCACCTCGAGAAGTGGATCAAGGCGGGGTACTTCGCCTCCGACATCAACTCGCAGGACTACGCGACGATGATGAGCCGGTTCATCGGCGGCAAGGCGCTGTTCATCTTCGACGGGGACTGGGAGTCCGGCAACCTCGACAAGCAGATGGCCGGCAACGCCGGGTTCTTCCTGATGCCCTCGGCGCAGCCGGGCGGCAAGCGGGCCGCGATGTCGGCGCCGCTGACGTACGGGATCAGCGCCAAGGCCGCGCACGCCGACTGCGCCGCGTTCTTCCTCAACTGGGTGGCGACCAACCAGAAAGCGCGTGACATCGACGTGTCGGTCGGCGGTTCGCACCCGATGGGCCCGTCCGACGCGTACATGCCGCCGGTCAAGGAGGGCACCGTCACCGCCGCGACGCTCGAGGCCGGCGCCACCATCGGCCAGGACAACGGCTCGATGGACTTCATCGCCAACGCGACCGGCGCCATCTACGCCAAGAGCTGGACGCCGCAGCTGCAGAAGCTCGTGGCCGGCCAGCAGACCCCGGAGGCGCTGCTGAAGTCGGTCCAGAAGGATTACGAGAGCCAGGTCAAGGGCTGATGCCGGCTCGGGTCACGGGGCGGCGCGCGCGTCGCGCGCGCCGCCCCGGCGCCTGGCTGGGCTGGTTGTTCGTGGCGCCGGCGGCCGTCGTGTACGCCGTTTTCGTGCTGCGCCCGCTCGGCCTCACCGTCCAGTACTCGTTCTACGACTGGAACGGCATCGGCGCGTCCACGTGGGTGGGGCTGGAGAACTACACCCGGTTGTTCACCGAGCCCGAGCTGTTCGCGACGATCCTGCACGCGTTCGAGCTGATCCTGTTCTTCAGCCTGATCCCGGTGCTGCTCGCACTCTTCGTGGCGGCCACCATCCGCGGCATCGCGCAGAGCCGCCTCGCGCTGGTCGCCCGCACGGTGCTGTTCCTGCCGCAGGTCATCCCGCTGGTCGCGGCCGGCATCATGTGGAGCTGGCTGCTGTCGTCCACCGGCCTGGCCAACGAGCTGCTGTCCGCGGTCGGCCTGGGCGGCGTGACCCGCGCCTGGCTCGGCGACTTCGACACCGCGCTGCCGGCCGTGGGCGTGATCGGCGCCTGGGTGCTGGTCGGCCTGTGCACGCTGCTCCTGCTGGCCGGGATGAGCAAGATCGATACCGCGCTGTACGAGTCGGCCCGCCTCGACGGCGCCGGACCGGTCCGTGAGTTCTTCGCGATCACGCTGCCCAGCCTGCGCCAGGAGATCGGCGTCTGCGTGACGGTGACCGTGATCGCCGCCCTGGCCAGCTTCGACGTCGTCTACATCTCCACCCAGGGCGGCCCCGGCAACGCCACGATGGTGCCCGGCCTCGAGATCTTCTACCTGGCGTTCTCCGAGCGCGAGGTGGGCCGGGCCTCCGCGCTGGCGGTCGTGCTGGTCGCGCTGGTCCTGGCTGTGGTCCTGCCCATCCAACGGCTCACCAGGGACGGATCCCGATGATCGTCAACCGCCGCGAGGCCCTGACCGGGCGCGTCCTGCTCGTCCTGCTGATGGCGATCACCGTGGTGCCGTTCCTGAGCCTGTTCGTCACGGCGCTGCACCCCTCCGGCACGTACCCGTCGGGCTTGTCCTGGCCCGCCCAGCCGCACTGGGGCAATTTCGCCGACGCCTTCCGGGCCGCGCACATGGGCGAGCTCCTGATGTCCAGCGTGCTGATCGTGGCCGGCGTCGTCCCGGTCTCGCTGCTGCTCGGCACGCTGGCCGGTTTCGCCTTCGGACATCTGCGCATGCCCGGGCACCGGGTCGGCTTCCTGATCTTCGTGCTCGGCCTGACGCTGCCGTTCGAGGGCATCATCACCCCGCTGTACTACCAGGTCCGGGACATGGGGCTGCTGAACACCCGCTGGGCGATCATCCTGCCGCTGATCGGGCTGTTCATGCCGTTCTCGGTGCTGTGGATGCGGGCGCACTTCGTCACCATGCCCGACGACCTGTCCGAGGCGGCGCGCATCGACGGCGCCACCACCTGGCAGCTGTTCTGGCGGGTCCACGTCCCGCTGGCCCGCCCGGCGCTGTCCTCGCTGGCGATCCTGCTGTTCCTCTGGACCTGGAACCAGTTCCTGCTCGCCATCGTGCTCGTCGACGACCCGGCCAAGCGGACGATGGCCGGCGCGCTCGGCGCCTTCCAGGGCCAGTGGGGCACCGACATCCCGCTGCTGTGCGCGGGCTCGCTGCTCATTCTCGCCCCGACGCTGGCCGTCTTCCTGATCTTCCAGCGCCGTTTCGTGGCCGCTCTCCTGCAGGGCTCGATCAAGGGATGACCGCAATTCACGACACCGATGACGGAACCAGCCTCACGGCCACCGGCCGTCTCACCGCCGCCCAGCGCCGCGATTTCATCCGCTACACCGACACCCGGCGCTGGCCGCTGCTCGGGCGCTTTCCGGTCGAGGACGACCTGCACGCCGAACTGCTAGCCCAGATGCTCGCCTGCTCCCCGGAAACGGTGCGGTCGATCGTCCGCGACCTCACCGGGGAGGCCCGCGAGACCGCGGCGGAGATGCTCGCCGACGCCGGCTTCCGCGCGGCGGTCCGGGCGCTGCCGTTCGGGCCGGGGGAGCGGATCGTCGCGGTCGGCGATTCCATCACCGCCGACCGCCTCGGCTGGTTCGAGCTGTTGGCGGCCGCGGCCGCCCTCGATGGGCGGCCCACCGGCGCCATGGTCAACCTCGGCGTCAGCGGCAACACCACGGCCGACGTCATCGAGCGATTCGACCTGCTGGAGGCGGCCCGGCCGAGCCACGTGCTGCTCATGCTCGGGACGAACGACGCCCGCCGGCACGGGCGCGCCGTCGCCCACCGCATGGTCGCGGCGGCGGAGACCGGGCGCAACCTCCGGGCGCTCGTCGACCTCGTGGTCGCCGGGCTCGGCGCCGCCGTCACGGTGATCACCCCGCCGGCCGTCGACCAGCGGCGCATCGGCACGTTCTTCGCCGGCGGCGTGGTCGGATGGCGGGCCGACGACGTCGCCGAGATCGCCGAGATCGCCCGCCGCGTCGCGCCGGGCGGCGTGGACCTGCACGCCGTCACCCGCGATCACGTCGAGGGCAACTTCCTCGAGGCCGACGGCGTCCACCCCACCCCGGCCGGCCAGCGCCTCATCCTGACCCACGTCGTCGCGGGCCTCGCCGCCGCCTCCGGCTCCCAAAACGGAGTCTAGCTAGGCATTTTCGGGGTGGTGGTTCGCCTACGCCACGCGTTGCCCGGCCCACCTCGTATTTACCCGGGCCCCACGACAGCCCCGAAGGGGCGCGGACAACTTTGCTTTGCTTACTCGCGGGAAGCGCCGACTTGCTCTGCTCACCTGCGGTAAGCACAGCTTCGGCCGCTTCGGGTTGATCCGGCAACGCGGCCTCGGCGCGGACGCCGGCGCGCGGCCGGGCCGCCTGGCGCGGGCGCTTCCTGTGGGTGAGCAGAGCAAAGCGTTGCGAACACCCAGCGCAGACCACGGAACAGACCTCGATCCCGGCACCTCGCCAGCGCACCGGAATCCGGTCGCCGAGACTGGGCTGGAGGCATCGGAGCTCCCGGTCCACCTTCCGGGAGCCCCGACACCGGTCCGGTGGGGGACCAGGTCTGCGAGCGGCGACTGCCGGCGAGGCGCGGAAATGCGGCACCGGCACGGCGTCAGGGCGCGGCCGGCGGCGGTGCGGTGGCCGTGCCGCCATAGTGCCGCAGCGCTTCTTGGAGTTTCAAGATCCGACCAACCGGGCGCGCTGCTCATCACAGGTTTTCAGCCCAATGGCGGGCGAGTGAAGAATGAGCCGTCGGTGCGGAATGCGAAGCTTCCGTCGTATTGGTCGATCCACATCTGATCGCCGACGTGGCGCAGGAAGAAGCCGCGATAGTTGAACGATTCCAGCGCCAGCGAGCCGGCGAGGAAGCCGGTGTGGGGGCAGAACGTGGCGTCCTCGCGGAACAGGACGGTGCCCTCGTCCGGGCTGAGCCGCAGCCGGAAGGAGGAGTGCCGCAGGTAGCGGCCGTCCGGGCGGCGGAACGAGAAGCATGCCGGATCGGCCAGCCCGGGCACGGCCCGCAGGCTGGCCCGCTCGCGGGCCGCCGGGTCGCTCGCCGGGCCGACCGCGGCGAGCACGCCGAAATCCTTCGCCACGGCGACGTATCGCCCGGGGCTGCCGGCCGATTCCAGCGATACCCGGCCCGCCACCAGCCGGTCGGGGGCGGCGCTGGCCGTCGCCGTGCCGGTCAGTCCCGGCGGGGGCGGCGCCGACGTGGCCCACCCGGTCGTCGGCACCGTGACGCCGGCCGCCAGGACGCCGGCGGTGATCGTCGCCGCCACCGGGTGCATCGCGGCCGCCTGCACCGCGCGTCCCAGCCACGACGCGGCGCCGATCGCGACCTTGGCGCCGGAACCGGCGGCCGCGCCCGAACCGGCGGCCGCGCCGCCGGCCAGCCCCTTCACTACCACCGCGACGCCGAGCGCGGCGGGGACGGGCAGCAGAAACAGCCCGGCCAGCAATCGATCGGTGGGCAGCAGGCGCCGCGTCGTGCGCGCACACACCGGGCAGGACTGCACGTGGCGGGCGAGCCGCTTGCGCCAGTACGGGCTGGGCACTCCGTTCCAGTCGGCGGTGATGTCACCGAGCTGGTCGCAGCCGGGTGTGGCTTCGAGCGCGGCGACGATCTGCCGGCTCGCCTCGAGCTGCTCGCGCATCCGCTGCATCCGTACGCCGGCGTGCGCGACGCTCGTGCGCAGGGCCGCCGCGACGTCCGGCCGGGTGAGCTCGCCGACCATCTCCAGCCACCACAGCGAGAACGCCGTGCGCTCGTCGGCGCCCATCCACTGCAGCGCGTGCCCGACCTGCTGGCGTTGCCCGGACAGCTCGACCCGCAGCAGGGCCGGGCCCTCCACCTCGGCGCCGGGGTCCGGTCGGCCGAACGCCGCGTCGAGCGGCACCGCGCGGCGGGCCGCGACGTCCTTGCGGGACAAGTGGCTGCCGATCTGCCGGACGGCGATCGCGGCCAGCCACGGCCGGAAGCTCGTCGCCGACCGCAGGTCCGCGAGCTGGCGCAGGGCCCGCACCAGCACGTCCTGCACGACGTCGTCGACCGCCGGGTCGCCGGGCAGCGCCCGCCGGACGAGGTTGTAGACCATGGGCAGGTGCCGGCGGAACAGCTCGTTCAGCGCGGCCGGGTCGCCGGCCCGCGCGGCGGTCACGAGCTGCTCGTCGCGACCGGGAAACGGCTGATCCAACGCGGTGTCCTGACTTCGGCAAGGAAAAGTGAACGCTCACAATCGGCGCCCACATGGTATGAGCGCCGCCCGCCACATTCAAGACGATAGTTGCGGTTGACCTGCCCGGTTACGTTTCAATCCGGTGTCCGGACGCCCTTGCCGATGGCCCGGAGACAGCGAATGCCGCCGGCATGGCCGGCGGCATTCGCCTCGCGGGTGGACGGTCGGGCGGGAGGCTCTCCCGGGCCGGGCGTGGCCGGCCGGTCGCGTCAGGCCGGCAGGCTCACCGGGGTCGGGGCCGGACGGTTCACGGTGGTGCCGTCACCCAGCTGTCCCGCCGGGTTGTAGCCCCAGCACCACAGGCTCCCGTCGGCGCGGGCGGCGCAGGTGTGGTAGGCGACGTCGAAGCTGTCCGCCCAGGTGGTCGCGTCGCCCACCCGGGTCGGGGTGGACCGGTTGGCGGTGGTGCCGTCGCCGATCTGCCCGGCCATGTTGTTGCCCCAGCACCAGAGGGTGTGGTCGGTGCGGGTGGCGCACGCGGTGTTCAAGCTGGCGCCGACGGCGGACCAGGTGGTGCCGTCGCCGACGCGCATCGGCGTGGTCTGGTACGTGGTGGCCGCGCCCAGCTGCCCGTACCCGTTCTCGCCGAAGCACCACAGTGACCCGTCGGAGCGGACCGCGCAGGTGAACGCGTATCCGGCGGTCACGCCGGTCCAGTTCGTGGCGGTGCCGACCTGGGACGGCGTCGTGGTGTAGCTCAGGATGCCGAGGCCGAGCTGCCCGGTCGTGCTGTCGCCCCAGCACCACAGCGTCCCGTCTGTGCGGGTGGCGCAGGTGTGCGCGAAGCCGGTCGTGACCTGCGACCACGTGGTCGCCGTGCCGACCTGCATCGGTTCGGTCGCGTAGTAGAGGGACGTGCCGATGCCGAGCTGGCCGAGCCGGTTGAAGCCCCAGCACCAGAGCGTGCCGTCGGTGCGGACGGCGCAGGTGTGTGTGTCGCCGGCGCTGACCCGGGCCCAGTTCGTGGCGGTGCCGACCTGCACCGGTGCACGCCGGTCGGTGGTGCTGCCGTCGCCGACCTGGCCGCGGCGGTTGCTGCCCCAGCACCAGAGCGTGCCGTCGGTGCGGACGGCGCAGTTGTAGCTGGTGCCGGCGTCCAGCCGGGCCCAGGTCGTGGCGGTGCCCACCTGGGCCGGGGTGGCATGGCCCGCGGTGGTGCCGTCGCCGAGCTGACCGCTGGCGTTGCCGCCCCAGCACCACAGGGTCCCGTCGGCGCGGACCGCGCAGGTGTGCGAGTAGCCGGTGGCGACGGTGGCCGCTCCGGGGCTGGCGGCCGCCGCGGCCGGTGCGGTCGTGCCCAGGCCCAGCACGGCGATCGCGGCGGCCGTCAGCGCCGCCGCGATGATCGATCTCCGCCGCCGGGCACGCGGCCGGTCGTCCGGGATGTTGCCCATGTCGTTCCCCCAGCAAGTCGATGACGAACGGTGGGGGCGACGTTGCCCCAGCAGGTCATGAGGACCCACCAGTTCATAGCATTGACCTTGCGACATTGACTACCGGCAATACTCGAGCGACCTTTACGGATCGATGGGCGTAACAGGCGTTCAGTAACGTTCGTCGATCGAAAACCGGTTCGGAAGTTACGCGTGCTCGAGACCGATCCGGTATTGACCCGATCGACTTCAGCTCGTAGCGTGCTGCTAACAACGCCTCAAAGATATCGATCGATCTCCGAAACTTCCGCGGCTCATACATTCCGGCCGCCTATTTGACATGTGCATGAACAGGTTCCGGAAGGGGAGCTGACGGGTGACCAGTCACGTTCGCTTGAGCCGCAGATCATTGCTCGGCCTGACCGCCGCCACGGCCGCCGGCGCGGTCCTCGGCGGTTGCGGTGACGACGACAGCGGCGGCAAGTCCGGCTCGACGAAGAAGATCCGGTGGTGGCACATCGCCAACACCGATCCGATGCTGTCGGCGTGGGCCCAGATGGCGCGCCAGTTCGAGGCGACGCACCCGGGCGTGAAGTTCGAGATCACCCCGCTCGAGAACGAGGCGTTCAAGACCAAGCTGACCACCGTCATCCAGGCCGGCGACCCGCCGGACATCTTCCACACCTGGGGTGGCGGGGTGCTGTTCCAGCAGGCCGACGCGGGCATGGTCAAGGACATCACCGCGGACGTCGGCGGTTGGCGGGACACGCTGATCCCGACCGCGCTCAACGCGTACACCAAGGACGGCAAGACGTACGCGTCCGCGGTCGACACCGGCATGGTCGGCTTCTGGTACAACAAGGAGCTCTTCCAGCGGGCCGGCGTGAGCGCGCCCCCGGCCACCTGGGCCGAGTATCTCGACGCGGTCCGCAAGCTGAAGGCCGCGAAGATCACCCCGATCGCGCTCGCCGGCAAGGAGAAGTGGCCCGGCCACTACTACTGGGCCTACCTTGCCATGCGGGTCGCCGGCCTGGACGCGCTGCAGCAGGCCGCCGTCGACAAGAACTTCAACACGCCGGACTTCATCGCCGCCGGTGACCGCCTGGCCGAGCTGGTCGCCCTGCAGCCGTTCCAGGCCGGCTTCCTGGCCGCGGGCTACTCCAGCGCGGACGGTCAGGCCGCCACCGTGGGCAACGGCAAGGCGGCCATGGAGCTGATGGGCCAGTGGGCGCCGGTCGTCGAGCGGGACAACTCGGCCGGCAAGAAGGGGCTGGGCGCCAAGCTGGGGTTCTTCCCGTTCCCGGCGGTCGACGGCGGCAAGGGGAAGATCACCGACGCGTTCGGCGGCGGCGGTGGGTTCGCGGTCGGCAAGGACGCGCCGCCCGAGGCGGTGGAGTTCCTCAAGTTCATCGCGCAGCCCGAGAACGCCCGCATCGAGGCGAAGACCGCCGGCGTGCTGCCGGTGGTGACCGCCGCGCAGGACGCCGTCACCGACCCCAACCTCAAGCTGGTGGGCGAGACGATGGTCAACTCGACCGGGTTCCAGCTCTACCTAGACCAGGCCTACGCCCCGGCGGTGGGCCAGCAGGTCAACGACAGCGTGGCCGAGCTGCTGGCCGGCAAGGCCTCGCCGCAGAAGGTCGTGCAGGACATCACCACCGCGGCGAAGCAGGGCTGACGGACGGTGCTGACCGACGAACGCCGGCCCGCGCCGGCCGCGCCGCCGCCGCCGGTCGAGGCCACTCGCCGGCGGCGCCGGCGGCCCTGGCTGACGATCGTGGCGTTCCTGAGCCCGGCGCTGGTGCTGTTCCTGCTGCTGGTGCTGACCCCGATCGTGGTCGCCGCGTACGGCAGCTTCTTCAACTGGAACGGCTTCGGCGCGCCCACGGCGTTCGTGGGGCTGGAGAACTTCCACCGGTTGCTGGTCGACGAGATCTTCGTCGGCGACCTGCGCCGCGCGCTGCTGCTCGTGGTGCTCTCGCTCGGCATCCAGGTGCCCATGTCGCTGGCCCTGGCCATGCTGCTGAACCAGCCGTTGCGCGGCCGCCGCGTGTACCGGATGTTGTTCTTCACGCCCTTCGTTCTGTCCGAGGTCGTCACCGCGGTTCTGTTCACGATGATCTTCTCGCCCAACCAGGGCCTGGCGAACCACATCACCCGGCTGATCGGGCTGGGCGACCTCGGCGCCACCTGGCTGGCCGACCCGGACACCGTGATGTACTCGCTGTTCCTGGTGATCTCGTGGAAGTACTTCGGCTTCCACACGATCCTCTTCCTGGCCGGCCGCCAGGGCATTCCGCAGGAGCTGCACGATGCGGCCGCGATCGACGGCGCCGGCCCCTGGCAGGCGTTCCGGCGCATCACCCTGCCGCTGCTGGGGCCGACCATCCGGCTCAGCGTGTTCCTCTCCGTCCTCGGCACGATCCAACTGTTCGACATGGTCTGGGTGCTCACCGGTGGCGGCCCGATCCGCTCGTCGGAGACCCTCGCCGTGACGATGTTCCAAGAGGGCTTCAAGCGGTTCCACGTGGGCTACGCCAGCGCGATCAGCATGATGATCTTTCTGATCAGCCTGACTTTCGGACTGCTGTACCAGCGTTTCGTCCTGCGCCGCGACCTGGAGGGCGCGATCACCACGATCGGAGACCGGCGATGACCCACGCCACCGGCGCCCGCCGGGCCCGCCACGGCGCCCTGCAACTGCTCAGCATCCTGGTCGCCGCCGTCGTGGTCGTGCCGATCGTCTTCGGCATCCTGGGCGGCTTCAAGGACAACGGCCAGCTGTTCACCAACCCGTTCGGACTGCCCGACCCGTGGATTCCCGGCAACTACGTCGATGCGCTGCGCTCCTCGGCGTTCTGGCAGCAGGCCACCAACAGCCTCGTCATCGCGATCGCCAGCACGGTGCTGGTGGTCGGGGTCGGCGCGATGGCCGCGTACATCTTCGCCCGCTACGCCTTTCCGGGCCGGGAGGTCATGTTCACGCTGTTCGCGATCGGGCTGATGTTCCCGTTCGCGGTGGCGATCCTGCCGCTGTTCGTGCTGCTGCGCGAGATGAACCTGCTGAACAACCCGCTCGGTGTCGTGCTGCCGCAGGCGGCGTTCGGCCTGCCCATCACCATCATCATCCTGCGCAGCTTCTTCCGCGGCATCCCGGCCGAGGTCGAGGAGTCCGCGGTGCTCGACGGCTGCGGCCCGTTCCGCTTCTTCTGGCGGATCCTGCTGCCGATGTCGCGGCCCGCCCTCGGGACGGTCGCGGTCCTGGCCGTCGTGGGCAGCTGGAACAACTACCTGTTGCCGCTGATCGTCTTCAACGACTCCCGGTGGTGGACGCTGCCGCTGGGCGTCCAGCAGTTCCAGTCGCAGTACTCGGCGGACACGGCGCGCATCCTCGCCTACGTCACGCTCGCGATGCTGCCCTCGCTGGTGTGCTACGCGTTCGCCGAGCGGCAGCTCATCAGCGGCCTCACCAGCGGGATCAGCAAGGGCTGAGGCGGCTGCCCGCCGGGGATCTCAGCCGTAGATGCCCAGCAGCGCGCGGGACGCGGCCTCGACGATCTCGTCGGTGGTGGCCTCGAGGGTGCCGTCCAGCCAGGCGGTGATGAGCTCGGCCATGCCGCCGATGAACAGCAGGCCGCCGATCTCGTCCTCGCTCGCGCTGCGGCCGGGCGAGCCGAGCAGCTTGCGCGACTCCCGCGCCGACTGGTGGGCGAGGTGGCGCAGCAGATCGGTGCGGCGCTGCCGCAGCTTCGGCACGGCGACGGACTCCACGATGGCGACCCGGCCCTTGCGGGGGTCGGCCACCAGCAGCTCCATGAACGCCCGCACCGACGCGCGCACCCGGGCCACCGGGTCGTCGCCGGCGGCCTCGGCGGCCGTCCGGCTGGTCGTCTCGATCTCGGCGGCGATCGTGTCCATCACCGCCTCGAGCAGCGCCTCCAGCCCGGTGAAGCTCTCGTAGAAGTAGCGCTCGGTGAGGCCGGCCTCGGCGCAGACGGCGGTCATCGTGGTGCGGACGCCCGGATCGGCCCAGACCGTGAGGGCGGCGGCGAGCAGCCGGGCGCGGCGCTCGGCCGCCCGGTCGGCGGCGCTGACGCCGCGGTAGATCCCTGACTGCACCGCCATGTCGCCAACCATGCCACAAGAGACGCGCGAAGGTTGACAGGACGCCCTTCCCGAATCACTCTGGGCAGGACGAGCGAGGTGAGCCATGACGGCCGAGACCCCACCAGCGCGACTCCTCCCAGCCCTGCGCCGCGACGACCGTGGCCTGCCCTGGATCGGGCAGCTCCTCGAGTACCAGCACGATCCGATCGGGCACTACCGGCGCAAATGGCAGCTCTACGGCCCGGTCGCCCCGTCCCGCCTGCTCGGCCGGGACACCGTGATCCTGCTCGGCCCGGACGCCTGCGGCGAGGCGCTGCAGAACCGGGACAAGGCGTTCGCCAACGAGCCGGCCTGGTCGCAGCTGGTCGGCCCGTTCTTCCACCGTGGCCTCATGCTCATCGACTTCGACGAGCACCACGACCACCGGCGGATCATGCAGGAGGCGTTCACCCGCCCCCGGCTGGCCGGCTACACCCGCAACTTGCACCCGGCCATCGAGCGGGGCATGGCGGGCTGGGAGTCCGGCCGCCAGTTCCGGGCGTACTGGCGGCTCAAGCAGCTCACCCTCGACATCGCCGCCGATCTGTTCATGGGCGGCGCGCGGCAGACCAGCCCGGCCGAGATGGACCGGGTCAACCGGGCGTTCATCACCTGCGTGCAGGCGGCCGCCGGGATCGTCCGGGCCGACGTCCCGTTCACCCGCTGGGGCCGGGCTTACCGCGCGCGCAAGGTGCTGGAGGAGTTCCTCCGGGGCTACCTGCCGGCCAAGCGGGCCGAGGTGTCCGACGACATCTTCTCGGTGCTCTGCCACATCGAGACCGACGACGGCGCGCGCTTCTCCGACGACGACGTCGTCAACCACATGATCTTCTTGATGATGGCGGCGCACGACACGTCCACCATCACCACCTCCGCGATCCTGCAGTACCTCGGCCAGCACCCCGCGTGGCAGGACCGCTGCCGGGCCGAGGCGCTGGCGCTCGGGCCGGCGCCCGAGATGGCCGAGCTGGAATCGCTCGTCTCGATCGACCTGGTCATGCGCGAGGCGCTGCGCCTGCGGGCCCCGGTGCCGGTGCTGGTCCGGTACACCGTCAAGGACACCGTCGTGCAGGGGGTGCGCATCCCGGCCGACACCTTCTGCACGCTCGGCATCCAGTTCACCCACCTGATGGAGGACTACTGGACCGAGCCGGCGGCGTTCGACCCCGAGCGCTTCGCGCCCGGGCGGCGCGAGGACCGCTCGCACCGGTTCGCCTGGGAACCGTTCGGCGGAGGCGTACACAAGTGCATCGGCCTTTATTTCGCCGGTCTCGAAGTCAAGGCGATCATGCATCGGTTACTGCGTGCATACCACTGGCGCGTCGACCCCGGCTACGTCGCGCCGATCGACCATCACTCGCTGCCGTTTCCCAAGGACGGCCAGCCCATCGTCCTGGTCCGGAACTGAGCCGGCATGGACTTCGACGACACCCCGGACGAGGCAGTGTGGCGCGCTTCGGTGCGCGCGTTCCTGTCGCGGCACCGTTCCGTCGACGATCCCCGAGCCTGGCAGGCCATGCTCTACGACGCCGGGTTCGTCGGCGTCGCGTGGCCGGTGGAGGCCGGCGGCCGCGGCGGCACCCCGATGCGACAGGCGATCGTCGACCAGGAGATGGCCCGGCTCGGGTTACCCGCATTGATCAACCTGATCGGCATCGGCATGTGCGGCCCGACGGTGCTGATGCACGGCAGCGACCGGCAGAAGCAGCGCTACCTCAAGCGGCTGCTGCGCGCCGACGACCTGTGGTGCCAGCTGTTCAGCGAGCCGGCCGCCGGCAGCGATCTGGCCGGGCTGCGCACCCGGGCGGTCCGCGACGGCGGCGGCGACTGGCGGATCAGCGGGCAGAAGGTGTGGACGACGCTCGCGCACCTGGCCGACTACGGGATCCTGCTCGCTCGCACCGATCCGGACGCGCCCAAGCACCGCGGCCTGACCATGTTCGTGGTCGACATGAAGGCGCCGGGCGTCACCGTACGCCCGCTGCGGCAGATGAACGGCGACGCGCACTTCAACGAGGTCTTCCTCGACGACGTGCCGGTGCCCGACGCCGAGCGGCTGGGCGAGCCCGGCGAGGGCTGGCGGGTGGCGCTGACGACGCTGATGAGCGAGCGGCTCTCGCTCGGCGGCGGCGGCACGCCGATCGGCCCGAAGCCCGAGGCGGTGGCCCGGCACGTCGCCGAGCACATCGGCGCGCTGCCCGCCGACCGGCAGGCGCTGGCCCGCCAGCAGCTCGGCCGCGCGTACGTCGCCGCGCTCGGCGCCCGGTACACCGGTTATCGCCGGCTCTCCCGGCTCAGCCGGGGCGAGCTGCCCGGTCCCGAGGCGTCGGCGGGCAAGCTGAGCGGCACCCGGTCGGCGCGGGATCTGACCGACCTCGCGGTGCGCGTCCTCGGTGGCGACGCCCGCGTCGGCACGACCCCAGACGGCGACCGCACCTGGCAGAACATGCAGGCCGTGCTGCCCGGCATGGCGATCGCGGGCGGCAGCGACCAGGTGCTGCGCAACATTATCGGCGAACGGGTCCTCGGCCTGCCCGCGGAGCCCCGCGTCGACAAGGGAGCGGACCGGCGATGAACTTCGACCTCGACCAGGAGCACCGCGAGCTGGCCGGCGCCGCCGGTGAGTTCCTGTCGGCCTCGGCCTCCCCGGCGGCGGCGCGGGCGGCGCTCGAGGACGGCGCCGCGCTCCGGCCCGGCCGCGCCGAGCTGGTCAAGAGCGGCTACGCGACGATCACCGTGCCGGCGAGCGGCGGCACCGTCCTGCAGCAAGCGGTGGTGGCCGAGCAGGCCGGGCGGGTGCTCGCGGGCCCGTCGCTGGTGAGCTTCGCGCGCGCGGCGGTGCTGCTGGACGGCGACCCGGACCGGCTGGCCGGCCTCGCCGACGGCAGCCTGGCCGTCGCGGTCGTCGACGACGGCGGCCCGGTCCTGGACGCGATCGGTGCCGACACCTTCCTGGCGCTGCGCGACCGCGCGCTGGTCTGCGGTCCGGGCACGGTCACCGCCCGGGAGCCGATCGACCCGACCCGCGGCCTCGGCGACGTCGCCCTCGGCGCGACCACGGTGCTGGCGCGGGATGCCGCCGAGCGGTGGCGACGGGCCGAGCGCGTGGGCCGGGCGATCCTCGCGGCCGAGGGCCTGGGCGCGGCGGCCCGCCTGCTGGAGCTGAGCGTGGAGTACGCGAAGCAGCGGCACGCGTTCGGCCGGGCGATCGGCTCGTACCAGGCCGTCAAGCACCTGCTCGTCGACGTGTACGTCGAGGTGGAGCAGCTGCGGTCGCTGGTCTGGTGGGCCGCCTGGGCCGCCGGCCGGGCGCCCGGCGAGCTGCCCCTGGCCGCGGCCGCCGCCAAGGCCGCCGCGGCCACCACGCTGGAGCTGGCCGCCGAGACGGCGATCCAGGTGCACGGCGGCATCGGGTTCACCTGGGAGCACGACGCGCACCTGTACTGGCGGCGCGCCAAGGTGGACCGGTTCCTTCTCGGTGACGATGTGGCGGCCTTCGACGAGGTCGCCCGGCTGGCGATGGGGCAGGTGACGTGATGAGCGGTCCCGGCGAACACAATCTGGCGGTCCTCGCCGAGCGGTCCTTCGAGCGCCTCGGCGACTACGAGTCGCTGTTCTTCGAGGGCACGTGGCTGACCTCGGCCGAGATCCACGAGCGGTCGGCCCGGGCCGCCGGCGGGCTGCGCGCGCACGGGGTGCGGCCGGGCGACCGGGTGGTCGTGATGACCATGAACACCCCCGAGGTGTTCATCGCCTACCGGGCGATCTGGCGGGCCGGCGCGGTGGTGACGCCGGTGATCTTCCTGCAGAGCGAGCCGGAGCTACGGCACATCCTCACCGATTCCGGCGCCACCGCGGCGATCATCAGCCCGGAGCTGGCCGGCCTGTTCGAGGCCGCCGCCGACGGGCTGCGGATCGCGACGTTCGTCATCGGCGGCAACTACGCCGAGCTCGAAGCCGGCCGGCCGGCGGAGATCGAGCCGCGCACCGATGACGACCTCGCGGCGCTGCTCTACACCGGCGGGACCACCGGGCGGGCGAAGGGCGTCATGCTCAGCCACCGCGGCCTGTGGGAGAACGGGCGCGGCCTCGACCTCGCCGCCCGCACGACGCCGGCGACCCGCACGCTGCTGCCGCTGCCGTTGTCGCACGCGTACGGCCTCATCGTCGTCATCGCCGGCCTGCACTCCGACCGCCGGCGGGTGTCGGTGCTGCAGCGCTGGTTCGACCCGACCGGCTGGCTGGAACTGGTCGCCGAGCACCGTCTCGAGAGCAGCTCGCTCGTTCCCGCGATGCTGCAGCTGCTGCTCGGCCAGCCGCTCGGCGACTATGACCTGTCCTCGCTGGTGTCGTTCGGCTCGGGCGGCGCCACCCTCCCGCCCGCGATCCGGGTCGCGGCCGAGAAGGCCTTCGGCGTGACCGTCCTGCAGGGCTACGGCCTGACGGAGTCGAGCGCGGTGGTCTCGGCGGAGAGGATGCCCGACCATCGGGCCGGCAGCGTCGGCAAGCCGCTGGCGCACGCCGAGGTGGCGATCCGCGACCTCGAGGGGAACCCGGTGCCGGCCGGCGAGGACGGCGAGATCTGCGTCCGCGGCCCCGGGGTGATGCTCGGGTACTGGAACGACCCGGAGCTGACCGCGCGGACCGTACGCGACGGGTGGTTGCACACCGGCGACATCGGACACCTCGACGAGGACGGCTACCTCTACGTCGTGGATCGGTTGAAGGACCTCATCATCCGGGGCGGGTTCAACGTCTTCCCGCGCGACGTCGAGGACGTGCTGCTCGAGCATCCGGCGGTGCAGCTCGCGGCGTGCGTCGGCAAGCCGGACGCGGAGAGCGGCGAGGAGGTGGTCGCCGTCGTGCAGCTCGCGCCCGGTCACCGGGTGAGCGGCGCGGAGCTCGTCGAGTTCGCCCGGGCCCGGATGGCGCGATACAAGTACCCGCGCGAGGTCACCGTGCTCGACGCGGTGCCGCTGACCAGCGTCGGGAAAATCAACCGCAGGGCGGTACGGGACCTCGTCGGGAGGGATCGATGAGTCGCAAGATCTCCGGGATGGCCGTGATCGTCACGGGTGGCGCGCGGGGGATCGGCCGCGCCACCGCCGAGCGCCTGGCCCGGCTCGGCGCCTCGGTCGCGATCGGCGACCTCGACGCCGGCCTGGCGGCTGCGGTCGCCGCGCCCCTCGGCGACCGGGTCGTGGCCGCGCGGCTGGACGTCACCGATCCCGCGTCGTGGCAGGAGTTCCTGGCCGAGGTGGGCGACCTGGGCCCGTGGCACGCGCTGATCAACAACGCCGGCATCATGCCGCTCGGCTCGCTGCTCAAGGAGCCCGACCAGGTCACCCGGACCATCTTCGACGTGAACGTGTTCGGGGTGATCAACGGGACGAAGGCGGTCGCGCCCGGCATGGTCGACCGGGGGCACGGCCACATCGTCAACGTCGCATCCGCGGTGGGCCGCCTCGCCGTCGCGAACGGCGCCACCTATTCGGCCTCGAAGTTCGCCGTGGTCGGCTTCAGCGAGGCGATGCGGGCCGAGCTCGAGCCGGCCGGCGTCGACGTCACGCTGATCCTGCCGACGGTGGTGCGGACCGAGCTGTCCGCCGGGGTCCCGGCGGCGCGGGGCGTCAAGCAGGTCACGCCCGAGGACGTGGCCGAGGTGATCGAGCTCGCCCTGCGCAAGCCGCGCGCGGAGCTCTGGGTGCCGCGCTGGGTGCAGGGCCCCACCAAGCTCACGCAGGCCCTGCCGCGCCGGGTGACGGCCGTGCTCGACCGGCTGTCCGACGCCGGGAAGGTGCTGAGCCGCGCCGATCCGGCCGCCCGGCAGGCCTACGAGGAGCGTGCGCGGCGCGGCGCCGGCTAGGGATCAGGCCGAGGACACCGCGGCCTCGCCCGGCGGGGCGACGCAGCGGAATCCGATGTGGCTCATGCCGGTGTCGATCATGTGGGGCCGGCGCGCGGCCGGCCGGTACCGCAGGCAGTACGTGTCGGCGCACAGGAACGAGCCGCCCTTGATGACCTTGCGGGGGATCCGCACCCGGGGCTGCGCCGGGTCGTAGCTGTCCTCGGGCCGCCCGCCGCGGGGGTCGCGGGGCAGGCAGCAGGCGGAGTGGCCGGCCCAGCGCTGCTCGGCGTACCAGTCCTGGGTCCACTCCCAGACGTTGCCGGCCATGTCGGCCAGCCCGTAGCCGTTGGGCGGGAAGGACCCGACCGGCGCGGTGCGGCCGTACCCGCTCGCGGCGCGCCAGGGGAAGTCGCCGTGCCAGTAGTTCGCCCGCCGCCGGCGCGGCGTCTCGGGCTCGTCTCCCCAGGTGTAGACGGCGCCGTCGAGTCCGCCCCGGGCCGCGTGCTCCCACTGCGCCTCGGTGGGCAGCGCGAGACCGGCCCAGGCCGCGTAGGCCTCGGCGTCCTCGTACGCGACGTGCACCACGGGATGGTGGGCGCGGCCGTCCAGGTCGCTGCCCGGCCCCTCCGGGTGGCGCCACGACGCGCCCGGCGCCCACACCCACCACTGACTCAGGTGGCGCAGGTCGACCGGGCCCGGCGTGCCGGTGAACACCATCGATCCGGGCGCCAGGTTCTCCGCCGGGGCGCCCGGGAAGTCGGCCGGGTCCAGCGGCCGCTCGGCGACCGTCCGATAGCCGGTCGCGGCGACGAACGCGGCGAAGGCGGCGTTGGTCACCGTGGTCCGGGCCACCCACAGATCGCCTACTTCGACCTCCCGGGCGGGCGCTTCCTCGGGGTAGTGGTCATCGGATCCCATCCGGAACACGCCGCCGGGGACCAGGACTAGGTCGTCATGGTTCACGCGCTCGGCAGTCCGGCCTGCAGTTTCGCCAGCACCTGCTCGAGGCTGAAGCTGGCGGGCGCCTGCCGGCGCGGGAACTCGGCGAACGTCCGCAGCATGTCGGCGACGAACGCCTGCATCGGCACGCAGAGCCAGGCGTGGGCGAGGAGCCAGTCGTAGTACGTGTTCGAGGTGACGTCGGCCCGTTCGTACGGGTCGGTGCGCAGGTTGAAGATCTTGGGCACCCGCAGCTCGGTGAAGGGCTCGGCCCACACCCGGAGCGTGCCGGCGGCCCGCTGCTCGAGGAAGACCAACTTCCAATTGCCATACCGTACGGCGGTCAGGTCGCCGTCGTCGGACACGTAGAAGAAGTGCCGGCGCGCGCTGGTCGCGGTCTGCCCGGTCAGATAGCCCAGCTGATCGTGGCCGTCGAGGTGGACGTGGTACCGGGTCCCGTCGAGGTCGGCGCCGGCCCGGAGCCGGTCGGCGATGTCCGGTACGCCGGCCGCGGCCAGCAACGTCGGGAACCAGTCGTTGTGGCTCATGATGTCGTTGAGCACGGTGCCCGCGGCGATCCGCCCGGGCCACCGGACGAGCGAGGGCACCCGGTAGGCGCCTTCCCAGTTCGTGTTCTTCTCGCCGCGGAACGGCGTCATGCCGCCGTCCGGCCAGGTGTTCATGTGCGGCCCGTTGTCGGTCGAGTACAACACGATGGTGTTGTCGGCGATGCCCAGCTCGTCGAGCAGTCCGAGCAGGTCACCGACGAGTTTGTCGTGATCGATCATCGTGTCGTGGTAGTCGGACTGCCACCGCCCGGCCTGCCCCCGGCTCTCCGGTTTGACGTGGGTGCGGAAGTGCATGTGGGTGGAGTTGAACCACACGAAGAACGGCTGTTCGGCGGCGGTCTTGTCGCGGATGAAGGCCGAGGCGGCGGCGAGGAACTCCTCGTCGACGGTCTCCATCCGCTTTCTGGTCAGCGGGCCGGTGTCCTCGATGCGCTGGGTGCCGTCCTTGCCCGCCCACGAGTGGATGACCCCGCGCGGGCCGAACCGTTGATGGAATTCCGGGAACTCCTCGGGCTTCGGGTAGTCCTCCTGCTCGGGTTCCTCCTCCGCGTTGAGGTGGTAGAGGTTGCCGAAGAACTCGTCGAAGCCGTGCACGGTCGGCAGATGCTCGTCCCGGTCGCCGAGGTGGTTCTTGCCGAACTGGCCGGTCGCGTACCCGTGCGCCTTGAGCGCCGTCGCGATGGTCGGGTCCTCGGCCTGGATGCCGGTGGCCGCGCCCGGCATGCCCACCTTGGTGAGCCCGGTGCGGATCGGGTTCTGCCCGCAGATGAAGGCGGCCCGCCCGGCCGTGCAGCTCTGCTCGCCGTAGTAGTCGGTGAACCGGGCGCCCTCCGCCGCGATCCGGTCGATGTTGGGGGTGCGGTAGCCCATCAGCCCGTCGCTGTAGCAGCTCAGGTTGGCGATGCCGATGTCATCGCCCCAGATGACCAGGATGTTCGGCCGGTCCGTCGGCATCGCTGACCTCTCCGTCGATGAAGTGCCCCGGTGCGAGTCAATCGGCGTCGTCGTGCCCTCGCCTCATCCCGCCCGGGTGAGGCGCCGGCAGGCCCGATGACCGATGGTCGGTGGATGACATTGGCGGGCTGGCGGGATGGGCAGGCCAAGGAGGCGATCCTGGAGTTCGTCGGGCGGGCGGCGGCGGAGGTGCCGGCCGAGGAGCGGGTGGCTGTCTTCGACAACGACGGGACGCTGTGGTGCGAGAAGCCGATGCCGATCCAGCTGGACTTCATCCTGCGCCGGCTGGCCGAGATGGCCGAGGCCGACCCGGCGCTGCGGGAGCGCCAGCCATGGCGGGCCGCGTACGAGCGGGAGTACGGCTGGCTCGCCGCGGTCGTCGACGAGCACTACGCCGGCGACGACCGTAACGTCCGGGTTCTCGCGGCCGGCATCCTCGCGGCGTACGACGGGATCAGCGTCGAGGACTTCGAGGCCCAGGCCGAGCGGTTCCTTCGCGGGACCGAGCACCCGACGCTCGGCCGCGCGTACCTGCGCTGCACGTACGCGCCGATGATCAATCTCCTCGATCACCTCGCCGCACACGGTTTCACCAACTACATCGCCTCCGGCGGCGGCCGGGACTTCATGCGCCCGATCAGCTTCGAGGCGTACGGCATCCCGCGTGAGCGGGTGATCGGCAGCACCGCGGCGCTCGAGTATCGCGGCGACGAGCACGGCGGCACGATCGTCCACCGGGCCGAGGCCGACTACCTGGACGACGGCCCCGAGAAGCCGGTCCGGATCTGGAACCGCACCGGCCGTGCCTGCGGCTGCTCGTCCGGCACGACGACGCCGAACGGGAATTCGACTACGTCTCGGGCGCGGAGCGGGCGCTGACCGAGGCGGAGCGGCAGGGCTGGACGGTCGTCAGCATGCGCGACGACTGGTCGACGGTGTTCATCCCGGCTGTCCAAGGTGCACGCCCGTAGATATTGATCTCGTGAGTTCGATGATGTTGGATGGCACCATTCCACGGGGGAAGGTGACCATCGATGGTCAGAAATCTGCGCGCGCACCGGCGCGCCCTTTTGTTGTCCGTTTTATCCATTCTGGCCCTTTTGTTGGGAACGGGGGCCGCGCTGGCTGTGGTCGGCGGCGGCGACGTGTCCGCAGGGGAATTGGCGTATGTCGCCCGCATCGCGATGGGCAGCAACCAGCGCGCCTGCACTGGCGTGCTGGTCGACCCGCGGGCGGTGCTGACCGCCTCGACCTGCTTCGCCGAGACGAGCGCCCTGCACAACGGCGTGCCGATGTCGTACACGAAGGTGACGGTCGGCACCACGTCGTCGGCGGCGACGACGGTCATCGTGCATCCGCAGCGCGACCTCGCGCTGGTGCGGCTGCGGACGCCGATCACGGCGATCGCCCCGGCGACGCTGTCGCCGGCCGCGCCGGCCGCCGGTGAGGAACTGCTCCTGGCCGGGTTCGGGCGCACCGCGACCGATTGGAACACCGGCAAGCTGCGATCGGCGAAGTTCAAGGTGGACGGCGCGCCGGCCGCCTCGTTCGACGTGGTGGCCGCCGGTGGCGACCCGGTGGGCCTGTGCAAGGGCGACGCCGGCGGGCCGGCGCTGCGGCTCAGCGGCGGCACGTACCAGCTGGCCGGCCTGCACCACACCGCCAACCAGGCGCAGTGCCTCGGCGAGGCGGCCGGCGACCCGCGCGGCACCGAGACGCGGATCGACGACGTGCGCGGCTGGATCACCGGGAACCTGACCGGGTTCGACACCGGCTTCGAGCTCGGCGACGCCAAGCCGGCCTGGACGAACACCAGGGACGACAGCGGCGGCGTCACCAACGTCGAGGGGATCTGCTGCGGCCTGGCCGGTCCGGAGCTGGCCGTCAGCCCGGAGCGCGACCTGGCCGGCGGCGAGCGCGCCCTGATGTACTCCGGCTACGACAACAGCGCCACCGAGTCGTACGCCTACCTGAAGGCGTTCGACATGGCGAGCCAGCCGGTGCGGGCCGGCACCGTGCTGTCCTACTGGGTCTACCCGCAGAGCAACTCCGGCAGCTGGGGGCTGGCCACCGGCGGCAACAGCGCCTGCGTCGGCATCGACCTGATCTACACCGACAACAGCAGCCTGCGCGACTCCGGCGCGGTGGACACCCGCGGCATCAGCGCCCACCCGGCCAAGCACTGCGGCAACCTCACGCTGGACAAGTGGAACCAGGTCGTGGTGCCGATCGGGAAGACCGCCAACGGCAAGCGGATCGCGCGGCTGGCGATCGCGTACGACCAGCCGGCCAACACCGGCGGCTACCGCGGCTACGTCGACCACATCTCCGTCTCCGACGACACTTTCAACACCGGCCTGGAGACCGGCCAGTACGGTCCGAAGTGGAGCAACACGGTGTCCGACGGCGGAGGCGCGCGCGGCGGCCTGTCGAACGTGGGCGGCATCTGCTGCAGCCTCACCGGGCCGGAGCTGTTCTACAGCAACTCCGCGGCCGCCGCGCACACCGGCACCGGCGAGCTCGTGTACTCCGGCAAGGACAACAGCGCTACCGGGTCGTACGCGTACATGAAAGTGTTCGGCGGGGTTGATTTCTACATCACGCCGGCCACCCGCCTGTCGTACTGGATCTTCCCGCAGAGCAACGCCAACAGCTCCGGGCTGGCCACCGGCACCAACAGCACCTGTGTCGGCGTCGATCTGATCTTCAAGGACGTGGTGACCGGCGCCGAGTCGAACCTGCGCGACACCCTCGCCCGCGACCAGTACGGCGTCTACGCGCACCCGGCCTGGCGGTGCGGCAGCACGACGCTCGACACCTGGAACTACGTCAGCATCCCGCTCGGTGAGATCGCGAAAGGCAAGCAGATCGTCCAGTTCGACATCGGCTACGACCAGGCCGCCAACACCGGTGGGTACCGCGGCTTCATCGACGACATCCGCATCAGTCGCTAGGCACGGGGGCCCGCGAAAATGTTCAAGAGAATAGCGCCCGCGCTGGCGCTGGCAATGCTGTCCACAGTGGCCGCCGTGGGACTGGGCGCCGCTCCGAGCCATGCCGAGGCCGCGTCCTCGGCGAACACCGTTCCGTCCACGCTCGCCGAGGACTTCAGCTATCCGGGACAGGCGCCCGCCGAGGGCGTCCGGCTGGTCTCCGGCGACGGCAACATCGTGCAGGCCGCCTGCGCGTCCGGGCTCATCTCGGTCCGCACCGGCGCCGGCGACCTCTGCTTCCGGGTGCTGGGCCTGCCGGGCAACATCAGGCTCGAGGTCCCGTCCGTCAGCCAGATCACCGGCGACGGGCACGACATCGTGGCCCTGATCGAGCCCACCGGCTCCCTGCCGTCGTCGATCCACCTGAGCTCGGCGGCCATCACCCCGGTCGTCGGCGCCACCACCGACACGGTCCTGCAGCTCAACGCGGGCACGCCGTCCAGCCCCGCGAAGCCGGCCATCCGCTGGCCGAACTGGGACGTCGGCAACCTGCCCGACCGCGGCTGGTTCGGGCACACGAACTGGACGCAGATCCCGCGCTCGTTCGACGGCGAACCGGAGCGGGCGTGGTCCTGCCAGATGGGCGCGGAACTGCATCACGGCGGTCCGCGCTCGCAGGCCCTCGCCGCGTCGGCGCTGCTGCAGCCGACCGGTGACCCGGAGGACCTGGCCGCGGACTTCGAGGCCGCGCGGGACCTGGACACGGCCGACTATCCGCTGGGCGACGAGAGGCGGGCACCGCAGGAGGCGGCCTGGATCGCCCAGCTCGCGCCGCTGCCGGGCGCGGACGTGATCTCGCCGTCGTTCGGCTACCCGTCCGACGCCTTCCTCTGGCATCACGTCAACTTCGACCGGGTCTTCGACATCGTCCCGATGGCCAGCGACGCCACCACCGCCAAGGTGCGCGAGATCGTCACCGCGAAGGTGTCGACCGATCCGTTCCTGAAGGCGTACGCGGCGTACTGGGACGACGTCTTCCAGGCGTTCGGCGCGCCACCCGGCTACGGCGAGATCGCCGCGGTCGAGGGCCTGGCGAGCGTCACGGCCGACGACGCGCGCCGGTTCCTGCAGTACGGCGGCTTCCCGACGGCCGCCCCGGTCAAGGGCACGCCGGAGTTCCGGGTCGAGGTCGAGTCGGTCAAGGCGCGCTGGGCCTCCTGCGACATCACCAACCCGCCGGACCCGTACGGCGTGCTGACCGAGGTCGTCGCGACCGCCCAGGCCGAATGGAACGCCGAGCGCGACGCCCAAGCGGCCGACCGCAACACGATCGTCGACTCCCACATGGCCGCATGGGACGACATGCAGCAGGCCAACGAGGCCATGATCGAGTCGGTCGGGCAGGCGTGGGTCGCCGAGCGCGCCCTGGCCTGGCAGAAGCTGAAGCTCTCGACCGGCAAGCCGCTGACCACGGCCGAGCAGACCGCGCTCAACGCCGTGCTCAAGGGCGCGCAGGACCGCATCACCGCGCAGATCGCCCGGGCGAACGAGTACGTCGCCGCGGCGACCGCCGAGGGCGCGGACGCGGACGCGGCCCAGGCCGACGCCAACGCGAAGGCGACGGTCGCCGGATATCCGCTGGGCCGCGGGCTCACCTACGCGCACCAGTCGGTGCAGGTGACGAAGGCGCTGATCGGCGCGGCGACGTCCGCGGCGGCGGCGTCGGCCACCGCCTTGCAGGCGGCCAAGACGACGGGTACGACAAGCGAGGCGCTCTGGGCGCAGTCGCAGGCCGAGATGTACGCGGTGCAAGCGAAGTTCCGCCGGCAGGCGGCCGAGTACGCGCAGTACGAGGCACACCAGGCGGCCATCGCGGCGGCCGGCGAGGCGCAGAAGGCCAAGGCGGCGGCCGACCGGGCGCACCAGGACCGGCTGGACGCGGAGGCGGCCGAGGCGATCGCGAAGGACAAGGCCGCCGACGCGCACGCGAAGATGCTGGCGGCCAAGGCCGAGCGGGACAACGCGGCGGCCAAGCGGGCCGAGGCGGACCGGCAGCGGGGCAACGCGGCGGACGCGAAGACCCGGGCCGAGCAGCAGCGCGACATCGCGGTCGCCAAGCGCAACGAGGCCCAGGCCCAGGCCGGCGTGGCGTCCCGCAAGCGCCAGGACGCCGAGGCCGACGAGCGGTACGCGGCCGATCAGCGCAACATCGCGATCAACGCGGCGATCGCCGGGAACACGCTGGAGCAGCGGGCAGCGGCCGCCGAGGCGTACGCCGATGCCAGCGCGTCCAACGACAACGCGGCGGAGGCCCGGGCCCCGGCCACCGAGGCGCGGGCCGCGGCGAATGCGGCGACCAGCGCGGCCGGTAGGGCGCAGGCGGACGCCGACGAGGCGACCGCGGCGGCGGTGGCGTCCCGCAAGGCGGCCACGGAGGCGAAGGCGGCCGCCGATCGGGCGGATGCCAACGCCGACGCGGCCGAGGCGGATGCCGCGGCCACCGCGGCGCAGTTGCGGACCGCGCAGGCGGCGGCCGCGGATGCGATCTCCGCGTCGAAGGAGGCCGCCGCGGCGGTCGTGGCCGCGCAGCAGCAGGCGGCCACCGCCGCCGCCAAGGCGCAGGAGGCCCGGGACCAGGCCGAGCAGGCCCGGGTGCAGGCGAACCTGTCGCTGAGCGCCAGCGCCGACGCGCTGGGCCGGGCCACCGCGGCTGCCGATCAGGCGGCCGCGACCCGGGACGCCGCGCTGCGCACGTTCGCGGCGGCGGATGAGACGGTGGCGATGGGCGAGCCGTTCGCGCAGACCGACACGTCCGCGGGCATGGCCGTGCTGGTCGGCATGGACGCGAAGACCATCGCCGAGCAACAGTCCGCGGCCGCCGACGCGCGGGGGGCCGAGGCGGCCCGGGCCGCGCAGGCCGCGCACGACGCGGCGGCCCAGGCCGATGCCGACGCGAAGGCGGCGGCGGAGGCCGCGGCGCAGGCGGCCGACGACGCTCTCGCCGCGCAGCAGAGCGTCAAGGCCGCCGCGGCCGAGGCGAAGCGGGCGGCGCAGGAGGCGTCGCTGGCGGCGGCTTCGGTGGCGCGGACGGCGCAGTACAACGCCAACGCGCAGGCGGACGCCGCGACGGCGGCCCGCTACGCGGCCGAGGCCATCAGCGAGGCCGACGCCGCCTGGGACGCCGCCGACGAGGCCGAACGCGACGCCGCGGCGGCTCATGCCGCGGCCGACCAGGCGTCTGCGGCGGCCGCGGACGCCCGGGCCGCCGCGGACCAGGCCGAGAAGGACGCCGAAGCGGCGGAGGCTGCCGCTCAACGAGCGCTGGAGGACGCGCAGGACGCGCAGAACGCCGCGGCGCTGGCCGAGAAGAACGCCGATGCCATCGCGCGCGGCGAGCTCGGGGTCAGCTCGCCGACGGGCGAGGCCGGTGTGCAGGCGATCCCGCACGTGCAGGCCGAGATCATCAGCCAGACGCCGATCGTCTGCCCGCCGCTGAGCAACTCCCGGTTCTGCGAGACCGAGGTCACGTTCCGCATGGTCGGCACGATGGACCTGGTGCTGGTCACCTGCCCGGACATGCAGCAGACCTACTGCCCCGGGCAGGAGGTCACCGACCTGCTCAGCACCGTGCCGGTCAACGACCCGCCGGAGAAGAGAACGGTCCAGCTGGACCGCAGCGATGTCCTCAACATCTTGAAGAAGGTCCTCGGGTCGCTGGTCAGCGACTACGTCACCTGTTTCAAGGGCGTCACGGTCGACAACGGCCACCTCGACGGTGGCGAGGTCAAGGACTGGGCGACCGCGTGCGCCTGGGTCGTGGCCGACTTCGTGCTGCCGGCGGTGGTCACCAAGACCGCCCGTGCCATCAAGGCCGTGCGTATCGCGATGCGCACCGGCGTGGGCCTTCGCGAGGCGTACGAGGAGCTGCGGCTCGCCGGTGTGTCCGCCGGCACGATCGCGAAGGTCGAGAGCGAGATGTACGAGGCGGTGATCCGCCTCTGCGGCGGACACAGCTTCGCGGCGGACACGCCGGTGGCGCTGGCCGGGGGCGGAACACGCCCGATCAGTCGGCTGGCAGTCGGCGACCTGGTGCGGGCCACCGACCCGGTCACCGGGCACATGCGGGCCGAGCCGGTCACCCGGCAATGGGTCAACCAGGACACCGACCTGACCGATGTCACGGTGCGCGATGCCGCCGGCAACACGAGCGTCGTGCACACCACGCCGCACCACCCGTTCTGGGCGGACGGCTGGGTCGACGCCGAGGACCTGACCGAGGGCGACCAGCTGACCGGGGGAGCCACGGTCGAGTCTGTCCGCACCTACCAGGGTGCGGAAGCCATGTACGACCTCACGGTCGACGAGGTGCACACGTACTACATCGGGGCCGGCGGCGCCGATGTCCTGGTGCACAACGTCAGCTGCCCGGCCTGGGTCACCCGGGCCTTGCAGGCGCTCAAGGGCAAGCGGCTCACCACCGGGCAGATGTTCGACGACCAGGGCAACCCGGTATTTGTGGAGATGACCAGTGGCGCCGACTCGTCGACGCCGCTCATCGACGACTTCCTGGCCAGGTCACCGGACATCTCGGGCGGGCCGTGGTCGGCTGCCAAGGACACCGAGACGAAGTTCGCCTGGTGGCTGCGTACCAGGGAGGGCCCCGGCACGTACGACGTGGTCATCAACAACCCCAAGGGCCCGTGCACGCCGAACGGCTGCCAGCAGCTCGTCCCGGTGATCCTCAAGCCGGGCCAGATCATGCGTGTCTGGTATGGGGACGCGCCGGAGTTCGTCTCGCTGGTCGGCCGGTCGACGGTGCCCTGATCGGCGTCGCCGTGCGGTCATAGCGAACCGGAAGCGCGCGCCGTCCGGGCGGCGTGCGCTTCCACCGCGCGATCGGCGAAGATGTTCCTCCGGCAACGAGATGGTGTGGAGCGGAATGACGATCTGGGAAGTAATGGCGGACGCCGACCGGGAACGATGGACGTATGTGCCGTCGGTCAGTGTCGGGCCGCTGCGCTTCGGGATGAGCCCCGCCGAGGCGGCCGCCGCAATGGCGGGTTTCACCGCGACCCTCACCCCGATTCGGCCCGACAACGTCCTGCGGGCCGAGTTCCGCCGGGCCGCGGAACCGCCGTCGTCCCGCGGTGCGCTGGCGGCCTATTTCGTCGAATCCGACAGCCTCTTCTGCGTCGTGGTGGACGCTCAGTCGGGGCCTCAGGTCACTATCGACGGTGTCGAGTTGGTGGGCCGCGTGCCGTCGCGCGTGGAGGCTCAGCTCCTCGAGCTCATGACGGCGCGGGGCTTCACCCTGCGGTACCAGTGGGAGGGCAACCCGGAGGCCGAGGAACTGGGCCTGAGCATGCGCGTGCAACGAGCCGGTGACGTCGTCCTGACGCGTCCGGTCTTCGCGGTCTTCGGCGATCGGGCCGCCACGTTCTGGGACATCATGCCGAGCGACGAGCTGAAGGTCCATTGATCACACCGGCGGAGAGGGCGGCCGCTCAGGCGCTCGGTGCGAGGCGGTAGTCAGAATCATGTTCGCTCGCAGTGAACGCCGGAAGATCGGGCGGCCGGCCGCGGTTGAGTCGGCCGTACTCAACTTCTGGAGGTGCCCCGGTGGCGAGCAAGAGACTTCCCGTGCTGTTCCTCGACGACATCGTCCTGCTGCCGGGCATGGTCGTCCCGATCGCGCTGGACGAGGCCGCCCAGGCCGCCGTCGACGCGGCCCGCACCTCGGCCGGCTCCGAGCTGCTCATCGCCCCTCGGCTCGAGGACCGCTACGCCACCCACGGCGTGGTGGCGAGCGTCAAGCAGGTCGGCAAGTCCCGCGACGGCTCGCCGGCCGCGGTGCTGCGCACCGGCGTGCGCGCCCGCATCGGCAGCGGCGTGACCGGGCCGGGCGCCGCGCTGTGGGTCGAGGCCGAGCCGGTCGACGCCGGCGCCCCGGGCGAGCACGTCCGCGAGCTGGCCGCCGAATACAAGCAGCTGGTGATCTCGGTGCTGGAGCGCCGCGAGGCGTGGCAGGTCATCGAGTCGGTCAGCGCCATCGACGACCCCGGCGACCTGGCCGACACCGCGGGCTGGGCGCCGTACCTGTCCACCGACCGCAAGCGCGAGCTGCTGGAGACCCCGGACGTCGAGGCGCGGCTGCGGCTGCTCATCGAGTGGACCAAGGACTTCCTGGCCGAGTCCGAGGTGAGCGACACGATCGAGAAGGACGTGCGCGAGTCGGTCGAGAAGCGCAACCGCGAGTACCTGCTGCGCGAGCAGCTCAAGGCGATCCGCAAGGAGCTGGGCGAGGGCGAGGCCGACGGCACCGACGACTACCGCGCCCGGGTCGAGGCGGCCGACCTGCCCGACGCGGTCCGCGAGGCCGCGCTGCGCGAGGTCGGCAAGCTTGAGCGGGCCGGCGACCAGAACCCCGAGGCGGGCTGGATCCGCACCTGGCTGGACACGGTGCTGGACCTGCCCTGGAGCGTCCGCACGACCGACGCCACCGACCTCACCGCCGCCCGCGCGGTGCTCGACGCCGACCACCACGGCCTGGACGAGGTCAAGGAGCGCATCGTCGAGTACCTCGGCGTCCGCGCCCGCCGCGAGTCCCGTGGCCTGACGGTCGTCGGTGGCCGAGGGTCCGGCGCGGTGATCCTGCTGGCCGGGCCGCCCGGCGTCGGCAAAACCTCGCTCGGCGAGTCGGTCGCGCGCACGCTGGGCCGCAAGTTCGTCCGGGTCGCCCTGGGCGGCGTGCGGGACGAGGCCGAGATCCGCGGCCACCGCCGTACGTATGTCGGGGCCCTGCCCGGGCGCATCGTGCGCGCCATCCGCGAGGCCGGCTCGATGAACCCGGTCGTGCTGCTCGACGAGGTCGACAAGGTCGGCAGCGACTACCGTGGCGACCCGGCGGCGGCGCTGCTGGAGGTGCTCGACCCGGCGCAGAACCACACGTTCCGCGACCACTACCTCGACCTGGACCTGGACCTGTCCGACGTGCTGTTCATCGCCACCGCGAACGTGCTGGAGACGATCCCGCAGGCGCTGTTCGACCGGATGGAGCTGATCTCGATCGACGGCTACACCGAGAGCGACAAGGTCGCCATCGCCCGTGACTACCTGGTGCCCCGGCAGCTGGAGCGGGCCGCGCTGTCGCCCGGCGAGGTGACGGTGACCGAGGAGGCGCTCCGCGAGATCGCCGCCAACTACACCCGGGAGGCCGGCGTCCGGTCGTTCGAGCGGCTGCTGGCCAAGGCGTTCCGGAAGGTGGCACTGCGCGAGCTACCGGCCACGGTGGACGCCGCCGGCCTCAAGGAGCTGATCGGCCGGCCGCGGTTCACCCCGGAGTCGTCCGAGCGCACCGCGGTCCCCGGCGTCTCCACCGGCCTCGCCGTGACCGGGATGGGCGGCGACGTGCTCTACATCGAGGCGTCGCTGCTGCCCGGCGACAAGGGCGGGCTGTCGGTCACCGGCCAGCTCGGCGACGTGATGAAGGAGTCGGCGCAGATCGCGCTCTCGTACGTGCGGGCCCACGCCGAGGAGCTCGGCATCTCGCCGGAGCAGCTGGACCACCCGATCCACCTGCACGTGCCCGAGGGCGCCGTGCCCAAGGACGGGCCGTCGGCGGGGGTCACGATGACCACCGCGCTGGTCTCGCTGCTGCTCGGCCGCAACGTGCGGGCCGAGGTCGGGATGACCGGCGAGGTCTCGCTGACCGGCCGGGTCCTGCCGATCGGCGGGGTCAAGCAGAAGCTGCTCGCCGCCCAGCGGGCCGGGCTCACCGAGGTGTACCTGCCCAAGCGCAACGAGCCCGACCTCGACGAGGTCCCGGCCGACGTGCTGGACGCGCTGACCGTGCACATCGTCTCCGACGTACGCGAAATCCTCGCCACCGCCCTGGAGCCGGTCGCCACCGCCGTCGCCGCCGCGGCCTGACGCCTGCGTCGAGGGGCACGCCCGGCCGCCTGCCACCGCCCGCCGGCGGTGACCGGCGGCCGGATCCGTGTCGCCGCCCGGCTGGACCGAACGGATGATGCCCGCCGTTTCCTCTACCTATATAGAGTTCCCGCATGCTTACGCTGCGCGGCGTGCTTCACCTGCTCGTGGTGCTGGTCGCGCTGCTGGCGATGCTGGTCTGGATCGCCACCATCGACTATCCGCCGCTGGCCGCCATCCTGTACGTGGTCGTGCCGATCCTGGCCGGGGTGAGCTGGCAGGCGCGGCGGGCGGGCATGCTCGGCCCGACCGGCGACGGCGTCGCGGCCTGGCTGCTGCGCGCCGGCGGTTATTTGATCGCCGCCGGCATCGTGGCGGTGTCCCTCGCCCATGCCCATCTGGCGACGCTGGAAGCCGCCGACGCCGGTGCCGGCGTTCTCGGACTCACCACGATCACGGGCAGCTTTCTGATCGGGCTGGCGGTGGTGAGCGCGAAGCGCTCGGCGGCGACCGCGTGGGTGCTGGTCATCGGGTTCGGCGCCGGCCTGGCCGCGACCGTGGGGTGGCTGATCGTCGTGCTGGCCGACCCGCCGATCCCGGCCTCGGTCGGCTGGGCGCTGACCGCCACCGGCCTGGCCGCCGTCGTCGCCGTCCTGGCGGGCGCCGGCCGCTCCGACAGCACCGCGGGCGCCCTGCTCGCCGGGCTGCTCGCCGTGACGACGGCCATGGGGCTGATCTTCGTCGCCGTGCTGCTGCTGGCGCACTGGGGTCCGGACCGGCTCATCCCGGACATCACCCCGCACGCGCTGCCCGGCTACCGGATCAGCGAGAGCCGGATCGAGCTCGTCGACCCGTACGTTCTGATCTTGTTCCTCAGTGCGGTCGCGGCGACCGCGCTGGGCCTCGCCGCGGTGGTCACCCGCCGGCCGGTCGCCGGCGTCAGCCGACCTCGATGACGTATTTTCCCTTGCCGGCGCCGTCGGCGAGGGCCTGCTGGGCCTCCGGCGCGGCGGCCAGGCCGGAAAGGATCGTCGGGTCGGCGGTCGCCCGGCCGTCGGCCAGCAGGCCGAGGGCGGTGCTCATCGCGGCGGCGACCGTCGCGGGCTCGGCGGCGGAGAGCGCCTCCAGGCTGAAGCCGCCCACGGACGCGTTGCGGCGATACAGCGAGCCCGTGGGCGGGAGCGCGGCGAGCGCCGCGCCGGAGGCGTTGCCGAACAGGATGACGCGGCCGGCCGGCGCGAGCATCGCGAAGTCCTGATCGAGGTACGTGGTGCCCTGCGGGTCGAGCACGATGTCGGCGCCCCGGCCGCCGGTCGCGGCCCGGGCCTCGTCGGCCAGCGTGTCGCCGCGGACCAGCACGTCGGGGTAGCCCGCGTCGTGCGCGGCGGCGACCCGCGCGGGCGCGCCGACGGCGCCGATCAGGCGTGCTCCGCTGCGGACGCGGGCGACGTCGGCGAGGGCCCGTCCGACCGCCCCGGCGGCGCTGTGCACGACGACCACGTCGCCGGCGCGCACCCGAGCGACGTGGTCGTGCAGCAGGACGGCGGTGGTGAGCGCGCCCGGGACGGTGACGGCCGCGGCGGCGTCGAGCCCCGCGGGCAGCCCGACGGTGAGCGCGGCGTCGGCGAGGGCGATCTCGGCCAGGCCGCCGTTGTTGGTCAGCGCCACCACCTGGTCGCCGACCCGGTGCGCGGTCACCCCGCGACCGGTCCCGACGACGGTTCCGGTGATCTCGAGGCCGGGGACGAACGGCCACCGCGTGACGTATCCGGGGTCGCCCCGGCGGGCCATGACGTCCTTGAAGTTGATGCCGGCGTACGCCACGCGGACGGCCAGCTGCCCGGGACCGGGCGCGGGCGTGGCGAGCTCGGCGACGCGGGTGGCGCTGGTGTCGGATGCGGGGCGGTCGAACACGAGGGCCTGCATGGCTAGACTTCCTTTCGACAATCATCGAAGGTCTGCACCGGACCTTACCTTCGACGACCATCGAAAGAGCCGTGATGCCCGCTACACCTCGCCCGCCGCTGGTCCATCCGGACGCGAGCTCGCTGAGCCTCGTCGCCGTGCTGCACGCGCTGGCCGATCCCACCCGGCTGACGATCGTGCGGACGCTGCGCGCCGACCCGGAGCGGGCGTGCGGCACCTTCCCGGTCAGCGTCGCGCCGTCGACGCTGAGCCATCATTTCCGCGTGCTGCGCGAGGCCGGCGTGATCCGCCAGCGCGACGAGGGCAACCGGCGGTGGACGACGCTCCGGCTGGCCGACCTGGACGCCCGGTTCCCGGGCCTGATCGACGCGGTGCTGGCCACCCCGCCCGACGAGTAGCGGGCGCCGGCCGCTTCGCCGGCGAGGACAGGTATGCCGCGCGCCCCGAGCGGGCAGTTGTGGGCTGTGCAGAAATCAGACGTGGTGTTCGCGGTCGTCGGCGTCGGGGCGCTGCTCGCCGGCATTCTCCCGCGCCTGCTGGAACGGCGGCCGCTGTCGATGCCGATCGCCTTCCTCGGTCTTGGCATGCTCGCGTTCGGATTGCCGATCGGCCTGCCCGACGCCGACCCGCTGGCCCATCCGGAGGTCGCGGAGCACCTCACCGAGGTGGGCGTGATCGTCGCGCTGATGGGTGCCGGGCTGAAGATCGACCGGCCGCTCAGCCGCACGGGCTGGGCGTCGACCTGGCGGCTGCTGGCGATCGCCATGCCGGTCACCATCGCCGCGGTCGCCCTGCTCGGCTGGTGGTGGGCCGGGCTCGTGCCGGCCGCGGCGCTGCTGCTGGGCGCCTCGCTCGCGCCCACCGATCCGGTGCTCGCCTCCGACGTGCAGGTCGGCGAGCCCACCGACGAGGAGGACTCCGAAGACGAGGTGCGGTTCGCGCTCACCTCGGAGGCGGGGCTCAACGACGGGCTGGCGTTCCCGTTCGTCTACGCGGCCATCGCGATGGCGAGCACGGCCGGGCTGGGCTGGATCGGTGAATGGGTGTGGCAGGACCTCGTCTACAAGATGGTGGTCGGCATCGGCGGCGGCCTGCTCGTCGGAAAATTGCTGGGCTGGCTGTTCTTCCGGCCGCGCGCCGAGGCCCTGCGCCTGGCCCGGCATTCGGAGGGGTTCCTGGCTCTGGCCGCGACATTTCTCGCGTACGGCGTCGTCGAGGTGGCCGGCGGCTACGGCTTCCTCGCGGTGTTCGTCGCCGCCCGGGGCATCCGCGCGGCCGAGCGCTCGCACGATTACCACCAGGTGCTGCACGACTTCGCCGAGCAGGTCGAGCGGCTGCTCACCGTACTCCTGCTGCTGTTGTTCGGCGGCGCGGTGGTGGGCGGGCTGCTCAAGCCGCTCACCTGGCAGGCGGTCCTGGTCGGGCTGGCGCTGATCCTCGTGGTCCGGCCGCTGGTCGGGTTCCTGTCGCTGCGCGGGGCGCCGGGGCACGCCGCCGAGCACGGGGTGATCGGCGCGTTCGGGATCCGGGGGATCGGCTCGTTCTACTACCTGTCGTACGCGCTGACCCACGCGGCCTTCCCGGACGCCGATCTGATCTGGGCGACCATCGGCTTCGTCGTGCTGGTGTCGGTGGTGCTGCACGGCGTGGCGGTCACGCCGGTGATGCGGCTGCTGGACCGGGCGAACGAGCGCACCGGCGGCCCGGGCCGGTCGCCCGCCGCCACCGGGTAGGGCGGAGGGGAGCGCGGTCGGCCGGATCGCTAACGGCTCATGCCGGCGGTCAGGCCGGCCACGATCTGCTTGGTCGCCACCAGGAACAGCACCACCAGCGGCACGGTGGCGATCACCAGACCGGCGAACAGCGCCGACCAGTTCGTCTGGAACTCGCCGAAGAACTGGGTGAGGCCGACCGGCAGCGTGTACCGGTCGGTCGTGCGCAGCAGCACCAGCGGGAAGAAGAAGTCGTTCCACAGCGGCACGAACCGGAAGACGACCACCGTCGCGATGGCCGGCTTGACCAGCGGGACCATGATGCGGGCGAAGAGCCGCAGCTCGCCCGCGCCGTCGATGCGCGCCGCCTCCTCCAGCTCGCGGGGCAGCCCGCGGAAGAACGCCGACATGATGAAGACCGAGAAGGGCACGCCGGCGCCCGCGTACACCAGCACCAGCCCGAGCCGGGAGTCGACCATGCCGAGGCTGCCGAGCAGATAGAAGATCGGCAGGATGCCGAGCCGGATCGGCAGCATCAGGCCGGCCAGGAAGTACGCGATCAGCACGCCGCTGCCGCGGAAACGATAGCGGCCCAGCGCGTACGCGGCGGGCAGCGAGACCAGCACGTCCAGCGCGACGGCGCCGACCGTCACCAGGACCGAGTTGCGCACGTACGTGGAGAACGAGGCCTGGGTCCACGCGGTCGAGTAACTGCCGAAGTCCAGCGTGCTCGGCAGCCCGAGCGGGTCGGAGAGCACCTCGGTGTTGGGCCGCAGCGAGTCGAGCACCATGACGATCAGCGGGACGAGCGCGACCGCCGCGTACGCCCACAGGATCAGGTATCCGGCGAACCTCTTCACCACAGCGTCGCTTCCCGGCGGCGGACGACCCGGTTGGCCACCACGGCGATGCCGAATGTGAACAGGAACAGCAGCGCGGCGAGCGCCGAGGACTGGCCGATCGCATTGGAGCCGCCCTCCTGGAACGCGACGCGGTAGAAGATGAGCCCGAGGACGTCGGTGGCGCCGCCCGGCCCGGTGGGCTGGTTGCCCTGCGCGCCGGACAGCGAGTAGACGAGCTCGAAGGTGTTCATCGAGCCGATGAACGTCAGGATCGAGACGACGCCGATCGCCGGGAGCAGCAGCGGCAGCGTCACCTTACGGAACCGCTGCCAGGCGCCCGCCCCGTCGACCCGGGCGGCCTCGCCGTACTCCGGCGGGAGGCCGGCCAGCGCCGCCCCGAACAGCAGGATCGGGAAGCCGATGTACTGCCACGCGTTGACCAGGATCACCACCGGCAGCGCGGTGGCCGGGTCGCCGAGCCACGGCCGGGCCAGCGAGCCCAGCCCGGCCGCGTCCAGCCCGGCGTTGACCGGGCCGAAGGTGGGGCTCAGCAGCAGGCTCCACAGGTATCCGACGACCAGCCCGCCGATCAGGTACGGCACCGTGTAGACGGTGCGCAGGAACCGCCGGGCGGCCGGCAGTTCGAACAGCAGCACCGCGATCAGCAGGCCGAAGGTGTTCTGGACGACCATCGTGCCGGCGAAGAACGCCATGGTGTGCCAGAACGCCGGCCACAGCTGCTGGTTGAGCGGGAACGTGGTGAACAGGCTGGTGAAGTTGTCCACGCCGGCGAACCCGCCCCGGGCCGTGCCCCGCCATCGCCAGAAGCTGTCGGCGAGCGCCGACACCAGGGGATAGACGGTGAACACGGTGTAGAGCAGGAACGCCGGCAGCAGGAACCAGACGGCCACGCGCCATTTCATCAGGGTTTGAACCACTGCGCGACGCCGTTCTGGATGTCCCCGGCGACCTGGGCCGCGGTCTGCTGGCCGAGCAGCATCTTCTGCAGGCCGGCCGCCTGCAGGTCGCTGCCGAGCGGCGTGCCGTAGCGGAAGTCGACCAGCATCAGGTACGGCGTCGGATCCTTCTGGTACGCCTGGACCATCTGGCTCAGCAGCGGGTCGCTCGACTGCACGCCCTTGACCAGCGACACCTGCTTGAGGTCGTCGGCCACCAGCTGCCCGAACTCGGCGGTGGACATCCACTCGAGCAGCTCCAGCGCCTCCTTCTGGTGGGCCGACTTCGTGTTCAGCCCGTAGGACGCGTCCACCCAGCCCACCTGCAGCGGCCGGTCCACCAGCGCGCCCGGCGTCGGCGGCGCGTTGAAGACGCCCAGGTTGAGCTTGGGATTGATGGCCTTGAGCGGGGCGAGCGCGAAGGAACCCTCCGGAATCATGGCGGCCTTGCCGGTGGCGAAGAGCGTCTGCGCGTCGGCCTCGCCGAGAGCCATCAGGTCCTTGGGGAAGAAGGGCTTCAATTCATTGAGTACGCCCAGCGCGGCGACGTACTCGGGGTCGGTGAACTTCGCCTGTCCGGCCAGGAGTTTCTTCTCGAAGTCCGGCCCGCCGTAGCGGGTGGCCGCGAACGTGTCGTCGTACAGCGGCAGCAGCCAGGTGTCCTTGCCCGCCGCCGCGAACGGGGTGACGCCGCCGGCCTGCAGCGTCTTGGCCGCCGAGATCATCTGATCCCAGGTCGTCGGCGGCTGCAGCTGGTGCTTCGCGAAGATGTCCTTGTCGTAGTAGATCTGGAAGGTGGACATCTCCAGCGGCACGCCGTAGACCTTGCCGTCCTTCTTGCCGCGGATGCCGTCGAGCGAGGCGGTCTCGAAGTTCGACAGTCCGGCGACCTTGCCCTCCAGCGGCACCAGGTTGCCCGCCTCGATCAGTGGCTGCGCCCCGCCGTACGCGCGAAGTTGCGCCACGTCGGGGCCGCCGGCCTGGGTCAGGCCGGTGGAAAGAATGGTGTTGTACTCGGTGGATTTGTACGGCTTGAAGTCCACGGTGATGTGCGGGTGCGAGTCGTGGAACTTGGCGAAGATCTGCTTGTAGACGGCCGCGTCCTCCGGCCGCCACGACCAGACCGACAGGGTGACGTCACCGTCGTCGTCTCCGGAGGATCCCGTCGCGGTGCAGGCGGCGGTGGCGGCCATCAAGGCCGCGACCGCGAGAACCGCGAATCCGTTGCGCGCTCTCATCTGTGTGCCCTTTCGCAGTCAGCTTCTCCGTCCGGCGAGCGCCAGCGCCTGCCGCACCGCGCCGCCCGACTCGGCCAGCGCCCGGCGTGCCGCGTCGACCGGGATCTCGGCCAGCAGCGACACCAGCGCCACCCGGCCGTCGCCGCCGGCCCGCTCGGCCGCCTCGGCGCAGACCCGGGGATCGAGCCCGGTCGCCTCGACCAGGATCCGGACCACCCGGCCGCGCAGCTTGGCGTTGCGGGCGCCGACCGCGACCATCAGGTTGGAGAACGTCCGGCCGGTCCGGATCATCAGCGCGGTCGAGAACGCGTTGAGCAGCATCTTCTGCGCCGTGCCGGCCTTCATCCGGGTGGACCCGGCGACCACCTCCGGCCCGGTGGCGACGCCGGCGTGCACGTCGACCTCCGCGCCGAAACTCGCCGCCGGATTGGCGGAAATCAATATCGTACGGGCGTCGCGCGCGCGTGCCGCCCGCAACGCGCCGATCACGTACGGCGTGCGCCCGCTCGCCGTCAGGCCGACCGCCACGTCCCCGGGCCGCAGCCCGGCGGCGTCGGCGGCGCCGCTCGCCTCGTCGTCCTCGAGGTTCTCGATCGGCCGGCCCACCGCCTCGGTGCCGCCGGCGTGATGCGCGACGACCTGGGACGGATCGGTGCCGTACGTCGGGATCAGCTCGGCCGCGTCCATCAGCGCGATGCGGCCCGACGTGCCGGCCCCGAAGTAGTGCACGCGATGCCCGGCGCGCAGCGCCTCGGTGGCCAGGTCGACCGCCTCGGCCAGCGCGGGCAGCACGGCCCGGACCGCGCCCGCCACCTTGGCGTCCTCGTCGTTGATCATGCGCAGCACGTCGAGGGTGCCGGCGAGGTCGATGCCGACCGTGTCGGGGTTGCGCTCCTCGGTGGGGGCGACCACCCAGGGCGAGGCGGCGGGGGGATCGATCGGCGGCACGATAGAAACTTTCCACCATTCGCATCGATGCGTCAATAACTTACCAACGGGCCCGGCCGGCGGGTAACGTCCGCACTCACTCCGATCGGATCCCGCTACGGGGGCCCGCGGGTGGGCGTCGCGGATCCGGGTGCCGGCGACGCCCATCCGTGCGGGCCACGCCGCCCGCGGAAGGAGCGATGCGCCGATGATGTCCTGGCTCTTGACCGCCGCCGTGGCCGCCGCCCTGACGCCGGCGCCGCCCGCCGTGACCGCGGCCGACATCCACTTCACCCCGGGGCAGACCGTCCGGTACGGCAGCGCGGTGGAGGCCGGACTGATCCCCGGGTACGTGCACCGGATCGCCGGCGACATCGCCGCCTACACCAGCCCGTCGCCCACCTACCCGGAGTACGCGGGAGCGGTGGTCCTGGCCGCGCACAACGGCATCGTGGTCGCCCACGAGACGACCGGCTACGCGTTGCGCTACGCCGACGACAAGCCGACCGAGCTGCCGCCGGACCAGTGGATCCCGATGCGCCGGGACACCATCTTCGACATCGCCTCGATGACCAAGCTGTTCACCTCGATCGCCGCGGTCCAGCTCATCCAGGCCGGGCGCATCGGCCTCGACTCCCCGGTGGCCGATTACCTCCCGGCGTTCGCCGCCAACGGCAAAGGCGCCATCACCGTACGCAATCTGCTCACCCACACGTCGGGGCTGCCCCCGGACCCGGACCCGTCGCTGTGCGCCTATGCCACCGACGACGAGCGCTGGGCCGCCGTCTACGCAGTCGCGCCGACGGCGCCGCCGGACACGACCTATGTCTACAGCGACCTGAACATGATGACGCTCGGCCGGGTCGTCGAGGTGGTCACCGGGCAGACTCTCGACCGGGTGGTGGCCCGGCGCATCACCGGGCCGCTGGGGCTGACCGACACGATGTTCAACCCGCCCGCGTCGCTGCGGCCGCGGATCGCCGCCGAGGAGTATCAGCCCTGGACCGGCCGGGGGATCGTGTGGGGCGCCGTGCACGACGAGAACGCGTACTGCCTCGGCGGCGTCTCCGGGCACGCCGGCGTCTTCTCGACCGCGCGGGATCTGGCCGTGCTCGCCCAGACCATGCTCAACGGCGGGCGGTACCGGCACGCGCGGATCCTCTCCGAGCCGGGCACCCGCCTGCTGTTCACCAACTTCAACGAGGCGTACGCCGGGCACGCGCACGGCCTCGGCTTCGAGCTCGACCAGCGGTTCTACATGGACGCGCTCAGCTCGCCGGTGACCGCGGGACACACCGGGTACACCGGCACCTCGATCGTCGTCGACCCGCTGTCCCACTCGTACGTCATCCTGCTCAGCAACCGGGTGCACCCCAGCCGGAACTGGGGCAGCAACAACCCGGCCCGCCGCGCGGTCGCGCGCGACCTCGCGCTCGCCCTGCCGGTCCGGCCGGTGTCCGGCCGGACCGCGTGGTTCTCCGGGGCCGCCGACGCCACCACCTCGACGCTGACCGTGCCGGTGAGCGGCGCCCGCCTCGCGTTCGACCTCTGGTACGACACCGAGGCGACCGACGTGGGCTACCTGGAGTCGTCCGCCGACGGCGGCGCGTCGTGGCAGCTCGTGCCGTTCGCGCTGCGGGCCGGCGCCGACCGGTGGGCCACCGACGGCACGTTCTCCGGTTTCGCGGGCCGGCGGTGGCTGTCCGCGTCGGCCACCCTGCCGGCCGGGGCGACCGAGTTCCGCTGGCGCTACACGACCGACCCGGCCTATCAGGGGCGCGGGGTCCGCGTCGACGGCATCCGGGTGCTCGGCCCGCACGGCACGGTGTTCGACGACCGCCGCCCGGCGGACGCGGCCCGGGTGCGGCTCGACGGATGGGAGTCTCGGCTACGTTGAGCGCCATGGCCCGTACGCGTAAGACCGCTCCGCCGCGCTCGGCGACCGCGACCGCCGTGCACATCCGCGCGTTGCTGCCGAGCCTGCAGCCGTCGATGCGGCAGGTGGCCGAGCGGGTGCTGGCCGACACCACGGCCACGGCCGGCCTGACGGTCACCGAGCTGGCGGTCGCCTCCGGGGTCTCCGAGGCGACCGTGGTCCGGTTCTGCAAGGCGATCGGCTTCGCCGGGTATCCGCAGCTCCGGCTGGCCCTGGCCGCCGAGGCCGGGCGGGCCGAGGGCGCCGACCGCAACGGGCGCGAGATGGACACCGACATCCAGCGCGGCGACGACCTCGCCCGGGTGGTCGAGAAGATCGCCTTCGCCGACGCCCGCGCCGTCGAGGAGACCGGCGCCCAGCTCGACATCGTCGCCCTCGGGCGGGTCGTCGAGGCGTTGGTCCGGGCCGAGCGGGTCGACCTGTACGGGGTGGGCGCCAGCGCGTTCGTCGCTCTCGACTTCCAGCAGAAGCTGCACCGCATCGGCCGGGTGGCGTTCGCCTGGCCGGACACCCACGTCGCGCTGACCAGCGCGGCCCTGCTGCGGCCCGGCGATGTGGCGATCGGGATCTCGCACACCGGCACCACCACCGACACCGTGGACGCGCTGACCGAGGCCCGCTCGCACGGCGCCACCACCGTCGCGCTGACCAACTTCCCGCGCTCGCCGATCGCCCGGGCCGCCGAGCACGTCCTCACCACGGCCGCCCGGGAGACCACGTTCCGCTCCGGCGCCACCGCGAGCCGGCTCGCCCAGCTGACGGTGGTGGACTGCCTGTTCGTGGGGGTGGCCCAGCGGACGTACGACCGGACCGTCGCGGCCCTGGACGCCACCCGGGCCGCGGTCGGCTCCCGCCACCGGCCGACGCCGCGCCGGGCCCGCTAGGTCCCCGACGCCCCGGCCGCGCCACCGGCCGGCTAGCTCGACTCCTGCCCGAGGAGTGCGTGGACCTCGGCGAGCCGCTCGTCCGGCCACTGCGGGCGGAGGCTTCGCACCGCCAGCCAGGCGGCCCCGGCGATCCCGTCGGCCGGGGTCAGCACCTCGCCGCCGAACCGCTCGGCGATCAGGCGCCGCACGCGCCGGCCGACCGGAGCGTCCGGCTCGCGCACCACGCTGCCGTTGAGCACCAGCGGATCGGCGTCCCGGGGCCCGCGGATGTCGCCGACCAGCCGGACCAGCCGAGCGGCCGCGTCGTCGCAGATGGCGGCGGCCACCGCGTCCCCGGCCGCCTCGGCCTCGACCACCACCGGCGCCAGCGCGGCCAGCTCGACGGGCGGCCGGGCCGCGACCGCGCGGATCAGCCCGGACCGCAGCCGGTGCGCCGGGTCGGCCGGCGGCGCGGCGAGCAGCCGGGCGGTGACCGCGCCGGCCAGGGCGGTCGCCGGTCCGGTTCCGCCGATCGCGGCGATGGCCGCGCGGACCGCCTCGCGCCCGATCCAGTACGCCGACCCCTCGTCGCCCAGCAGCCAGCCCAGTCCGTCGGCGGTCGCGGCGGTGCGGCGGTCGCGGATCCGTACGGCCATGGCGCCCGTGCCGGCCAGCAGAATCGTGCCGTCGGGGTGGGGAGTGGCCGAGCAGAAGGCCACCTCGGCATCGCCGACGAACACCGGCCGGGCGGTGACCCCGGCCGCGGCCAGCGCGCCGGCGAAGGCTTGCGCGGCCCGCTCGTCGTCGAGCGTCGCCCGCCCGGCGACGCCGATGACGACGGCCCGCACGGCGCCCGGCTTGAGCCCGGACAGGGCCAGCCGGGCCGTCGCGCCGAGCTCGGCGGCGGCCCGTCGCACCCCGTGCGTGGTGGGGTTGCCGCCGGCGCCCGCCACCGTGGCCAGCCGGGCTCCGGCGCTGGTCGCCACCGTGAGGCGGGTCGAGGTGCCACCGAGGTCGGCCCCGATCACCAGCTCGTCCATGGATGTGATGTTCCCTTCGGCCGGCGGGAGCGTCGACCAGCAGGCTACGTCGTCGATGGCTCCGCGCTCCGGCGTGCCGCGGTGATCGGCGGCATAGGTAGAACGTTCGGTCTTGACAGGGTCGGGCTCGGCCGTCATCGTTAGCCGAGACAGAACGTTCGTTCTCCCACGTGCCGCCGGGTTCGGTCCGCGGCCGCGAAAGGATCGCCATGGCCACCCTCGCCGCACCCGGCATCTCGACGACGGCGGCTGCCCTGCGCCGGCTGTACTTCGTCCGCTTCGCGTTCGCCCTGGTCTGGGCGGTCGTGATGCTCCCGCTGGCCGAGCACCTCGACCCGCTCACCGGCACGCTGCTGGTGATCTATCCGTTGTTCGACGTGGCCGCCGCCGTCGTCGACGCCCGCGCGTCGCGGGCCACCGGGTCGCCCGTGCTCCTGTACGTCAATGTCGCGGTCAGCACGCTCGCCGCGGCCGGGCTGGCCGTCGCCGCCGCCTCCGGCGTCCCGGCGGTGCTGCGGGTGTGGGGCGCCTGGGCGGTCGTGGCCGGGCTGGTGCAGCTGGTCGTGGCGGTGCCCCGCCGCCGGATGGGCGGCCAGTGGCCGATGATCGTCAGTGGCGGGATCTCGGTGCTGGCCGGCGGATCGTTCATCGCCGCCGCGGCCGCGGACGACCCGGCGCTGACCAGCGCGGCCGGCTACGCCATCCCCGGCGCCGTCTTCTTCCTGATCGCCGCCATCCGGCTGGGCCGCGCGGCGAAGAACAACTGACGCGCCGGACAGCGCCGCTCAGCCGGCTGGTTCGGCCGGGCGGCGCTCGCCGTGCACCCGGACCAGGCCCTCGATGCCCTGCCGGAATGTCTCGGCCACCAGCGCCGGGTCGAAGAGGCAGCCCGCCGCCATGGCGCCGTCGCGGAGCATCGCGAAGTGCCGCGCGGCCGCATCCGACGAGTCCTCGGCGACCTGCGCCAGCAGCGTACCGAGCGTGTCGAGGAACCATTGCCGGTGGGCGATGATCTCCCGGTGCACGGGATGGGCGGCGTCCGGATACTCGGCCGCGGCGTTGAGGAACGCGCATCCCCGGAAGCCGGGGGACTGGATGGTGCGCGCGACGAAATCGGCGATCGCCAGCAGGCCGCCGGCCGGCGAGGGATGGGCGGCGATGGCCGCCTGGATCGCGCCGCGCTCCATCCGGTGGACCTCGCGCAGGTACGTCAGCACGAGGTCTTCCTTGCCCGGGAAGTGCCGGTAGAAGGTGGCCCGGGTGACCTTTGCCTCGGCGATGATCCGGTCGACGCCGGCCTGGTGGATGCCCTCGGCGTAGAAGATGCGGGTCGCGGTGCTCAGCAGCCGCTGCCGCGCTGCGGAGGGCCGGGTCTCCGAAGGCCGGGTCTCGGGTTCGCGGTGCGCCATGCGCCCACCTTAGCGGATAGAACGTTCAGTCTACGGCGCGGATCGAGCGCAGCAGCACCCGCGAGACGTCGACGACCTGGAGCTCGTCGGGGGCCTTGCCCTGCTGTTTGCGGACGGCGGCGCCGTCGGTGAGCATGACGATGCAGAACGGGCAGGCCGCGGTGATCAGCTCCGCGCCGGTGGCGATCGCCTCGTCGGTGCGGGTCTCGTTGATGCGTACGCCGATCGTCTCCTCCATCCACATCCGGGCGCCGCCGGCGCCGCAGCAGAACGACGTCTCGCGGTTGCGGGGCATCTCGGTGAGCCGGACGCCGGGGACACCGCCGAGCAGGTCGCGCGGCGGCGCGAAGACGCGGTTGTGCCGGCCGAGGTAGCAGGGGTCGTGGTAGGTGACCGCGGCGTCGACCGGGCGCACCGGCACCAGCTTGTTCTCCGCGACCAGGCGGGACAGCAGCTGGGTGTGGTGCAGGACCTCGTAGTCGCCGCCGAGCTGCTTGTACTCGTTGCCGAGCGCGTTGAAGCAGTGCGCGCAGGTGACCACGATCCGCTTGGCGCCGGCGGCGTCGAGGGTCTCGACGTTCTGCTTCGCCAGCTCCTGGAACAGCAGCTCCTGGCCCAGCCGGCGGGCGGCGTCGCCGGTGCAGGTCTCGGCGCCGCCCAGCACCATGAACTCAACGCCGGCCTCGTGCAGCAGCTCGGCCACCGCGCGGGTGGTCTTCTTGGCGTTCTCGTCCAGCGCGCCGGCGCAGCCGACCCACAGCAGATGGTCGACGTCCGCGGGCAGGGTCTGGCCGTCGCCGAGGACGCGTACGTCGAAGGGGAGCCCGGCCGTCCACTCCAGCCGGGCCTGCGCGCCCCGGCCCCACGGGTCGCCGCTGCGCTCCAGGTTGCGCAGCAGCGTGTGGGCCTCCTTGGGGAACTGCGACTCGATCAGGACCTGGTATCGCCGCATGTCGACGATGTGGTCGACGTGCTCGATGTCGACCGGGCACTGCTCGACGCAGGCGCCGCAGGTCACGCACGACCACAGCACGTCCGGGTCGATCACCCCGCCCTCGTCGGCCGTGCCGACCAGTGGGCGCTCGACCTCGGCGAGCACATCCTTGGGCAGCGCCGCCCGCTGCTCGTCCGAGCCGGCCAGCAGGTAGGGCGCCTTGGCCATCGCGTGGTCGCGCAGCCCCATGATCAGCAGCTTGGGGTTCAGCGGCTTGCCGGTGTTCCAGGCCGGGCACTGCGACTGGCAGCGACCGCACTCGGTGCAGGTGCCGAAGTCGAGCATGCCCTTCCAGGTGAAGTCCTCGATGACCCCGCGGCCAATCTTGTCGTCCTCGCCGGGGTCCTCGAAGTCGACCTCTTTGCCGCCGGAATACACCGGCAGCAGCGGGCCCAGCGCCCGCGGGCGGCGGGAGAACGCCACGTTGAGCGGCGCCAGGAAGATGTGCAGGTGCTTCGAGTAGAGCACGAGCACCAGGAAGCCCAGCACGATCCCGAGCGAGGCCAGCAGCCCGGCCGTCTCCAGCACGTCGTTGGCGGTTGCCCCCAGCGGCGCCAGCAGACGGGCGACGGCTTCCGAGGCAAAGGCGCCTTGGGCGTACGGGAAAACGCCGTTGTTGATCTGTGCCCCTCGGTACAGAAGCAGGGTCCACATCACGTTGAAGATCATGAAAAGGACCAGCCAGGCGGGTCCCAGATGGGAGCCGTAGAACCGGGACCGGCGGCCCTCGCGCTCGGGGCGCTGGGTCAGGCGCAGGACGGCGAACACGGCCAGGCCGGCGAGCACCGCCACGACGAAGAGGTCCTCGAGGAACCCCAGCCAGGCCTGGGTGCCGATCAGCGGGATGTGGAAGTCACGCTGGAACAGAGCGCCGAAGCCCTCCACGATCGTGGCGAGCAGGATCGTGAAGCCCCAGAAGACGGCGAAGTGCGCCACCCCGGGAACGGTCCACTTCAGCAGCTTGCGCTGGCCGAGAACCTCCGTCGCCACCGCCTCGGAGCGCTTGCCCACGCCGCTCGTGCGGCCCGGTTCGACCGGCTGCCCCGAGCGCGCCAGACGGTAGAGCAGGAACGCACGGCGACCGGCCACGGCGAGCGCGACCGCCGTGATCACCAGGCCGAGCACGAGTCGCAGGACCACGCTATTCCTCCGCAATCAGGGGTAGGGCCCGCCGCCGTTCGATCTCGGCGAGCAACTCCGGAACGACCTGGTGCACGTCGCCGACCGCGCCGAGGTCGGACAGCCGGAAGATCGGCGCCTGCGGGTCGCTGTCGATCGCGACGACCGTGCCGGCGCCGCGCATGCCCGCGCGGTGCCGCAGCGACCCGGAGATGCCCAGTGCCAGATAGAGGCTGGGATGGACCACCTGCCCCACCTGGTCGACCTGCATCTGCGGCGGGCACCAGCCCTGCTCGGCGGCGGCGTGCGACCCGGCCGGCACCCCGTCCAGCGCCGCGGCGAGCCGCCGGACCAGCTCGAACCCCTCGGCGGAGCCGACACCGCGGCCGCCCGCCACGATCACCGCGGCGGTCGACAGGTCGCGCGGACGCGCGCGGTGCCGGGCGACCTGCCGGACGGCGCGCACGCTCCGCGGAAAGGTCAGCCGCACGGTGGTGACCACCGGTCTCGCCGGCGCCGGGGCCGGGGTGATCGCGACGTGCTCGGTCCGCACCGCGAGCACGGGGACGCCGCGGACCACGCTGGACTCCACCCGCCACGCGCCGCCCTGCACCGACTGGACGGCGACCGGGCCGTCGGGGCCCGCGGTCACGTCGACGACGTCGCTGAGAAACCCGGAGTCCAGGCGCACCGCGACGCGCCCGGCGATCTCCAGGCCGTCGCGGTCGGCGGCGACCAGGATCGCGGCGGGCCGGTGCCGGGCCAGCCGGACCAGCATCTCGACCCGGGCGGCCACCGGGTGCTCGTCCATCTCGGGCGCGGTTGCCGCGTAGATCGTCTTGGCGCCGAAGCGGCCCAGCGTGGCCGCGCTCGCCGGGCCGCCGGCCACCGTTCTTGGCGTGCGGGCCTGTGTCGCCCCGTTCTTCCCGCCGCCGGTCACCGTCGCCGGCGTGCCGGCGCGGGCCCGCGTAGTCCCGTTTGCCGGGGCGCCGGCCACCACCGCCGGCGTGCCGAGGCGGCGGGCGAGGGTGAGCAGCGCGCACGTGGCGCGGGCCGCCCGGCCCGGACCGGCCAGAACCAGGACCTCCGCCATGCGTGCCTCCCGCCCTCGGCCTACAGGAACTGGCGCTCGGCCAGGAAGTCGGCGAGGCGGATCGCCACGCTGGTCGGGTCGCCCATGGCGAGCGCGTCGGGCCGGCCGCCCGAGCGAGGCGTCGCCGCGCGGACGACGCACGCCGAGCCGGCCAGGCCCACCTCCGCCGGATCGATACCGAGCGTGTCCAGCCCCCAGACGGCGATCGGCTTGTCCCGGGCGTCGAAGCGGGAGACGTACCGCGGGTAGTGCGGCTCGCCGCACCGCTCGGTCACCGAGATCACCATCGGCGGCGCGGCGACGAACACCCGCCGGTCGCCGCACCCGTCGTCCCGGTGGATCTCGACCTTGCGCTCGCGCACCAGCAGCCGGTCGGCGAAGCAGAGGGCCGGCACGCCCAGGCGCTCGGCGACCATGGCCGGCACCGCCGACATCCCCGAGTCGGCCGAGGTGGCGCCGCACAGCACCAGGTCGAACCCGAGGCGGCGGACCGCGGCGGCGAGCACCCGGGAGGTGGCCAGCGCGTCCGACCCGTGCAGCGCCTCGTCGCGGATGTGCACGGCCGCATCGGCGCCCAGCACGAGCGCGGTGCGGAGGGCGTCGGCCGCGCCGGGCGGCCCCATGGTGACCGCGGTGATCTGGACGTCGCGCCGGCGCACCGCCACCTGGAGGCTCTGATCGACGGCGCACCAGTCGGCGGCGTTGAGCCCGCACGGGCCGGCGTCGCGGATCACGGTGAGGTCGGGCGCGAAGGACAGGCCGTCGTCCGTGGACGGCACCTGCTTGACGAGCACCACGATCCGCATCGCGTGGACCTCCCGGCCGGCCCCGCACACGGGGCTGAACGAGAGTTTAGGGCGATCGTTGTCGATCTGGCCAGAGCCGCGGCGTCCCGCGGGTCGCCGCACGGGCCGGCGCCCTCGGGACCCGGTGTCAGGCCGGCAGGGCCGCCTCGATCGCGGTGACCACCGACTCGTCCTCGGGCTCGGTGCGCGGGCCGAACCGTACGATCGTGCCGTCCGGCCCGACCAGGAACTTCTCGAAGTTCCAGCGGATGTCGCCGGTGTATCCCTCGGCGTCCGGCACGGTCACCAGCTCGGCGTACAGCGGGTGCCGGCGGTCGCCGTTGACCTCGATCTTCTCGGTGAGCGGGAAGGTCACGCCGTAGGTGGCCGAGCAGAACTCGGCGATCTCGTCGGCGGTACCCGGCTCCTGGCCGCCGAACTGGTTGCACGGGACGCCGAGGACGGTGAAGCCGCGCCCCGCGTACCGCTCCTGCAGTCGCTCGAGGCCGTTGTACTGCGGCGTCAGGCCGCACTTGGACGCCACGTTCACCACGAGGGTGGCGACTCCGGGCCGGGGGCCGAGCTCGATCGAGGGATCGGTCCCGCCGGGGATCGTCACGTCGAAAATCGTCATGAAGATCAGAGTAGTGCGCCGGGTTTGCCGCCGATCCCGGTGGATATGAATGCCGGTTGTGGAGATCGGGCGAATGATCGCCGGGCGTTACCGCCTGGACAAGCAGCTGGGCCGCGGCGGGATGTCGGTGGTCTGGCGGGCCGACGACGAGGTTCTCGGCCGTCAGGTGGCGGTCAAGGTGCTTTCCGCCGAGCTCGCCGGCAAGCCGTCGCTGCGCGACCGCATCCGCGACGAGGCCCGCACCGCGGCCGGCCTGCGGCACCCCGGCATCGTCTCGGTCTTCGACTACGGTGAGTTCGCCGAGGACGGGCGGACTCTCTCGTACGTCGTGATGGAGCTGGTCGACGGCTGCTCGCTGGCTGATCGGCTGGCCGCCGGCGGCGCGCTGCCCTGGCCGGAGGCGGTGTCGGTCGGCGCCCGGGTAGCGGCCGCGCTCGCCGCCGCCCACGCCGACGGGATCGTGCACCGCGACGTCAAGCCGGCCAACGTCATGGTCACCTCCGGCGGTGTGAAGCTGGTCGACTTCGGCATCTCCGCCGCGGTCGGCGACCTCGACGGCCCCGGCGGCGAGCTGCTCGGCACGCCCGCTTACCTCGCGCCCGAGCGGGTCGAGGGCAGCCCGGTACGCCCCGCGACCGACGTCTATGCGCTCGGCCTGCTGCTGTACGTGGCGATCGCCGGCCGGATGCCGTGGGACGCGTCGACCGCCACGCAGATGCTCAAGGCGCACGTCTACACCGATCCGGCGCCGCTGCCGAAGGTGCCCGGCCTCCCCTCCGAGGTCGGCCGCATCCTGTCGCGCTGCCTGGCGAAGCGCCCCGGCGACCGCCCGTCGGCGGCCGAGGTGCGGCGTGCCCTGGACGAAACGGCCGCCGACGACGGCCCCACGCTGCCCCTGCAGTTCGCCCGCGTCCGTGGCCGCCGCCCGGCCGCGGCCGGCATTGCCGCCCTGCTGCTGGCGGCCGGCGGCGGCGGTTGGTGGTTGCACGACAGCGTGAACACCCCGGCCGGCGCCGCATGCGCCGCGACCCAGACCTGCGCGGCGGCGAACACCCACCAGCCGGCCTCGCCGTCGGCTACCGCGCCGACCGCGAGCCCGCGACCCTCGGCTCCTCCGGTCAAGATCGAGATCGTGGTGCAGCGGACCGCGCAAAAGGCGCGGACCACGGCCGCCGCCGCGCCGGCCGCCCACGCGCCGGCCGGCCCGGCGAAGGCGAAGGACAAGGCGAAGGGAAAGTCCAAGGCCAAGCCACCGAAGCCCAAGTAGCCGACCGGAGAACGCATCCGTTCAAACGCAGGGCCATCGCACCTATATGCGCGCCTCGGTGAAGTTGCCGGGCGGCTGCATCAATGGACGCCGTTCAGCGTAAGGTTTGGTGAAAACCTGACGGACCGCTTTGTCCGTTTCGTTGTGCAGCTTCGGTGTGAAGATCAGCGGAGGACAGCGGTGTCTGAGAACGCGGTGCGGCCGATCAAGCGAGTGCAGCTGTCGCCGTCCGACGGTGCTACCGTGCGTAGCCTGGCAAGCAGCGTCCTTTCCGGGGTCCCCGGCGAGTCACCCGCTGACCGGCTCCGTCGCTTGGCGTTACTGAGCCAGGAACTGCCGGTGGCTCTGCGCCGCACGCTGGTCGATTTCCGTCTCTCCGGCGCGGCCGGCATTGTGCTCAGCGGGCTTCCCTTGGTCGACGCCGACCTCGGCAGCAGCCCGCCGGTCGCCGAGACGGCGCCGAGTCGCAACGAACCCGCTCGAGCCGATGCCATGCTGCTGCTCGTCGCGTCGTTCCTCGGCTATCCAATCTCGCAGGCCGGAGTGGACGACGGTAAGCTCGTGCGAGACATCAGTCCGATGCCCGGCCACGAGACGACCCAGCTCGGCTCCAGTTCATCAGGGGAGCTAATGTGGCACAACGAAGATGCCTACCATCCGTTGCGACCCGATTGGATTTGTCTGCTGTGCCTGCGGAATCCTGACCGGACGGCGACGAGCTTCATCCCGATCTCCGACGTGCCGATCGACGAACCCACCCGCTCGCTGCTGTTCCAGCGGCGCTTCCACATCGAGCCCGACTCGTCGAACGTGAGCAGCGCCGCGGCCCCCAAACCTCAAGCCGTCGCCGTGCTGACCGGCGACCGGCGCAGGCCGTTCGTCCGCCTCGATCCCGCATTCATGATCCGTGACTCCGCGGACGGTGCGGCGTGCGAGGCGCTGGAGACCGTGATCAAGGCGGTCGACGAGCGTCTCCAGGATGTACGACTGGCGCCGGGCGAGCTTCTCATCATTGACAACCTTCGCAGTGTTCACGGGCGGCGCGCCTTCACGGCGCGCTATGACGGTCGTGACCGGTGGCTACGGGTCGTCCACGCGGCGGCCGACCTGCGTCGTTCCGAGGGATTCCGCGTTGGTGATCACGGGCGTGCGGTTATCGCCGACGCCGGACTGCTGGAGCGGTGAGGCTCTGCGCCAAAGCTCGTTGAACCGATCGACACGATGCCTGGTGGTGTCCTCGTCGAGCACGATGCGCGTGGTGAGCCGCCACGGCGCGCCAGGTACCTCGCGAGTGACCGGTGTCGTGTCGTAGCAGAGCTGTTCATCGAAGATGACGAAGTCGGACAGGCCGCCGTCCTGTCCCGCCTCATTGCCTTCGATGTAGCGGACGTCTACCCCGGCACTGCGCTGCATGGCGAGGATGTGGCGCACGTCCGGATCGAAAATTAGTTCGGGCGACTCGACGATGAAGACGCGCCGGATCTTCACGCCGCGGCGGACCGCGTCGCGCTGCAGGTCGAGATAGCGCGCGCCGAGATCGCTCAACCAGAAGCCGGCCTCGAACCCCATGTTGATGGTGGTCCAGCTGGTTGCTAGCAGAGATTTCCGCAAACCCCGCGTCAGCGCCAGCATGAGCTCTCGATCCTCGCCGTCGTAAAAGATCTCGTGCCCCTCGGACAGCGACTGCAACAGGTTGGCCAGCCGTTTGGTCTCGCTTGCGGCGAGAGATTCCACCAGCGGCAACGCGGTCGGCCCAATGTGCGCCGACCGGCGGATCAGCTGCATGAGCAGATCACGCGGGATGGCCGACTGCTCGATCTCGCTCATCAGCTCGGTCGCCTCGTTGACGCCGGCGAAGCCGCGCTGGATCATGCGCTCCAAACCCGCCACGACCGTTTGCTGAATGCGTTCGGACTCGTCCAGACGACGTTCGACGTCGATCAGATACTGGACCAGGAGCGCGACGCCGCCGATGACGATGGTTACGACCAGCTGATCGGCGAGGCTGACGTCGAGAACCTTGTCGAGCAGTCCGGTCACGCTGAAGCTGAGGAAACCGGCCAGCAACGTCCAGGCGATTTTGCGCAGGAGGTTCGTGCGATGCGCCATGCGGGGTGCCCCCTCTCACCCCGATGGTAGCGACGTCAACCAATGCGTGGTGTCTCTCCGTAGCGCGGACTAAGCGGACAGTTATCGTGCGTTGCCCAAGTTCGAAAGCTGAAACCCAAGCCGCCGAAGCACAAATAGCCGAGCGGCGGTCACCGCCAACCGAGCCGGCAGACGGCCGCGATGGTGAAGAACAGCCCGGTCTTGATGACTGTCTTTCCTCGTCCCGGCGTGCCTCGGGGAGCGATTGTCGAACAGGGTCGGCATGACGATCAGCCCGCATCCGTCGACGGTGGCCGGCGGCGGGCCAGCGCGGCCGCCGCGAGGACCGTCAGGCCGACGGCCAGGGCGAGGGCGACGCGCATCCCGCCGACGGCGAATCCCGAGCCGGCCCAGACGAGGGTGGCCAGCGCCGGCCCGAGCGCGATGCCGAGCTGCCGGGCGAGGTTGACCGACGCCGATGTGGTGCCCAGCAGGTCGGGCGGTGACTGGGACATGGCCATGGTCTGGGCCGGTCCGAGGGCGAGCCCGAGACCGGCGCCCGTCACCGCGAGGCGCCAGACCAGGTCGGTGGTGGTCCAACCCGGGTCGAGCGGGACGAGCAGAGCGGTCCCGGCGATCACCACGCCGAGGCCGGCGAGGGCCGTCGGCCGGGCACCCCACCGGTCGGCCAGAATCCCGCCGGCCGGGGCCACGACGACCTGCGCGGCCGGCAGTGCCAGCAGGATGGATCCGGTGGTGCCGGCCGAGGCCTGCAGCGCCTGGTGCAGGTAGAACGGCACCAGGAACTGCACGAGCAGCAAGCCGGCGAAGACGGTCAGCATCGCCACGTGCAGCGCGGCCATGCCCGGCCGGCGTACCAGGTCGATCACTGCCCGGCTGGCCGGGAGCCGCGTCCAGACCGCCACGAACGGCACGGCGACGACGGTCAGGGCGAGCCAGGCCAGCCCATGGCCGGCGCTCAGGAACAGCGACAGCATCAGGGTGGCGGCGGCGGCCCCGAGCGTCGCGAACTCCCACACCGCATCCCGGTCGGGCGCGCGGAGCGGCCGGCCGGCCGGTGCCTGGGCCCACGAGATCCCGATCAGCAGGACGCTGATCGGCAGGTTGACGTAGAAGATCCACGGCCATCCCGCGGCTTGGGTGAGGTACCCGCCCGCGGTGGGACCGCAGAGGGCGCCGAGCGACCCCAGGGTCGCCACGACGGCCATGGCGCGACCCCGGGCCGCGGGCCGCACGGCGCCGGCGGCCAGGCTGAACGCTTGGGCGATCATCAGCGCCGCGAAGATTCCCTGTCCGGCCCGGGCGGCGATCAGCCAGCCCAGACCGGGCGCGAGCCCGGCGGCGAGGCTGCTGACGGCGAATCCGGCGACGGCGAAGACGAGGGCGGGTCGGGCGCCGACCCGATCCAGCCAGCGCCCCGCGGGCAGGCTGACCGCGATCATCGGCAGCAGGAAAGCCAGCAGCACCCACTCGGCCGCTCCGGCGCCGAAGCCCAGGCCGGCCCGCATGGTGGGCAGCGCGGTGGTGACGACGAAGGTGTCGAACTGGGCCAGGAAGATCAGCAACGCCGCCCCGACGACCAGCCACCAGCGGTTGGGCCCGGCTGCGGCGGAGGCGGAGTCGGCGTCGGACCGGTTCGGATGGGCTCGTGATCTGGTAGTGGACATGGTCAGCGCCCGCTCGCGGCCAGCGCCGATCGCGGCGAGACCAACCGGCTCGCGATGTCGACGAGGCGACGGCCCTGATAGCGGGCCGCCTCCAGGGTCGCCGCGGAGGGCAGCTCGTTCGCGCCGCTGATGAACGAGGTCCCGTACGGATTGCCGCCCGCCGCGTACACCAGGGGATCGGTGTAGCCGGGCGCGACGATGACGGATCCCCAATGGATGAACACGCTGTTGAGCGAGGCCAGCGTGGTCTCGTTGCCGCCGTGGGTGTTGTGCGCCGCGGTGAACGCGGTGACCGGCTTGTCGACGAACACGCCTTCGCGCCACAGCCCGGCGGTGCTGTCGAGGAAATGCTTGAGCTGCGCGGAGACATTGCCGAAGCGGGTCGGCGTGCCGAACGCGTAGGCATCCGCCCACTCCAGGTCGTCGAGCGTGGCCTCCGGAACAGCGGTCGCGACGGTGTCGAGGCGCTCCGGCCGGATGGCATCGGCGTTGATCGCGGCCTCCGGCACGAGCTCCGGGACGCGCCGTAACCGCACGTCCGCTCCCGCGGCGGTCGCGCCGTGCGCCACGGCCTGGGCGAGCCGGTGCACGCCGCCGGTGGCGCTGTAGTAGATGACCGAGACCTTCACTGACATTGAGATCAGCCCCTGAGTGAAGTAGGGTAATAGTTAGGCGCATAACGTTATGCGCCTAACTATCTGCCGTCAAGCTATCTACCGTCAAGCCATCTACGGTCAAGGGAGCCGGCCGCCATGGACAGTGCGCAGGCCCACGCGTTGAACTCGGCGATCCGGGCGCTCACCCTGCGCCACCGCGCGCGAGCGGCCGAGCTGCTCGCAGAGCTCGGGCTGCATCCGGGTCAGGAGTTCGTGCTCATGGCGCTGGCGGCCAAGGGGCCTCAGGTGCAGCGCCGGCTGGCCGAAGAGATCGGTTGCGAGCCGCCCACCATCACGCACATGGTCCGCAAGCTCGAGGCGGCCGGCCACATCGCTCGCGTGCCGTCCGCCGACGACCGCCGGGCGACCATCGTGGAACTGACGCCGCAGGGCCGGGGGCTGCTGGGCCGCCTGGACGAGGTGTGGCTGACGCTGGCCGCGGAGACCGTCGCGGGAATCGCCGGGACGAGTCCGGGCCAGATCATCGACCTGCTGAGGGACATGGCGGCGAACCTGCGCCCGGCCGGCGACGCGGCGGTGCTCGAGCCCCCGCACGCGATCTGACCGGCTGCGCCGCGATCGGCGCGCCGCGTCGGCGCCGGTGCGGCAGCGTGTCAGTCGAGGTGGTCGCTGGGGCTGGTCTGCAGCAGCCAGGCCAGCGGCATCTTCGCGCGTTCCGCGTAGGTGGCGTCCGAGGAGAGTTGATACAGAGTCACCGTCTGGGCATCGTCGCGGTCGACGACCCAGTACTGCGGGATGCCCGCCGCGGCGTATTCGCGACGCTTGGTGACCTCGTCCATGGCCTCGGACCCCGGCGAGACGATCTCCACGACGAGGAGCAGGTCGGCGACCGACAGCCAGACCGCGCGCGGCGGCGCCTTGCTCCAGACGCTGATGTCCGGGATGCGGCCTCCGTCTCGTCCCGGGCCGGGCCCGGGAATACGGATGCCCGCGACCTGGAGCACCTGATCAGCAGGCCAGCCGGCCATGAGCAACCAGGCGAACAGCCGACTTGCGATCTGCGCATGCTCCGAGTCGGCGGGCGGCATGACGGACAGCACTCCCTCAGGACTGGTCTCGTATCGGTGACCGTTCGGATCCGCGGCGTTCATGGCCGCCAGGTCGTCGAGCGTCACCATGGCAGGCATGTGCATCCCCACGGTTTCCGCGCTCATGGGCACATCGTACGAGATCAGGCAGCGACCTCAATGCGTGTACGGCTCCAGGCAGCCGAACTCCGCGCCCGCGCCGGTGACCTCGACCAGCAGCCGGTCCGGGCGGACGTCGCCGATCACGCAGCCGGCGTCGGGGAAGTGCACGGCGAACACCGCGCCCGGTGGGGTCCGCATCTCAGTCACCTGCACGTCGTCCGGCGGGAGACCCAGCCCGAGCAGGGCGTCGCGGGTGGACGCGGGCGCGAAGTCGCCGGCGGTGCGCAACGCGGCCAGCTTCGGGCGGATGCGGGCGGCCAGGGCGTCCCCGGTGCGCTGCTCGTCCGGGGTCAGCTCGTGGCGCTGCTTCCAGCCGTTGTTCTCGGCCTGGTGCGGCGCGCCGTCGCCGGGCGGCAGAGTCTGCTCGGGCAGGGCGGCAGAGGCGGCGGCAGAGGGGGAGGCGGCGGAGGCGGGTGACGACGTGCTGGGCGAGGGGAGTGGCGCGGTGTCGCCGTCTCGAGTGCCGGGCTGGGCGCAGCCGGCGAGGGCCAGGCCGAGCACCGCGGCCGGGAGCCACCTTCGCATGATCGGCATCGTAGAGGGCGGAGTCCACCCTCTCCTCCCACTCCAACATATAACACATGGGGTGGCTTGCGGCAAGGCCGGTGTCATAGCGCAGAATCGTCCACCGGAGCCACGACCTGCGACTATGGGGGACCTTTATGACCGGGCAGTATGTGCTGGACCTGCGGGACGTCGGCGAGGCGCAGGTGGCCGTCGTCGGCGGCAAGGCGGCGAACCTCGGGGAACTGGCGCGCGTCGAAGGCGTACGTGTGCCGCCCGGATTTTGCCTGACGACCGCGGCCTTCCAGCGGATCCTGAGCGACGCGCCCGCGCTCGACGACCAGCTGGATCGGCTGTCGCGGGTGGCTCCGGGGGACCGGACGGCGATCGCCGGGCTGAGCGCGGAAGTCCGGCGGACGATCGAGGAAACGCCGATCCCGGGCGACCTGGCGGAGGAGGTCACCGCGGCGCTGGCCGAGCGGGGCGAGGCGGCCTACGCGGTGCGGTCCAGCGCGACGGCCGAGGACATGCCGACGGCGTCGTTCGCGGGGCAGCAGGACACGTATCTGAACGTCGTGGGGCCGTCCTCGGTCCTCGAGCACGCGCGGCGGTGCTGGGCGTCGCTGTTCACCGAGCGGGCGGTGATCTACCGGCTGCGGAACGGCTTCGACCACCGGAAGGTCCACATGGCCGTGGTGGTGCAGCAGATGGTGTTCCCGCAGGCGTCCGGCATCTTGTTCACCGCCGATCCGGTCTCCGGCAATCGCCGGGTGGCCACGGTGGACGCGGGGTTCGGGCTCGGTGAGGCGCTGGTGTCCGGCCTGGTCAACCCGGATGTCTACCGGGTGCGCGACGGCGCGATCGTCGACCGGATGATCGCGGCCAAGCAGCGCAGCATCGAGGCGGCGCCGGACGGCGGCACGAGGACCACCGAGATCGACCCGCGACGGCAGGAGCAGCCCGCGCTGACCGACGTGCAGGTCGTCGACCTCGTACGGCTCGCCCGGCGGATCGAAGCCCACTTCGGGCGCCCGCAGGACATCGAGTGGTGCCTGAGCGGCGACGGCTTCGCCATCGTGCAGAGCCGGCCGATCACCACGCTGTTTCCCGTTCCGGAGAGCGGCGACGAGGAGAACCGGGTCTATCTCTCCACCGGCCACCAGCAGATGATGACCGACGCCATGAAGCCGCTGGGCATCTCCATCTGGAAGCTGACCGCGATGGCGACGTTCCACGAGGCCGGCGCGCGGCTGTTCGTGGATGTCACCCGCCAGCTGGCCGCGCCGGCGACGCGCGCGGGCTTCCTCGACCTGATCGGCCGCGGCGACCCGCTGTTCCGGGACGCGCTGGAGACGCTCATCGCCCGGGGTTTCGTCCGGGAGGCGCCGGATCCCCAGCCGGCCGCGGCGCCGCCGCGCCGGGAGGTCGCCCCGATCGCCACCAACCCGGCCATCGTGGCCGAGCTGATCGCGCGCAGCCGGGCGTCGCTCGCCGCCCTGAAGCGCGGCATCGCGGGCAAGACCGGGCCGGCGCTGTTCGAGTACCTGACGGAGGCCTTCGCCGAGCACAAGCGGGTGCTCACCGACCCGCTGAGCATGCAGGCGATCATGGCGGGCATGCAGGCCACCTGGTGGCTCAACGATCATCTGCGGGAGTGGCTGGGCGAGAAGAACGCGGCCGACACGCTCACCCTCTCCGCCCCCGACAACATCACCTCCGAGATGGGGCTCGCGCTGCTCGACGTCGCCGACGCGATCCGGCCGTACCCGGAGGTGGTGGCGTTCCTGGAGGGCGTCGCGGACGACGGATTCCTGGAGGAGCTGCCGAAGCTCGCGGGCGGGGCCGAGGCGCGCGACGCGATCGAGGACTACCTCGGGAAATACGGCATGCGCTGCGCCGGCGAGATCGACATCACCCGGCCGCGCTGGAGCGAGCGTCCGACCACGCTCGTGCCGCTGATCCTCGACAACATCAGGCTCTTCGAGCCGGGCGCGGCCACCCGGCGCTTCGAGGAAGGCCGCCGGGCGGCCGAGAAGAAGCGGCAGGAGGTCCTGGAACGCTTGCGGTCGCTGCCGGGTGGCGATCAAAAAGCAGAGGAGATCGTACGGATGATCGAGCGCCTCCGGACCTTCACCGGCTACCGTGAGTACCCGAAGTACGACATCGTCAGCCGCTACTTCGTCTACAAGCAGGCGCTGCTCGCCGAGGCCGAGCGCCTCGTGGCCGGCGGCCTGCTGGCCGAGAAGGAGGACATCTTCTACCTGACCTTCGATGAACTGCGCACCGGCCGGCCGGACGCCGGGCTGATCCGGCGGCGCAACGAGGAGTTCCGGTCCTACCAGGCGCTCACCCCGCCCCGGGTGCTCACCTCCGAGGGCGAGGTGCTCGACGGGGCCTACCGGCGCGACGACGCCCCGGCCGGCGCCCTGGTCGGCCTGCCGGTCTCGGCCGGCGTCGTCGAGGGCCGGGCCCGGGTCATCCACGACATGGCCGAGGCCGACCTGGAAGCCGGCGACATCCTGGTCACCGCGTACACCGATCCCAGTTGGTCCCCGCTGTTCGTCGCGATCGCCGGCCTGGTCACCGAGGTGGGCGGGCAGATGACGCACGGCGCGGTGATCGCCCGCGAGTTCGGCCTGCCGGCCGTGGTCGGCGTGGCGGGGGCGACCCGCTCGATCGCCGACGGGCAGCGGATCCGCGTGCACGGCTCGGACGGTTACGTCGAGATCCTGCCCAGCGCCTGACGCAGGAACCTCGACGATCGGCCCGGCGACGTAGAGTGGGCCGTCGTGACCGCTTCGACGCCCCGCTTCGCCGCCGTGCTCTTCGACTGCGACGGCGTGCTCGTCGACTCCGAGCCGATCACCAACGGCGTCCTGCGCACCATGCTGATCGAGCTGGGCTGGGACATCTCCGAGCGGACCTGCGTCGAGCTGTTCGTCGGCCGGGCGCTGCGGGACGAATGGGCGGTGATCCTCGAGAACACCGGGTTCCGGATCGACGACGCCTGGCTGGCGGCCTTCCGCGACCGGCGGGACGCGGCCCTGCGCGCGCAGCTCGTCCCGATCGTCGGCGCCCAGGAGGCGGTCCGGTTCGTGGCCGCGCTGCTGGGCGACCGGTTCGCCTGCGTTTCCGGCGCCGACCGGGGCAAGATCGAGATGCAGCTCAAGATCGCCGGGTTGGACCGGTACTTCGGCAACCGGGTCTTCAGCGGCATGGAGGTGCCGCGGAGCAAGCCCGCTCCCGACGTCTACCTGGCCGCCGCGCGGGCGCTGCGGGCCGACCCGGCCGCGGCGGTGGTGATCGAGGACTCGGTCGCCGGCGTCACGGCCGGGGTCGCCGCCGGCGCGACGGTTCTCGGCTTCGCGCCCCCGGGCCCGGCCCACGCGACGCCGGAGGTGTTGCGCGCGGCCGGGGCGAGCGTGATCTTCACGAGGATGTCGGAGCTGCCGGGTCTGATCGCGCACCCGGCGTAGGCGAACTGCCGGTGGCCGCGGTGCGGGCGGGGTGTGGACCACGCCTGGGCGGGTACCGAAGCCGCATGCGACTGCCCACTCTCGTCAAGACCTCGGCCGCGGTGGCCGCCGCGGCGGTGACCGGGTCGCTGGTCACCCGGCCCGACTCGCGCTGGTACCGGTCCCTCGACAAGCCGCGCTGGCAGCCGCCACCGGCCGCGTTCCCGATCGTCTGGACCGCGTTGTACGGCCTGCTCGCCGTCGCCGGTGCGCGGGCCCTGGACCGTGCCCGGGCGCGGAGCGGGCCGGCTTCGCCCGGAGCTTCGGCACGAACCTGGCCCTCAACGCCGGCTGGACGGTGGTCTTCTTCGGCGCGAAGGCGCCGCGCGCCGCGCTGGCCGAGATCGCGCTGCTGAACGCGTCCAACCTGGGCCTGCTGAACCGGGCCTGGCGCCTCGACCGGCCGGCCGCGGCCGCGATCGCCCCGTACGTGGTGTGGACCGGGTTCGCCACCGCGCTGACCGCGTCGATCGCGGCGCGCAACCCGGGCCGGTAGCAGCAGGTCCGCCGCGGCAGCCGGGCGCGGCAGTCAGGAAGGCCGGGCCGTCGCATGCCGAGCGGCGCCCGCTGGGATCACCGGCTGTCCGCCAGGGCGGCGCCGAGCCGAGCCGCGGCCTCCGTCAGGTCGGCGGGTGCCAGGTGCGAGAAGCTGAGCCGGATGCGGTCCGCGCCGCCGGCGCCGTCGACGTAGAAGCGCGACCCGGGCACGAACGACGTGCCCCGCCGCTCGGCTCGAGCCAGCAGCCGGGTGGCCGCCAGGCCGGGCGGCAGCGCGACCCAGAGGAACCACCCGCCGCCCGGCGCGGTGACCGGCAGGTGCGGGCGCAGGGCCGCGACCAGGGCGTCCCGCTGGGCGCGATACTCGGCGCGGATCACGGCGACGTGCCGGTCGTACGCGCCGGACGCGACGAAGCAGGACATCGTGGTGGCGACCGCGTGGTTGACGCCACCGCCGCTGTCCACATATCCCAGCGCGGTGAGGCGAGCGATCAGCGGGGGAGCGGCGTTGACCCAGCCCAGGCGCAGGCCGGGCGCGACCGTCTTGGCGAAGGTGCCGAGCCGGACGACGCCGTCGCCGCCGGCCAGATCCCACAGCGAGGGCGGCGCCGGGCCGTCGTATCCCAGCTCGCGGTAGGTGTCGTCCTCCAGCAGCGTCAGGCCGCTCCGCTGGGCAAGGGCGACGAGGGCGCGCCGCCGGTCGAGCGGCAGGCTCCGGCCGGTCGGGTTGGCGAACGTCGGCACCAGATACAGCAGCGGGACGCGGCGGCCCTCGGCGCGCAGCGTGGCGAGCATGCGGGTCAGGGCGTCGGGGTCCGCTCCGGCCGCGTCGGCGGGGGCCCGCATCAGCCGGGCGCCGGTGTCGGCGAGGATCCGGAACGCCAGGTGATAGGTGGGGGAGTCGACCAGGATCACGTCGTCCCGCCCGGCCAGCAGCGAGGCCACCAGCGCCAGGCCGTGCGAGGCGCCGCCCGTGACGAACGTCCGGCCGGCGGCGGTGCGCAGGCGCGCGCTCAGCCACTCCACCAGCGGGGCCGGGCCGGCCGCGGACCCGTACGTGAGCTGCCGCCAGCCGAATTCCCGGGCCGCGACGGCGCCGGCCGCGGCCCATTCCTGGACGGGCAGCAGGCCGGGACGCGGATGCCCCCACCCCAGATCGAGGATGCCGGGCCGGTGCTCGAACTGAATCATCGGAACCGATCTCAGCCTACGCTCCGGGGATGGCCGCCGTTTTCGCGTACGGGTCGCGGGACGCCCGGGAGGGCAACTACCGGCGCATCGGTGTCGAGGTCGACGGGTTCGGCCGGCCTGCCGGCGCCGTCACCCCTGCCGGCGCCGGTCGTCGGCCTCAACCGCGTTCGGAGATGACTGTCTGGCCCACGCCGGTCACGAGCCAAGACCATCACGCGGTGGGATCGCCGGCCTCGTCCGGCTCGCCGGGTGCGTTCCGGCTCGGGCGGCCGGGGCGGCGCATCCGCTTGGCGTTGCCGGGCAGCCGGCCCTCGGCCTGCAGCGCCTGGCGCAGCAGGTACTCGATCTGCGCGTTGGTGCTGCGCAGCTCGTCGGCCGCCCACCGGGCCAGGGCATCATGCACGGCCGGGTCGAGCCGCAGCAGGATGCTCTTGCGCTCTGCCATCGCCGGCCCGGGTCAGTGGTAGAGCGTGCCGGTGTTGACGACGGGCTGGGTGTCGCGATCGGCGCACAGCACGACGAGCAGGTTGGAGACCATCGCCGCCTTCCGCTCCTCGTCGAGCTCGACGATCGACTCCTCGGACAGCTTGGTCAGCGCCATGTCGACCATGCCGACCGCGCCCTCGACAATCCGCTGGCGCGCCGCCACCACGGCGTTGGCCTGCTGGCGGCGCAGCATCGCCTGGGCGATCTCGGGCGCGTACGCCAGGTGGGACAGCCGGGCCTCGACGATCGTCACCCCGGCCGGCGTGACCCGGGCGCTGATCTCCTCGGCGAGCTTCTGGGTGATCTCGTCGGCGCTGTCCCGCAGCGACGTCTGGCCGGGCTGATGCGCGTCGTACGGGTACGAGTTGGCGATGTGCCGCACGGCCGTCTCGGCCTGGATGGCGACGAACTGCTCGAACTGGTCGACCTCGAACACCGCCTTGGCCGTGTCGCTGACCTGCCACACCACGACGGCGGCGATCTCGATCGGATTGCCGTCGGCGTCGTTGACCTTGGTCACCTCGGTCTGGTGGTTGCGGATGCGGGTGGAGACGCGCCGCCGCGTGGTGAACGGGTTGACCCAGCGCAGCCCGGTGGCCCGGACGCTGCCGGTGTACCGCCCGAGCAGCTGGATCACCCGCGCCTGGCCGGGGGCGACCGGGGTCAGCCCGAGCAGCAGGACGGCGGTGACCGCGATGATCAGGATGCCGGCCACGACCGTGACGTCGGTGCCCTGGGCCATCAGGACGACGCCGACGATGACGACGATCCCGCCGCGCAGGATCGGAATGCCCGGCGCCCCGTCGGCGCGGCGCTCCCGGGTGGTTTCGGCGACGTTGGTTTCGGCGACCATCCTCGTCCCCTCCTTCGCGCGCCGGGGTTGCCCGGCTCCTATCAAAGTGATATCACATTTTGTGTGACACGCCAGTTGGAGATAGATGGGGTCAGCAAGCGCTACGGCGACGTGGTCGCGCTGCAGGGCATCACGTTCGAGGTGCGCGCCGGCGAGATCTTCGGCCTGGTCGGCAGCAACGGCGCCGGCAAGACCACCGCGATGCGCATCGTCCTCGGCGTGCTCGCGGCGGATTCCGGCGCGGTCCGGTGGGACGGCCGGGCGCTCGACCGCGACACCCGCCGCAAGATCGGCTACATGCCCGAGGAGCGCGGGCTCTATCCCCGGATGAAGGTCGCCGAGCAGCTCATCTACCTGACCCGCCTGCACGGCATGTCGCCGGCGGCGGCGCGCGCCTCGGTGGACGACTGGATGGAGCGGCTGGGCGTGGCCGGCCGCCGCGACGACGACGTGATCAAGCTGTCGCTGGGCAACCAGCAGCGCGTCCAGCTGGCCGCCGCGCTCGTGCACGACCCCGAGATCCTGGTTCTCGACGAGCCGTTCTCGGGCCTCGACCCGGTGGCCGTCGACGTGATGAGCGGCGTGCTCCGCGACAAGGCCGACACCGGCGTACCCGTGATGTTCTCCTCTCATCAGCTCGACCTCGTCGAGCGTCTCTGCGACCGGGTCGGCATCGTCCGGCAGGGCCGCATGGTCGCCGCCGGCACGGTCGACGAGCTCCGCGCGGGCGGGCCCGAGGCGCTGATCGTCACGGCGCCGGACGCACCAGCCGGCTGGGCAGCCGGGCTGCCCGGCGTCACCGTTCTCGATCAGTCCGGCGGCAGCACCCGCCTGACCCTCGACGACGGCGCCGACGACCAGGCGGTGCTGCGGGCCGCGCTCGCCACCGGGCCGGTGCGCGAGTTCGCCCGCAGCCGCCCGTCCCTGACCGACCTGTTCCGGCACATCGTCAGCGCGCCCACCGAGGGAGAAGCAGCATGATCTGGCTGATCGCCGGCCGGGAGATCGGCACCCGGCTGCGCTCCAAGGCCTTCCGCGTCGCCACCGTGGTCAGCGTCCTCATCCTGGTCGCCCTCGGGCTGATCGCGAAGCTCGCCGACAACGGCCCGTCCTATCAGGACGTCGGCATCACCCCCGGCGCGGCCGCGCTCAGCGGCGCGGTCACCTCGACCGCCGCCTCGATCAACGTCGACATCCGCACCCACGACGTCGACGAGGCCACCGGGCGCGCGCAGGTGCGCGACGGCAAGCTGGACGCGCTGCTGATCTCGGACACCTCGCCGGTCCAGGTCGTGGTCAAGACCGAGCTCGACGGCGGGCTCGAGTCGGTGTTGCAGCTGGTGGCCCAGCGCACCGTGCTCGACCAGCAGGTCAAGGACCTCGGCGGCGACCCGGCGAAGGTCGCGGCGTCGGTCTCCGCCGCGACGGTGACCGTCACCGCGCTCACCCCGCCGAAGAAGAGCAACAGTCAGCAGCTGATCCTCGGCATCCTCACCAGCATCCTGATCTACATGGCCCTGCTGCTCAACGGCCAGGCCGTCGCCCAGGGCGTGGTGGAGGAGAAGACCAGCCGGGTCGTGGAGATCATCCTGGCCACCGTCCGGCCCTGGCAGCTGATGGTGGGCAAGGTCCTGGGCCTCGGCGTCGTGGGGCTCATCCAGGTGGCCGTCATCGCCCTCTCCGGCGTCGCCGTCGGCCTCGCCACCGGCTCGCTCGACCTGCACATCAGCGCGGCCCTGAGCACCGTCATCTGGCTGGTCGTCTGGTTCCTGCTCGGCTACACCGCCTATTCGCTGGCCTTCGCCGGGGTCGCCTCGCTGGTCTCCCGGCAGGAGGAGGTGGCCGCGGTGGTGACGCCGGTGATGATGCTGCTGATCGTCGGCTACGTCATCGGCATCTCGATCCTGCCCGCCAACCCGGACTCCGGGTTCGTGGCGGTGCTGTCGCTGATCCCGGTCTTCGCGCCCACCCTGATGCCGGTCCGGCTGGCGCTCGGCGTGGTGCCGGCCTGGCAGGCCGCGGTGTCCCTGGCCGGCATCATCGTGGTCATCCCGCTGCTGCTCTGGATCGCCTCCCGCATCTACAGCAACGCCGTGCTGCGCAGCGGCGCCCGGGTCCGGCTGCGCGACGCCTGGCGGGCCGCCTGAGCCAGGCTGGGAGTGCATGGCGGCACCCACCCGAAATGGGTTCCGGCACGGATGGAGGGCGGACGCCCTCGGCACGAGACTGGAGAGAACCGATCTTCAGACCCGCGTGCGGAGGTAGCCGACCATGAGTGCAGCGGATACGCGGGCCCGGCTGTTCGGCGGCCGGATCGAATGGGCAGGTCTCATGCAAGCACGCGACATCGCGGTGCAGGTTCCCACGGTCACCGTCGACGACCCGGTCGCGCGGGCGGTGCAGGTGATGGCGGTCGGCCGGCTGCCGGGGCTCATCGTCGTGGACAACGACGACCGGCCCCGCCTGGTGCTGCCGGGCACCCAGGTGCTGCGCCTGGCCGTGCCCGGGTCGTACCAGGAGGACGCCGCGCTGGTGCGGACGATCGACGAGCATCATGCCGACCGGTTCTGGTCGGAGCTCGGCGAGCGCACCGTCGGCGACTGCGTGCCCCGCCCGGCCCCCCGGCCCGTCACCGTCCAGGCCGACGCCACCCTGCTCGAGGTCGCGGCGATCATGGCCCGGCAGCACAGCCCGCTCGTCGCCGTCGTGCACGCCGACGGCAAGCTCATCGGCGCGATCACGCTCGATCGCCTGATCACGAGCCTGGCGGTGTTCGGTCCGGACGAATGAGCGGCGCACAGTCCGGCCGGGCGGGTGACCGGTGAGCGCGGCCCTCGCCCTGGCGATCTTCGTGGTCGCCTTCGCGCTCATCGCCTCGGAACGCGTCGACAAGGTCAAGGTCGTCCTCATCGCCTCCGGCGCCATGGCGGCGCTGCGGCTGATCCCGGGCGCGGAGGTCTTCCACTCCGAGCACGAGGGCATCGACTGGAACGTCATCTTCCTGCTGTTCGGCATGATGATCATCGTTGGGATCATCCGGCAGACCGGGGTTTTCGACTTCCTGGCGATCTGGGCGGCCAAGCGGGCGCGCGGGCGGCCGTACCGGTTGATGGTGATGTTGATGGTCATCACCGCGATCGCCTCGCCGTTCCTCGACAACGTCACGACCATCATGCTGGTCGTGCCGGTGACGATCGTGGTCTGCGACCGGCTCGGCATCTCCGCGAAGCCCTACCTGATCGCCGAGGTGCTCGCCTCCAACATCGGCGGCGCCGCCACCCTCATCGGCGATCCGCCGAACATCATCATCGGCAGCCGGGCCGGCCTGACCTTCGGCGACTTCCTCGTCCACATGGCGCCGATCGTCACCGTCGTGTTCGTGGTGTTCGTGCTGGCCACCAGGCTGCTGTTCCGCAAGTCGTTCCAGTACAACCCGGACCGGGTCGCCGCCGTGATGGCGCTCAAGGAACGCCGCGCGATCACCGACCCGGCCATGCTGCGCCGCTGCCTGGCCGTGTTCGCCGGGGTGATCGCCGCCTTCGCGCTGCACTCGGTGCTGCACCTGGACGCCTCGATCATCGCGCTGCTCGGCGCCGGGGTGATGCTGCTGGTCACCAAGGCCGACGTCACCGAGACGCTGCGCGAGGTGGAATGGCAGACGCTGGTGTTCTTCGCGGGCCTGTTCGCGATGGTGGCCGGCCTGGTGCACACGGGGGTGATCGAGACGACCGGCAGCTGGGCCGTCGAGGCGTTCGGGGACGACTACTTCGTGGCCGCGACCGTGCTGCTGTTCGGCTCGAGCGTGGTGGGGGCCTTCTTCGACAACATTCCGTACGTCGCCACGATGACCCCGATCGTCGAGGGCCTGGCCGAGGCCGCGCCGGACGCGCAGACCGGCCGGGCGCTGTGGTGGTCGTTCGCGCTGGGCGCGGACTTCGGCGGCAACGGCACCGCGGTGGCGGCCAGCGCCAACGTGGTCGCGCTGGGCATGGCGGCGCGCACCAAGCACCGCATCACGTTCTGGGAGTTCACCAAGTACGGCATCGTCGTGACGGTGTTCAGCACCGCCCTGGCGTGGGGCTACGTCTGGCTGCGCTATTTCTAGACGCCATCGCGGGCGCGGCCCGCGCTCTCGGTTATACCCCCACAAATCACCCAAGATGGTCGCCGCCCCGGGTCCGGCCGGAAGATCTTGATAAATGCCGGTTCTCCGCACGCGGCAACTCATCAAGCCGCCGCCGCCCGCCACGATCCGCCGCGGAAATAAGGCGATAAATCGGGCGAGCGCGGCCCGCGCCGCGCGGCCCGCGCCGGGCAGCGAGCGCCGTCGGCGGGATCTTGGTGACTTCCGGCGCGCGGCGAGCAGCGATTCATCATCCTTGCCCACCGTCACCCCAGCTGCGTCCGACATCACCGCGCCCGCACCGGGACGTGCCGGCCGCGCTTGCGGGCCGCGGCGGTCACGGCTCGATGAGGCCGGCCCGGATGGCGTACCGGGTCAGCTCCAGCCGATCGCGCAGCCCGAGTTTCGCCAGCATGTTGGCGCGGTGCCGCTCGACCGTCTTGACGCTGATCACCAGCAGGTCGGCGATCTGCTTCGAGGAGTGCCCCTCGGCGACCAGCTTGAGGATCTCCTCCTCGCGGTCGGTGATCGCCTTGGCCGGGATCGCCTGGCCGTCGTGCGCCCGCTCGACGAAGTTGCGGATCAGGGCGGTGACCGCGCCCGGGTACAGGAACGGCTCGCCGCGCATGGTCGCCCGGCACGCCTCGACGAGGTCCCGGTCGGCCACCGACTTGAGGACGTAGCCGGACGCGCCGACCCGCAGCGCCTCGAAGAAGAACTGCTCGTTGTCGTACATCGTCAGGATCAGCACCCGCGTGTCGGGCAGTTGCCGGGACAGCTCCCGGGCCGCCTGCAGGCCGGTCATCCGCGGCATGGCGATGTCGAGCACCGCCAGGTCGGGCCGCTCGGCCCGGGCCTTCTCGATCGCCTCGGCGCCGTCGGCCGCCTCGGCCACCACGCACAGGTCCGGCTCGCCGTCGAGGATCAGCCGTACGCCCCGGCGGACCAGCGCGTGGTCGTCGGCCAGCAGAATGCGGATCATGCCGGATCCTCTCGCTCGGCGCCCGGCCCGCGCGGCGACGCGGGCACTCGCAGGCGCACGGTGGTGCCACCGTCGTCGGCGTCGCCCACCGACAGGTCCGCGCCGATCAGCATCGCCCGCTCCCGCATGCCGCGCAGGCCGGCCCCCTCGAGCGCCCCGCCCAGCCCGCGCCCGTCGTCCTCGATCCGCAGCTCCACCCCGCCGCCCGCGCGGCGCAGCGTCAGGCGGGCCTGCCGGGCCCCGGAGTGCCGGGCCACGTTGGTCAGCCCCTCCTGCCCGACCCGGTAGAGGACCAGCTCGGCGTCCCGGCCGAGATCGGGCAGGTCGGGATCGCTCTCGAAGCGGACCTTGACGCCGGACGCGGTGAACTCGGCGGCGAGCGACTTGAGCGCGGTGGCCAGGCCCAGCTCCTCCAGCACGCCCGGACGCAGCCGGCGGGCGATCCGGCGGATCTCGTCGAGGCTGTTGCGGGTGGTCTCCTGCACCTGGAGCAGCTGCTCGCGGACCGCCGGCGGCGACTGGGCGGCCACCCGCTTGAGGTCGAGCAGCACCGCGGTGAGCGTCTGCCCGATCTCGTCGTGCAGCTCCTGGGCGATCCGCCCGCGCTCCTCCTCCTGCGCCGAGAGCGCCCGGCCGGCGCTGATCGCCCGCTCCGCCTCGAGCCGGTCGAGCATGGTGTTGAACGTGCTGATCAGCTCGGCGACGCCGCCCGCGCCGGTCGCGGTCAGCCGGCGGCCCGGCCGCAGCAGGTCGGTGGTGGCCATGGTCCGGGTGAGGCGGGCGAGCGGGGAGAGGCCGATGCGGACGATCGCCGCGTTGATCGCGAGCATCGCGGCGAGGCCGCCGCCGAGGATGAGCGCCTCGCGCACCAGGACCGGGGTGGAGACGGTGACCGGGCCGGCCAGCAGCAACGCGGTCGCGCCGAGCAGCACCGCCGCGTTGAGCAGGAAGATCCGCCAGAACAGGGAATGCCGCATGATCTCCTCGTCGATACCGCCGGCCTTCCAGCGTGCCCGGTCCGCGCCGCGATCGTCCATCCGTGCCGGCACCCATATCCGGTCCGGCGGCGGAATGGGTGTGCGCACCGATGGGCGGCGGCGGCCCGCATCGGTCACGGTGGAATCCGGCTCGACCCGGGAGGCACATCATGATCATTGAACGCGCCGACCTGCCCGGCATCGGCACCGGCTTCGTCGCCGCCACGGCGCGGGACCGCCGTATCGGCGTCGTCGTCCACCGTACCGGCCGCCGGGACCTGGTCGTCTACGATCCGGAGGACCCGGACCGGGTGGCGATCACGGTGACGCTCGACGCCGCCGAGGCCGAGTGCGTGGCCCACCTGCTGACCGGCACGACCGTCGTCGAGCGCCCGGCGCTCTCGGTCGGCACGCCGGCCCGGCGATGGGGCCCGCCACGCACCCGGAGCCGCACCCGTCCGGCCACCGGCTGACCGCTCGTCCGGGAGCATTGCGACGCGTCGGGGCCGATGCGAAGATCCGTCGATGCGCCCCGACCTCACGGCACTTCGCGACAGCTTCCGCGGCGACGTCATCTCCGCCTACGACCCGGGTTTCGAGGCCGCTCGCGTCCTGTTCAACACCCGGATCCGCACCCGTCCCGCGGTGCTGTGCCGCTGCGCCGACACCGCGGACGTCGTGACCGCGGTGCGCTTCGCCCGCGACGCCGGGTTGCCGGTGGCCGTGCGCGGCGGCGGGCATCACGCGAGCGGACTGTCGCTCGTGGACAACGGCGTGGTGATCGACGTCGGCGGGCTGCGGGACATCGCCTTCGACCGGGCGGCCGCGACGGTCACGGCCGGCGCGGGCGCCGGCTGGCGGGAGATCGACCAGCACACGTACGCCGAGGGCCTGGCCGCGCCGGGCGGCGAGTGCCCGACCGTCAGCAACGCGGGGTTCAGCCTCGGCGGCGGTTACGGCCCGCTCAGCCGCCGCTTCGGGCTGGGCTGCGACCACATCGTCGAGGCCGAGCTCGTCGACGCCGGCGGCCGGGTCCTGCGGGTCACCGAGGACGAGCACCCCGACCTGCTGTGGGCGCTGCGCGGGGCGGGCGGCGCGGGTCTCGGCGTGGTGACCCGGCTGCGCTACCGGCTCGACCCGGTGCCGGCCACCATGGTCGGCGGCTTCATCAGCTGGCCGATCGAGCAGGCCGGCGCGGTGCTGCGGCTCTACCGCGACCTGTACGCCGACCGCGACGACGACCGCCTGGCGCTGTGCCTGCTGCTCAGCGCCGACCCGGCCCCCGAGATCTCGCTGTACGGCCTCTACGTCGGCCCGCTGTCCGAGGGACATGAGGCGCTCGCCCCGATCCGGGCGTTCGGCACGCCGTCCGCCGACCACATCGGCGAGCTGTCCTATCCGGACCTCATGCACGCGCTGGGCGAGGAGATCCCGTACGGCCTGCAGTCCCGCTGGACCGGCGGCTACTTCCGCGAGCCCGGCTTCGGCGACGACGCCATCGGCGCCATGGTGGACGCCTTCGCGCGCCGCCCCTCCGCGTACTCGATGGTCCGCTTCGACCTGCTGGCCGGCGGCGCCGTCGCCCGCGTGCCGCCCGGCGCGACCGCGTTCGTGCACCGCTCGGCCGTGCACTACGTCTCGGTGATCTCGCTGTGGCAGCGGGACGAGGACACCGCCGCCAACGTCGCGTGGGCCGACGACCTGGCCGGCGCGCTGCGCCCGCACCTGACCGGCGAGGTCTACCAGAACTACGCCGACACCGGGCTGGCGGATTGGGCGAGCGCCTACTACGGCGCCAACTACCCGCGGCTGCGCCAGGTCAAGGCGCGCTACGACCCGGACGACTTCTTCCACCACGCCCAGAGCATCCGCTTGCCGTGACCCGAGCCGCTGCCGCGCAGGTGACTGCGACCGGCGTCGACCCCAGCGGCACGAGCGGTCCGGCAGATTCGCGATTCTCGCCCTGTTGCCGAGCTCCGGGTGCTGCCATGGAGTCAAGCGATCATCGGGGTCAGGAGACGGCATGGGGTTCGTGCGTCGTGTGTCAGGCCGGCTCATGCTGGCGTTTCTGGCGCCTCTGCTGGTGTTGTGCGTCGTCGGTGTGATCACGTATCGCAACACCAGCCATCTCCGGCAGACCAGTGGCCTGGTGTCGCACACGTATCAGGTGCTGGAGGCGCTGGAAACGATCACCGGCCGCCTCAAGGACGCGGAGACGGGTCAACGCGGCTTCCTGATCACGGGCCAGGACGGTTATCTCGCCCCGTACGAGGCGGCGCTGGCCGCGATCACCGGCGACATCGACGCCGTGGCCGCGCTGACCAAGGACAACGCCGATCAGCAACAGCGCGTCGCGCAGCTGCGGCCGCTGGTGAGCGCCAAGCTGGCCGAGCTGAACGAGACCATCGACCTGCGCCGGGACAAGGGTTTCGAGGCGGCGCGTGCGGTGGTGCTCACCGACAAGGGCAAGGCGGTGATGGATCAGATCCGGACGGTGTTGTCGGACATGCGCGACGCGGAGGCGGGTCTGCTGTCGGTCCGGGACAAGGAGTCGGCGCAAGCCGCGACGCAGTCGCACGCCGTCATCGTGGTCGGCGTGCTGCTCGCCGCGGTCCTGGTGGTCGTGGCGGGCGGTCTGCTGGCGCGCAGCATCCTCCGGCCGTTGAATGCCCTCACCCGGCGCATGCGGGAGATCGCCGAGGGCGAGGGTGACCTGACGCAGCGGGTCGACGACTCCGGCCGGGACGAGTTCGGCGCGCTGGGCGCGGTGTTCAACCAACTGATGGGCAAGCTCGCCGCGACCATGGGCAGCATCGCCGGGCAGGCCCGCGGGCTCGCCGGCGCCATCCAGGAGCTGACCGCGGTGTCGGCGCACATCGGCGCCGCCGCGGATCAGACCGCGTCGCAGGCGACCACCGTCTCGGCGTCCGCCGAGCAGATGCGCGGCACGGTGGGCACGCTCGCCGCGGGCGCCGAGCAGATGGGCGCTTCCATCCGGGAGATCTCCACCAACGCCACCGAGGCCAGCCGCATCGTGGCGCAGGCCGTCGATGTGGCCGGAAACGCCAAGGCCACCGTGACCCAGCTCGGGGAGTCCTCCGGCGAGATCAGCAACGTGGTGAAGCTGATCAACGCCATCGCCGAGCAGACGAACCTGCTCGCGCTCAACGCCACCATCGAGGCCGCGCGCGCCGGCGAGATGGGCAAAGGCTTCGCCGTGGTGGCCTCCGAGGTCAAGGACCTCGCCCAGGAGACCGCGAGGGCGACCGATGACATCACCGGGCGCATCTCGAGCATCCAGACCGACGCGGACGCCGCCGGCGAGGCCATCGCGCAGATGAGCGACATCGTCATCCAGGTCAACGACTACCAGACCACCATCGCCTCCGCGGTGGAAGAACAGACCGCCACCACCGCCGAGATGGCCCGGAGCATCAGCGACGCCTCCGCCACGACCGATCAGATCGCCGCCAGCGTCGGCACGGTCGCCACGGCGGCGTCGCAGACCAGGCACGCGGTCGGCGACATTCAGGGCTCCGTGAGCAGCCTGGACGGGATGAGCACCGGACTGCGGTCCGCCATCGACCAGTTCCGGTACTGAACCCGTCCGAGGTGGTCAGTCCAGGCCCTCGTAGGTCCAGCGCAGGGTCGCCGAGCCGGTCTTGCGGTCGCCGTCGTGGACGGTGCGGGTGACCCGGATGCTGAAGCCGCCCTCGGCGCCCACCGGGTTGCGCGGGCCCGTCTCGGAGACCACCCTGCGGTCGCCGGTGTGGCCGTACAGGCCGACCGTGACCGAGGTGCCGGTGGTCTTCACCCGGATCACGACCGGCGCCTCCGTGTCGTTGCGGAAGACGTTGTCGATGTTGCCCCAGTCGAGGGTGGCCTCGCGGCCGGGCGGGTAGCGCGAGATGTACTTGCTGTGCGGCTGGTGCTCGAGGCTGGGCAGGCCGGCGAACCAGACGGCGTTGAACAGCGTGGTCGAGAACTGCGAGACGCCGCCGCCCAGCTGGTCCTCCAGTTCGCCGTCGACGATCGCGGGCGCCGGCACGAAGCCTTTGTCACGAGTGCGTTCGCCCACCTTGTCATTCAGGGAGAAGGTCGCACCGGGCGCGACGACGGTGCCGTCGACGAGCTTGGCGATCAGGTGGATGTTGGTCACCCGAGGGGCGCAGCAGGGATGGTGAGTGGTGAACGTGCCGATCAGCTGGTCGACGCCGGCCAGGTTGGCGGGCTTGATGCCGGGCGCCACGGGCGTGCTCGGCACCGACGCCTCGGGCAGGCCGGATCGGATCGCCGGCACCAGAGCGGCGGCGGCCGTCGCCGGGTCAAGGGTCCAGCCGGCCCGCCCGGCGGTCCGGGTGACGCCGGCCGTGGTGGCGGTGAAGGACGTGTCGCCCTTGGCCTCGAGCCGGGGCGACGGGGCCGCCAGCTTCACGACGGCGTCGACCGCGGCCCGGCGGTGCTCGGCCAGTGCGGCCTCCAGGGTCGCGGAGTCCACGGTCAGGCTCGCCGGGAGGGCGGCGGCCGAACCGGCCAGGCCCGCCCGCACGGTCGCCTCGACGTCGAGCGTGACGCCCGACGCGGCGGGCGAGAAGGTGAAGGTCTGGCCGGTGCCGGTGACCCGTACGGTGAGCGGCTGCTCGACCCGGGCGCGCACGGCCGACTCGACCGCCGCCCGCAGCTCGCGCTCGTCGAGGCCGCCGACGGCGACGCCGGCGATGGTCCGGCCGGGCGGGGCCAGCCGGGCCCGCCGGGCCATCACGACCAGGGTGACCACCGCGGCGACGACGAGCACCACCAGGGCGGCCGAGATCAGGATCCACAGGCGCGCATACCAGGGACGCTTGACCTCGTACACCGTGCTGACCATGACAAGATCGTGAACGATTGCCGCGCCGCGCACAGCGGTGGCGATCACATCCACCGGAACAGGGGCTCAGATGACCGGCGCATGGCCGCGGCTGCGGGTGGCCGACTGGACCGACACCCGGAACACGCTGCACATGTGGACCCAGATCGTCGGGAAGATCCGCATGGCGCACGCCCCGTCGGTCAATCACTGGTGGCACGTCACGCTCTATCCGACCGCCCGCGGGCTCGGCACCTCTGCCATCCCGTACGCGAACGAGGTCTTTGATCTTGAATTCGACTTCGTCGACCACGTCCTGCGGATCCGGGTGAGCGACGGGCGCCACCGGCAGGTCGCCCTCGAGCCCAAGCCGGTCGCCGTCTTCCACGCGGAAACCATGGCGGCGCTCGCCGGGCTCGGCATCGAGACGACCATCCACGCGGTCCCCAACGAGGTCGAGCCGGCCATTCCGTTCGCCGAGGATCAGGAGCATGACGCGTACGACGGGGAAGCGGCGCGATTGTTCTGGCGTCAGCTGCTCCAGGCGGACCGGGTGCTCGGACGGTTCCGCACCGGGTTCGCCGGCAAGGCCAGCCCGGTGCATTTCTTCTGGGGCGCGATGGACCTGGCGTACACCAGGTTCTCCGGCCGCGGCGCGCCCCCGCATCCCGGTGGCGCGCCGAACTGCCCGCCGGAGGTGATGCGCGAGGGCTACTCGCACGAGCTGGCCAGCTGCGGTTTCTGGCCGGGCGGCGGTGCGGAGGGCGCGTTCTACGCGTACGCCTACCCCGAACCGCCCGGCTACGCGGATCGGGCCGTGCTTCCGGCCGCGGCCGGCTACGACCGCGGGATGGGCGAGTTCCTGCTCCCGTACGAGGCGGTCGCCGAGTCCGCGGACCCGGACCGGACGGTCGGCGACTTCCTGCGATCCACCTTCGCGGCCGCGGCCGATCTCGGCGGATGGGATCCGGCGCTGACCGGGGCCCTCGCCGGCCTGACGGTCGCTCGCAAAACCGTGGAGTAGCGGCGGTGGTCTCGGGGAAGATGGTTGGCTCCCCCATGTGGGTCCCACGGAGTCGGCGACGGCGGGCGCGAGCCATATCGTGCAGGTGTGTCCGTGGCGGGGATCGGAACGGCCGGCCGGCAAGCTGGCCGCGATGGTCGCGCGGGCGGCGGGCGCGTCGATCGCGCTGATCCATCTGTCCGACGACGGCGCGTTCCTGTACCTGGCGGGCGCGTACGGAGTGCCCGACGAGTGGATGCGGCTCGGCCCCACGCCGGTGAACGCGACGCTGGCCGGGCTGGTGCTGGCGCAGGGGCAGCCGATCGTCATCGGCGACATCACGACCGACTCGCGGGTGCCGCCGGAGGCGCCGGCGCTGAGGCTGGGCGTGCGGGCGTACGCGGGTTTCCCGATCCGGGATCCGGGGGACCGCATCGTCGGCGTCTGCACGGCCGTGGACTTCCAGCCCCGGCAATGGTCGCCGGAGCAGCTGGCGGCGGTCGACGAGGCCGCGCAGGCGTGCACCGAGCTGGTCGGCGCGCAGCAGCGGACCGACACGCATCGCCGCTTTCTCGAGGCGATCCTGCAGCACCTGCACGTGGGCGTGGCGGCCTGCGACGAGAACGGCCTGCTGGTCTTCGCCAACGACGCCATCCAGGAGCTGGCGGGCGCGATGCCGCCCGGTGACCACATCCGCGACTGCGCCGAGCGGCACCATCTGATCGACCGGCAGGGCCGGCTGATCCCGCCCGAGGCGTCGCCGCTGTGCCGGGCGATGAACGGCGAGCATCTGCGCGATGCCGAGTTCACGGTCAGCGTCCCGGGCGAGGCGGCCCGGACCGCGCTGGCCGACGCGCAGCAGATCACCGGCGCGGACGGGCGGCGGCTCGGCGCGGTGGTGGCCGTGCGGGACATCACCGACCAGCGCCGCGCCGCGGAGCTCGCGGTCGCGCTGGCCCGCAGCAAGGAGGACTACCTCGCGCTGATCGGTCACGAGGTGCGGACCCCGCTCACCTCGATCGCGGCGTACATCGAGATGCTCCGCGAGTCCGACCCGGCCACCGCCGCCGACGACCTGCCCGGCACGCTGGAGGTGCTCGGCCGCAACAGCGCCGCGCTCCGGCAGATCATCGACCAGCTGCTCGACCTGGCGGCGCTCGACGGCGGGCACGCCGACCTGGCCCGCGAGCCGATCCGCCTGGCCGACGTGGTCCGGGCCGCGGCCGAGGCGGCCCACCCGCTGGCGTCCGCCGCCGGCGTCGCCGTGACCCTCGACCTCGGCGCCGAGACCACGATCACCGGCGATCCGGTACGGATCCGGCAGCTCACCGATCAGCTGCTCGGCAACGCCATCAAGCACACGCCCGGCGGCGGTCACGTCACCGCCGCCCTGACCCGGCCGGACCCGGACGCCGTCGAGCTGACGGTGACCGACACCGGCCTGGGCATCCCCGACGACGAGCGGGACAGGCTGTTCGTTCCGTTCCACCGCACGGAGCTCTCGCGCCGGCACGGCATCCCGGGCAACGGGCTCGGCCTCGCCGTCTGCCGCGCGGTGGTCGAGGGCCACCACGGCACCATCCGGCTGATCCCGACCGACGGGCCGGGCTCGCGGATCGTCGTGCGCCTGCCGGTGTCGGCCGCTACCGGCGGCTGAGCGCCTCCTCGACGCAGTCCACCAGCTCGCGGGGCAGGAACGGCTTGGGCAGGACCGCGGTCGCCTGCGCCTGCTCGGGGCGTGGGTCGCCGGGCACCAGGCTGCCGCTGACGAAGATGACCGGCAGGTCCGCCGTCGCCGGGTCGGCCCGCAGCGCCAGGCAGAGGTCGACGCCCGACATCACCGGCATGTCGATGTCGCTGACCACCACCCCCGGCCGGTGCTCGCGGACCGCCTCGAGCGCCTCCGACCCGTCGGCCGCTTCGATCACCTCGTATCCGGCGCGGCGGAGAATTCTCGCGGCGATGGCGCGAATGTCGAGGTCGTCCTCGGCCAGGACCAGCGTCGTCATGCAGGGATTCCTACCGCATGTAGGAACCGGGCAGGACGGATTCCGGCGGACATCAGCCGTGCCGACCGTCCCGCCGCCGTGGCGGCTACCGCGAATCCGCTTCCCCGGCGCCTGTTCGCGGATACGCTCGCCCTGTGCACGTGACCGTCGAGGTGGGTACCCAGCTCGATCCTGACGTCAACTGGCCGACCGGCGCCGCCCTGAGCATGCCGGCCGGCGAGCCCGTGCAGCTGATGATCTTCCTGAGCCACCCGCACCAGCTCGAGGTCGAGGCCGTCTCGGCGGCGCCGACGCAGTTCGCGTGGGTCGACGGCGCGGACGCGGCGGTGCTGCTCTACCGGCTGGGCCCGATCCTGTCCTGGTCGCAGGTGCCGTACTCGCCGCATCTCGCCGACCCGGACGAGTCCCCGCCGGGCGTCGGCCCGGACGCGGTGGTGCGGATCGTGCTGGTCGACCGCGACACCAACACCGTGAAGGCCCTGCACGCCGTCCGCTGGCCGGCCGAGTTCGCGGCCACGGTGCGCGCGTCGGTGGAGCGGATGTGGGCGGCGCCGTTCAGCCGGTTGGCCTACGAGCACGTCCTCGCCGGGCTGCACCGCCGCTACCCGACCCCGGAAGACCTGCTCACCGACCGCGCCGACGCGCACTGCACCGCCACCCCGGCCCGTTCCTGACCACTCATCGGTCGTCCGGTGGCCGAGGGTGCCGAGGCGGATCAGCCCCGTTCGGGCGTCTTGCCGGTGACCAGGACGATGACGTGGTGGCCCACGTTGACGGCGTGGTCGGCGTACCGCTCGTAGTAGCGGCCCAGCAGCGCCCCGTCGACGGCGGCCTCGACGCCCAGCGGCCACTCCGGGCTGAGCATGACCTTGAACAGCCGGCGGTGCAGCTGGTCCATCGCGTCGTCGTCGCTGTCGAGCCGGGCCGCCAGCGCCGCGTCGTGGTCGGCCAGCGCCGAGACGATCTTGCCGGCCAGCTCGTCGGCCTCCGCGCTCATCGCCCGGAACAGGCCGGCCAGCTCGGGCGCGACCGCCGGCACCGGATGCCGGCGCAGGGTGGCCCGGGCGACGTGGGCGGCGAGGTCGCCCATCCGCTCGAGGTCGGCGGCCGCCTGCAGCGCGGTCAGCGCCACCCGCAGCTCCTCGGCCACCGGCTGGTGCCGGGCGATGAGGTCGAAGACCCGGTCGTCGACGACGCGGTAGAGCACGTCGATGTGCGCGTCGCCGTCGGTCACCCGCTGTGCGAGGGTGTGATCGGCCGTGAGCAGCGCCGCGCTGGCCTGGCGCATCGCCTCCCGGACCGCCTTGGCCATCGTGACCAGCGAGCTGCTCACCCGGGCGAGCTCGTCGTGAAAGTCGCCGCGCATCGGCAAACCCTATGCGTCCGGGCGTACCGAAAACGCATAGTGACGCAGGTCACAGTGAAACGCGAGTCTCCGGCGCTGCGGGGGTCGTCTTGCTGGGCGTGAAACGGAGTCCGGACGCGGCCGACGAGGGCGAGCTGGTGCGCCGCACCGCCACCGGCGATCGGCGCGCCTTCGACGAGCTCTACCGGCGCACGTCGCCGTGGCTGCTGGCCCGGCTGCGCCGCCGGTGCGCCGACGAGGACGTGGTCGCCGACGTGATGCAGGAGACCTACCTGGCGGTCTGGCGCGCGGCCGGCAGCTTCGGCGGACCGGCCAAGGAGGGCAGCGCGGTCGGCTGGCTCTGGTCCATCGCCGCGCACCGCCTGGTCGACGCGTTCTGCCGGCGGGCCCGGCAGAACGACGTGCCGGCGGTGGCGCTGGCCGAGACCGTCGCGCCGGCCGCCGAGGAAGAGGTCATGTCCGGCCGGGTCGGCCACGAGCTCGAGCAGGCCCTGCTCGTGCTGCCGCCCGAGGCGCGGCAGGTGCTGCGGGCGATGGTCCTCGACGGCCTGTCGGTCCGGGAGACGTCGCTGCTGCTGGGCGTGCCGGAGAGCACGGTGAAGTCGCGGGCCCGGCGGGCCCGGATCGCCCTGCGCGAAGCATTGGGGGAGGCGCTGTCATGACGACGCATCCGAGTCCGGCCGCGATCGCCCGCTACGCCGACCCGGCGGCCGACCTCGACGAGGTCACGATGTGGTCGGTCGAGGTGCACCTGGAGGAGTGCGCGGCCTGCCGGGCGCGGCTGACCGGCAGCCCGGAGCTGCTCGAGCGGGTCGCGGCCGCGGTGGACCGCGAGATCGCCGCCGGGCCCGCCCCGGCCCGCCGCCGGCGCTGGGGCGCGGCCCGCCATCGCTGGCTGGTCTGGCACCTGGCGCCGTGGCTGCTCATGACGGTGGCGGTGCTGGCGTGCGCCGTCCTGTTGCAGGCGCTGCAGCCGCGCGTACCGCTGGTGTCCCTGCTGGCGCCGATCGCGCCGCTGCCCGGGGTGGCGATCGCGTGGAGCCGGCGGCACGATCCCGCCTGGGAGCTGATCGCCGGCACCCCCGCGGCCGGGTTCGCGCTGCTGCTCCGGCGTACGGCCGCGGTCCTGATCGTGATTGTCCCCGCGCTGGCCCTGGCCAGCAGCCGGACCGGCGTCTCCCTGGCCCTGACCCTCCTGCCGTGCCTGGCCTTCACGGCCGCGACCATCGCTCTCGGCGCCCTCATCGGCGTGCGTCGCGCCGCCGCCGGGCTCGGGATCGCCTGGACGCTGGCCGTGCTGGTGCCCGCCGTGCTCTCCGCGCACACACCGGCGGTCCTGCGGCCCGGCAGTTCCCTGGTGTGGGCGCTGCTCACCCTCGCGCTCGCCGGTCTCGCGGCGACCCGCGCCGCCGACTTCCGCCGGCTGTCCAGCCACAACTGAGGAGAATCGACATGCGTACGGTGAGCGCGGCCGAGACCGCCCCCACCACCTACCCCTGGGCGGTCGACGCCGAGGGGCTGACGGTGCGAGCCGGCCGGCACCTGGCCGTCGACGGTCTCGACCTGACCCTCGGCACCGGCGTCCACGGCCTGCTGGGCCCGAACGGCGCCGGCAAGACCACCCTGATGCGCGCGCTGGCGACGGTGGTGAAACCGGCCGGCGGGCGGCTGACCCTGCTCGGCGAGCCGGTCGGCGGGCGGGCCGACCTGCGCCGGGTGCGCCGCGGGATCGGCTACCTGCCGAAGCAGTTCGGCTTCTACCCGCGCTTCACGGTGCGCGAGTTCGTCGAGTACCTGGCGTGGCTCAAGGAGATGCCGAAGGCCGAGGTGCCGGGCGCGACGCAGCGGGCGATCGACCGGGTCGGGCTGACCGCCAAGGCGGACGCGCGGATGAAGACGCTCTCCGGCGGCATGCTGCGCCGGGCCGGGATCGCCCAGGCGATCGTGAACGACCCGGCGGTGCTGCTGCTCGACGAGCCCACCGTCGGGCTCGACCCCGAGCAGCGGCTCGACTTCCGCGAGCTGCTGCGCGACGTGGGCGTCGACAGCTGCGTCGTGGTCTCCACCCACCTGGTCGAGGACGTGGTGGCGGCGTGCTCCGACGTGGTCCTGATCAACGAGGGCCGGCTCGTGCACCAGGGCACCCCGAACGATCTGGCGGCCCAGGGCGGCGACGGCGACGCCGGCGACAGCCCGGCCGAACGCGGCTACTCGGCGCTGCTGCGCAAGCACCGGGCGGGGGAGGGCCGGTGACCCGCGCCTTCCGCATCGAGCTGCGCCGGTCGGCGGCGCTCGGATCGGCCCTGATCCTGCTGGTCGTCGGCGTGCTGGTGCTGTTCTTCGCCGGCGAGACGTCGTTCACCACCGGCTGGATGCAGCTGGCCATGTCGCAGCGGCTCTTCCTGGCCCTGCTGTGGCCGCTGGCGCTCGCGGCCGGCGCCTGGCAGGCCCGCCGCGAGACCCGGTCGAACGTCGCGGAGCTGTTCGCCACCACCCCGCGCCCGCGGGCACAGCGCACGCTGCCGACGCTCGGCGCGATGGGCGCCGGGGTCGTCGCCGGCTACCTGGCGATGGCGCTCGTCGGCGGCCTGTGGATCGTCCGGACCGCCCGCTACTTCCCGGTCCAGGTCATCGCCGTCACGGCCGTCGGCCTGCTGGCGCTGATCGCGGCCGTCTGGCTCGGCCTGGCACTCGGCCGCCTGCTGCCGTCGCCGGCGACCGCTCCCGCGCTCGGCGTCGCCGGCCTGGGGCTGCTGCTGGTCATCCCCGGCGCGACCCGCCCCCGCGGGTGGCTGGCGCTGGTGTTCTCGCCGATCTACGAGATGAACCTGCCCGACGCCTACACGACCGTGCCCGGCCGGGTCAGCTTCGCGCAGGCGATCTGGCTGTTCGCCCTGGCCCTGGCCGCCGTGCTGCTGTTCGCGGGCCACGGCTGGCGGACGCGGGTGGCGGCGGTGCTGCCGGTGGTGCTCGGCGCCGCGCTGGCGATCGCCGCCATGCCGCACCACAAGCGGGTCGTCATCGACGCGATCGACCCGGTCGCGCGGGAACTGGTGTGCGAGCCGCAGGTCTGCGTCAGCCGGGTGCACCGAGGGCTGCTCGGCGAGGTGGCCCCGCCGGCCCGGGAGGGGCTGAGGGTCTTGGCGAAGCTTCCGGCGGCGCCGGCCGAGGTGCATGAGGACACCACGACGTACGGGCCGACGATGTACCCGCCGTGGCACGACGACGTCGTGTTGCTGCGGGTGAGGACCGACGCGAGCGCCCACCTCGACAACCGGGGCGGGACGGTGGCGGAGGTGGTCGCCGGCGCGTTCGCCAGCAAGCCCGACTGCGACCGCTTCGCCGGCCCCGCCGAGCGGCTCGCGGCGGCCTACTGGCTGATCGGGTCCGAGCCGGTGGCCCGCGGCGACTACGACCCGGCGGCGATCGGCGAGGCCGTCCGGCTGTGGCAGGGCCTGCGCCAACTGCCCGAGGGCGAGGCGCTGGCCAAGGTGGCGGCCCTGCGCCGGGCCGCGCTCACGTGCACGGTCGAGCCGGGGCAGCTGGCCCGATGAGGTGGCTCACGCTCTACCTGCGCTCCCGCCGCGCGCCGCTGGCGCTGGCCGTGACGATTATCGGCTCGGCGACGATGTGGACCCTGTGGTCGGTCTTCTCCGACAGCCGCGAGGTGGCGGTGGAGCTGGTCGTCCTGACCGTGCTGCTCCTCGTGACCACGCTGACCGCCACGCTCGGCGGCCCCGACGACGCGCTCGAGCGGACCGCGGCGCTGCCCTGGCCGCCGCGACGGGCCGCGCACGTGCTGGCGGCGTTCCTGGTCGTGGCCGGGCTGCCGCTGGTCACCCTGGCGACCGGGGCACGTTTCGGCCCGGCGTGGCTGGTGCTGCGGGATGCGGCCGGGCTGATCGGGCTGACCGCGCTGGGCGCCGCGACGATCGGGGTGGCGAAGGCGTGGTTCGTCCCGCTGGGCTGGACGCTCGCGGCCACCCTCTTTCCGCAGTCCGAGCCGGTGGTCGCCCGGATCCTGACGTGGCAGACCCAGCCCCGGGCGAGCACGGCCGCGGCGGTGACGGCCGGGTTGCTCGCCGTCGGCGGGCTCGTCGCGTACGCGGTCGCCGGCCCGGCCCGGCGCGCCCCCGCCGAGGCCGGCCAGCCGTAACGCCCCAGCGGGGTCGCTGCTCCTCGGCGCGGTGACGCCGGTCCGCGCGGCCCGTCCCTAGGGGGCGGCGTTCAACAGGTCGAGGGCGCTGTGCTGGCAACTGTGGTTGGTGCCGCGGAACGGTCCGGCCCAATGCGACCCGTACGCGTCGATGGTGTCGCGGTCGTTGGCGTAGGCGCTGTCGGCGTTGCGCCGCAGGTAGGCGTCGTAGGCCCCGCCGGTCGCCGCGTTCAGCGCGCCGAGCCCGCGGATCGCGGCACCCTTGAAGGACACCCCGTCGCCGGCGCAGGCGTCCGGCTCGTTGGGTTCGCGCAGGATGCCGCCGGGCGACAGATAGCCACCGGCGGTCATCGCGTCGCCGATCCGCCGTGCGGTCGCGAGCAGTCCGGAGTCACCGGTCAGCCGATTCAGCTCGACCAGCGCGTTGATCAATGCACCCTGGTTGTACGTCCAGGTGACGTCGCCGTTGTTCGCGCACGTGGCCAGGTCGATCCCGTCGTTGACCAGGTTGCCGCTGTTGAGCATGCCGGTGCTCCGGAACCAGGCCCATCCCGCCTGCGCCCGTTGCCGGTAGACGGTGTCGCCCCCGATACGCCGGCTGAGCGCGGCGTTGAGGTGGATGTAGAGGCTGTTCGGGATGGCGTTCTTCACGCCGCGGGCCGTGCTCCAGTAGACGCCGCCACCGCACCGCGAGTCCCAGTAGCTGTGCATCCAGTCCGCGTCGGCGCGGGCCGTGTTCAGGTACCGGCTGTCGCCCGTCAGGTCGTAGGCGGCCACCCACGCCAGGCCCCACCAGCCGGTGTCGTCGAGGTACTCGTTGCGGAACTGGCCCTGGTGGGTGCCGACCTGCTTGTCGTACGTGCTCGCGATCGCGTACCGGTAGCTGTTCATGCCGCTGCGCCGGATGTTGTCGATGATCGCGGTGAGCGCGTTGGCCCCGGTCCACCAGCCGTCGGTGTCGAACAACCCGGTGCCGCGGTCGAAGCGCATCATCAGCGCGGTCGCCGCCGCCGTACGCCGGTCCCACGCGTTCCACGTGCTGCGCGTCCACGCCGTGCAGACGATCTCCGGACGGTCTCCCGCCTTCCCGCAGGCGCGCAGCGCCCCCACCCCGTTGCTGCCCCAGTCATCCACATTGAACTGGCCGGTGCGCCGGCCGGTTGACCCGGAGGGAATCGTGCCGTCGCCGAGCTTCGAGCCGCCCGCCCAGCTCCGCCCGCCGTCGAACGACCGGTCCATCCACACCTCGTCGCCCGGCGACCCGTTCTCCACCGAGCCCCACGCCATCGCGTCCGTGTCGTTGACGTGCATCCGGAAGGTCCGCCCGTACAGCCCGGCGCTCACCGGGACCCGGTCCGCCGGCGCGAGCCCCGCGTCCCGCCCGTCGCAATACCTGTTGCAGATCGCGGCCGCCGCCTGCACCGCCGGCGCCGCGCCCACCTGCGAGATGACGGTCATCGCGATCGCCAGCGCGGCGGCGGAGAGCCTTGTCCTCATGAAGTAAACAAAGCTTCGATATTTGAGCTTGTCAATGAAACGTGCCCGTAAGGGCAGCTCACTCCGCCTCCGGGAGCAGCTTGCGCAGCAGTCGGTCGAGCGTCTCGCGCTCCCGCCGGGTCAGCGGCGCGAGCAGATCGGTCTCGTCCCGGTTCTCGGCCTTCGCGTGCCGTTCGAACGCCTCGTGCCCGGCGTCGGTGAGCCGCACTTCGACCCGGCGGCGGTCGGCGTTGTCGTGGGTCCGGACCAGCAGCCCCGCCTCCTCGAGCGGCGCCAGCCGCGCCGACAGCGCCCCGCGGGTCAGCCCCAGCTCGTCGGCCAGCCGCGACGGGCTGGTCGCGTAGGGCGCGCCCTGCCGGCGCAGCGTCAGCAGGATCTTGTACTGCCAGAGCTTCAGCCCGCTCCCGGCGAGCGCCCGCTTCCGCGACTGGGTCAGGTAACGCGACGCCGCCGCCAGCCGCACCGTGATCGCCTCGGCGAGCGGATCCAGCCATTCGAGCTCCCGCGTCCACGTCTGCACATGCCGATCGACCGATCCCCGCACGCCCGCTCCCCAGGTAGTTTTCTTGTGGATAGTTTTTCTGAAAACTACCGTCCCGGCCATGACGAATTTCCAAGCTTTGCGGGACGGGGCGGCTTTGCGGGACGAGGCGGCTTTGCGGGACGGGGCGGCTTTGCGGGACGAGGCGGTGGCGTCGGCCCTGGAGCTGGCGAACGGCGGCCGCTGGGAACGGGCGCTGGCCCTGCTGGACGCCATGGATCGCGACGTCCCGAGCGCCCTCGCGGCCGCCGAGGTGGCGCTGGACCAGGACTGGTGGGCCGGCACCGACACGGCCGGGGAGCGGCTGGCCGAGGCCGAGAGGGCTGGCGCACACGGCTGGGCGCTGGACTTCCTGCGCCTGCGCCACGACTACCTGCGGCTGATCCACCCGGCGGGCGAGACGTTCCAGCCCGGCCCGTGGGGCAAGGACCCGGAGGCCATCGCCGCGATCGAACGCCAGGGCGAGCTGCTGCGCCGCACGGCCCCGGGCCGGATCGAGGCCGGCTGGGCCGAGATGTACCTCGGACTCATCGCCGACAACGTGCGCGCCGATCGCGAGGCCGCCCCGCCCCACTACGAGGCCGCCCTGGCCGCCTCCGGCAAGGACGCTCCCGCGGCGTCCGCCGGCGGCAAGGTGTCCGGCGGCGCTGCGTCCGGCGGCGCTGCGTCCGGTGGTGTTGCGTCCGGTGGTGTTGCGTCCAGTGGTGTTGCGTCCGGTGGTGTTGCGTCCGGCGGCGACGCCCTGCTCGCCCGCGAGGCGTTGCGGCATCTCGGCGACCACGATCACGACCGCGGCGACCACGCCCTGGCGCTCGACCGGTGGCGCCGGGCCACCGCGCTGGGCGCCGGGGCGGGCCGGGTGACGGGCACGCTCTCCCAGCAATTGCTGCTGGCAGTGCTGGCCCGCGACGCCGGCGACGAGGCCGGCGCCGTGGCCCTGGCCACCGAGATCGAGCGCTGGGCGGATGCCCTCGGCGCCACCCGGATCCGCGACAACGCAACCGCCTTCCTCGCCGGCGTCGACCCCACGGCCGCGCCGGAAGACGCCGCATCGTAGGCGCCCCGGAAGACGCCGGATCGTGGGCGCCCCGGAGGACGCCGAATCGTGGGCCCCCGCAAGAGGCTGCGGCGTAGGAGCGGCAGCGTCGGTAGGGACCGTGGGCCTTGATGGGGTGGGGCGCCGATGGGGTGGGGCGCCGATGGAGTGACGGCACTGATTGGCCGACGAGAATGCGGCTGCGAAAACCATTCTGGAACCGTCGGTGCAAGACGTGGGTAGCCGTTGCGTACAGCGAGCGGCGGATCGCGCGTGGAATGGCTCGCCCGGCCTGCCGGAGAATCGCTTTCCGCGCGAGCCGGAACAGCCCGGTGTGTTTCCCACCGTAAAACACGAGCTTGCGCGAGCACCCGCCGAGGTTGCGGTGTCCGCATCAGCTTGCTCCGGCTCCGTCTGCTCCGGCTTGATCTGCTCGGCGTCGGCTTGCTCGGCGTCGGCTTGCTCGGCGTCAGCTTGCTGCGCATCGGTCTGCTCCGGTTCAGCCTGCACCACCACGCTTTGCGCCGGTTCAAGTGGGACCGCCGGATGGTTGTGCGCCGGCTCGGGGGTTCCGGACGGGGACGCCCGCGTGTCCCGGTGGTGCCACCTGGCGGCCAACTCCTCGTCGCTGGGAAGGTGGCCGTAAATGGACCGCAGTTTCCGGGTATGGCGTTGCGTCAATCCCCACGCGCGATGTCGCTGATGTTCCCGGCGGAATTCCTCGGCCTCGGCGGAATAGTTGCGGCGCTTCGTCGTGTCGCGCATCGTGGCTAATTGTTTCGAGGTGAACAACTGCAGCTGCCGCATGAATCATTCTCTCGCATGCCTACACCGCCTGGCCACTATTCGATCACCTCGATGTGCGGCTGTTTTGAGGCCGATTGGTGAACTGAGAGGAGGCAGAAACGCGCCCGGTCATGCCGGTGTCATCGCGCGCCGGCTGGCCTGGCATCCACTGTCCGTGTCGGTCGGCCGATGATCGCCAGGGCGGTTCCGGAGGCGCCTCACCGTTGTGCCGTAGTGAACGTGCCGGATGGGTTTCGGCGACGACGGCGGGTTGGTGGCCGTTGCGGCTGCGGCACGCTCGCGCATGGGCGAGACTGTCGGCGGGCGTCGCCGGCGTCGCGCTCGACCGGCTTGGCCGCACGTTCGCCGGCGGATCCCCGACCGGGCCGCGCTCTCGAGGGACACGGATGACAATCGAAGCACTCGGCGCCAACCAGCCCGAGACGTTCTATCGTGGCGCCGGGGGGATCGCCGCGTTCCGCAACGTGCCGGCGCTACCCGATCGGCCCGAGGACTGGGTGGGGTCGACGACCAGCCGGTTCGGGCTCGCGCCGTCCGGGCTCTCCACGCTGGCCGACGGGCGGGTGCTGGCCGACGCGATCGCCGCCGATCCGCGGTGGTGGCTCGGGCCGGATCGCGCCGACGCCGGCGTGCTGGTCAAGCTGCTCGACGCCGGCCAGCGCCTGCCCCTGCACGTCCATCCGGATCGCCGGTTCGCACGGGCGCACCTGGCCTCGCCGTACGGGAAAACCGAAGCGTGGGTGATCGTCTCAGCGCGCCCCGGCGCGTACGTCCATCTCGGTTTTGCCCGTGATGTCGTCGCCGAAGAGCTGGCCGGATGGGTGCGCATGCAGGATGCGGCGGGCATGCTGGCGGCGACCAACCGGATCCCGGTGACGGCCGGTGACGCGATCCTCTGCCCGGCCGGCCTGCCGCACGCGATCGGCGACGGGATCCTGCTGGTCGAGGTGCAGGAGCCGACCGATTTCTCGGTGCTGCTGGAGTACGCGGAGTTCGGCCTGCCGGACGGCCACCTCGGTCTCGGCTACGACCTGGCCCTGCAATGCGTCGACCGGGGCGCCTGGACGCCGGCGCGCCTCGACGGACTGCGGGGCACGCCGGACCGCCTGCTGCCGGCGGCCGCGGACGAGTTCTTCCGGGCCTCGCGCCACCGCGGCGGCGATCGGCTGGCGCAGGGCTTCGGCGTGGTGGTCGCGGTGGCGGGGGAGGGCCGGCTCGGCGACCGGCCGGTCCGGCGCGGGGACACCTTGCTGATTCCGTACGCGGCGGGCCCGCTCGCCCTGGACGGCCCGGTCGAGGCGATCCGCCTGAGCGCCGCCTGACCGGCCGTTCCTCGCTGTCGTCCGCTGCTCGGCGCCGGTCGCGATCGCCCGCGACGTCTCGGTCACGACGCCCGCGCGTGGCGGCGGCGGGCTCGCTGGCGACAGGTCGGGCCGCAGTAGCTGGCGGGCCGGCCGGTGGCCCGTGCGCGTAACCGTGCGCCGCACTCGAGGCAACGCCGCGCGCCCGGCGCCGCGGTTTCGTGATCCGGACGGGTGGCGCCGTCACGAAACTCGGCGTGTTTCGTGACGCGGGGACGCAGGCCGTCCAGCAGCGTCCACACCAGCTGTCGGCCGCGGGCCGGGTCGCGGTGGGCCGATCCGAGCGCCGCGCCGCCGATCAGCACCGCGGTCAGGTCGTCGGTCCGCACGTCGGGCCGGATCGCGCCGGCCTGTTTCGCGTGCTGCAGCAGGCGTTCCAGAGCCTCGCCGAACCGGTGTACCGCGGCGCCCAGCGTGGCGTGCGGCCAGCTGCGGTCGGCGGCGAGCGCGTCGCAGACCAGTTTGCGGCCGGCCGACCTCTCGATGACTTCCAGCATCAGCCCGAACAGCGCGTCGCCCGGCCGGGCCCGGAGCGACCATCGATCGGCCGCGGCCACGAAGCTCGCCACGTGCTCGGCGAGCACCGCCTCCAGCAGGACCTCCCGGCTCGGGAAGTGCCGGTACACCGTGCCCGCGCCGACACCGGCGCGCTGAGCGATCCGGCCGAGCGGCACCTCCGGCCCCTCCTCGGCGAACAACTGCATCGCCGCCCGCAGCACGGCCGCCCGGTTGCGGAGGGCATCCGACCGGCGGAGAGCGCGCGTGTCACGGAAGCCTTCCGGCGGCGGCGAAACGGGAGAAGCATTCCGCATCGTGCCAGTATCCACCACCTCCGGAACGGATGTCCCATGACCAACCCTCCGATCCTCGTCACCGGCGCCACCGGCAAGCAGGGCGGCGCCACCGCGCGGCGGCTGCTCGCCGAAGGCCGGCCGGTACGGGCTCTCGTCCGTGACCCGGCTGCCCCGGCGGCGGCCGAGCTGGCCGCCGCGGGCGCCGCCCTGGTGACCGGCGACTTCGACGATCCGGCGAGCCTGCCGGCCGCGTTCGCGGGCGCCGCCGCCGTTTTCGCGGTGCCGCCGGTGGCGTTCGGCCCGGGCGGACCGCTCACCGAGCTCGAGGCGGCCCGCGGCCGGGCGCTGATCGACGCGGCGGCGGGAGCGGGCATCGATCAGGTCGTGTTCAGCACCGTCGCCTCGACATCGGCGCACTCTCCCGGCTCGGCGGGCAAGGCGCTGATCGAGCAGTACCTGCGCGACCACATCGCGCGGCCCACCGTGCTGCGCCCGGTCCGGTTCATGACCAACTATCTGGGCGCCGGAGTGGCCGGCATCGAGGGCATCTCCGGCGGCGTGCACCGGCACCTCTTCCCGCCGGACGAGCCGATGCAGGTCATCGCCCTGGAGGACGTCGCGGAGTTCGCCGCGCTCGCGTTCGCCGACCCGGCTCGGTTCGCTGGGCGCACGCTGGAACTGGCCGGCGACCAGCCGACCCCGGTCCAGGCCGCCGCCGAGATCACCCGCGCCACCGGCATCCCGGTCCGATACGAGCAGCTCACCGACGACGAGGCCGCCGCGCTGGGCCCGGTCATCGCCGACACCAGGAAGCGCTGGCTGGCCGGATATCGCTGGCACGCCGACATCGAGGCGCTGCGGGTCATCCACCCCGGCCTGCGCACCCTCGCCGACTGGCTGACCGAGTCGGGCGCCGCCGCGATCCGCGCGCACCTGGGCCACGCCGGCCCGCCCGCCGGCCGGCGTGCGTGATCGGCCGGCGTGCGTGGCCGGCCGGCGTGCGTGATCGGCCGGCGTGCGTGGCCGGCCGGCGTGCGTGATCGGCCGGGGGAGCGGCCGCCGGGATATGGTGTCGGCATGAGCGTTCCGTCGGCGCACCAGCCCGCGTGACGAGTCCGCGGAGGTTCATGAGCATCGATTTCGCGCCGGCCCAGCGGTCGCGCCTGGGGATCGAGTGGGAGCTCGCCTGCGTCGACCGGCGCAGCGGCGAGCTGTCCCCGGCGGGCCCGGAGCTGCTGGCCAAGCTCGGCACCTCCGACGCCTTCCCGCACGTGACCAGCGAGCTGCTCACCAACACGGTCGAGCTGGTCAGCGCGCCGCACCCACGGGTACGCGACGCCGTCGCCGACCTCACCCGGCTGGCCGAGCGGGTGAGCGAGCTGGCCGAGCCGATGGGCGTCGACCTGATCTCGTCGGGCACCCACCCGTTCGCCCAGTGGTTCCAGCAGCACGTGACGCCGGGCAAGCCGCGTTACGCCACGCTGATCGACCGCACCCGGTGGTGGGGCCGGCAGATGCTGATCTGGGGCGTGCACGTGCACGTCGGGGTCGAGGACCGCCGCAAGGTGTTCCCGATCATCGACGGCCTGCTTACGTACCTGCCGCACTTCCAGGCGCTCAGCGCGTCGAGCCCGTTCTGGGGCGGGGAGAACACCGGGTACGCGTCCAACCGGGCGCTGATGTTCCAGCAACTCCCGACCGCCGGCCTGCCCCCGCAGTTCACCGAGTGGGAGCAGTTCGAGTCCATGGTGGCCGACCTGCGGCACATCGGCGTCATCGAGGACCTCGGCGAGCTGCGCTGGGACATCCGCCCCTCGCCACGGCTGGGCACGATCGAGGTGCGTACGTTCGACGGCATCCCCACCACGCGCGAGATCGGCGCGGTCGCGGCCCTGACCCAGTGCCTGGTCGAGCGCTTCTCCCGGGATCTCGACGCCGGCCGCGAGATCCCGCAGATGCAGCCGTGGTTCGTCCGCGAGAACAAGTGGCGCACGGCCCGCTACGGCATGGACGCGATCATCATCCAGAACGCCTCCGGCGACGAGCTGCTGGTCACCGAGGATCTCGGCCGGCTGCTGCCGGCGCTGGCGCCGATCGCCGAGTCGCTCGGCTGCGCGCAGGAGCTGGAGCATCTGCGCGACATCGCCCGGTGCGGCGCGAGCTACCAGCGTCAGCTGCGCGTGGCCGCCGCGAACGACGGAAGTCTCAAGGCCGTCGTCGCGTCCCTCGTGCACGAGCTGCGCGAGGGGCGGCCGACCTGATGCCGGAGTTGCCGGAGGTCGAGTTCGCAAGATCGGTCATCGAGCGCGCTGCTCTGGGCCGGTTGATCGCCGACGTGGATGACTCCGACACGTACGTGTGCCGCCCGCACCGCCCGGGTGACATCCGTGCCGCCCTGGCCGGCCACCAGCTCACCGCGGCCCACCGGCGCGGCAAGACCATGTGGTGCGACACCTCCGGCGGCCCCGTGCTCGGCATCCACCTGGGCATGTCGGGCAAGATCGTCATCGCCGACCCCGGCGGCCACGAGATCGACGGCGGCGACTACTGGGAGGGCCGGCGCGTCGCCGGCGACTATCGCTGGGCCCGCTTCACGCTCGCCTTCGCCGACGGCGGCCGGCTCATGCTCGTCGACCCGCGCCGCCTCGGCCGGATCCGCTTGGACCCGGCGCTCGACGCCCTCGGCCCGGACGCGACGACCATCACCGACGAGGCCTTCCGCCGCGCCGTCACCGGCGGCACCGCGCCGGTCAAGGCCCGGCTCATGGATCAGCACCTGATCGCCGGCATCGGCAACCTGCTGGCCGACGAGATCCTGTGGCAGGCGCGCGTGCACCCGGCCCGCCCCGGCGACGAGCTCACCCGCCCGCAGGCGAAGCGGCTGCTCGGCGCCACCCGGGAGGCCGTGGCCGCCGCCCTGCGCGACGGCGGGGTGCACACCCTCACGATCATCGCCCAGCGCCGCCCGGACGGCCGCTGCCCCCGCGATGGCGCCCCGATGACCCACGGCACGGTCGCCGGCCGGACCACGTGGTGGTGCCCGGCCGAACAGCGCTAGGAACGCCCGCAGGGCCGCGGATCAGGGGCGCCAGGCCGCCACGACGTCGTCGGGACCCCAGACGACGTCGACCGCGCCGGCCGGAATGTCCGCGCCCGAGCGGGTGACGGCGAGCAATCCGGCGGCGTCGTCGAAGCCGGGGACCTGACGGGCGCCGTCCCGCAGGTGGTGCAGGTCGTGGCTGTCGAACGGCGTACCCAGCCATTTCACCGAGCCACAGAAGTGGATCCGCGACGCGACCGGCGCACGGTCGGCGCCGACCAGGTCGATCTCGGGGTTGAACTGCCGGTTCCACCAGCCGCCGACGACCTGGGCGTCCGGCCAGGGCAGCGCCCCGGTGACGGTGGCCTGCTCCGCCGACGTACGGATCAACGGCTCGACGGCTCGGCCCCGCCAGCTGCTCCACCGATTCTGAAACAGCGCGTATCCGGCGTCGGGGCGGCCGCGCAGAACGAGATTGTGAACGTCGCGCATGATGGCCAGGTAGAGGCGCAGGTTGCTGTCGGCGACCCGGTAGAGGACCGGTTTGCCGCTACTGGTCGACAGTGGCTGGTCGGCCGCCAGGACCTGCTTGTCCTCGGTGAGTTGGCGCAGCAGCGGGGACAGCGTCCCGGACCTGACCGGACCACCGCGGCCGCCGGCGATGCCGGCGATGTTCGCGAACGCGCGGGCGTCTCCACCGACGGCCTCGAAGACCCGCCGGGCGACGTCCGGATTGGGGAACTCCGCGGCCAGGGACTGCTCGGGCACCGTGAACAGTGGCGAGGCCGGATCGGCGCACTCCTCGCGGAGGTGGTCGGCGGCGCGGGCGCCGGCCGGCCAGCGCAACAGGATGCCGGGGAGGCCGCCGGTGATCAGGTGCGCGTCGATGGCGTCGGAACCCGCCAGCCCGGCCGCGTCGGCCGTCTCCGCGAGGTTGAGCGGCCCGAGGACGAGGTTGTCGGCACGGCCGTAGAACGGCTGGTCGTACGCGGTGAAGCGGCGCATCATGTGCAGGTCGCTGCCGAGAAGCAGCAGCAGGACCGGCCGGCGCGAGAGCAGGCGGTCCCACACCACCTGCAGCTGCGCGTCGAACGTCTCGTCCTGTTCGGCGAGCCAGGGCAATTCGTCGAGCACGACGATGCAGGGCCGGTCCGGCAGCGATCCGGCCAGAATGCGAAGCATGTCGCCCCAGCCCCCGGGCGGCGAGGTGCTGGGCAGCAGCGCGTGGTCGTTCGGCAGATCCGACTCGGCCAGAGTCGCGAGGAACTGGGCCGTCGACTCGGTCGCCGACGCGCCTTTCACCGCGGTGAAGTACACATAGGGCAGGCCGGAACGATCGCAGAGTTCCTGGACCAGGCGCGACTTGCCGACCTGGCGACGGCCGCGCAGCGCGACGGCGAGACCCGTCCCGGTCCGCCTGATGTGCTCTATCCGTTTTGCCAGGAGCGACAGCTCGGCACCTCGGCCGACGAACACGGGTCCTCCGGAGGTAGACGGCATCTAGGTAGATTCAGTCTACCTAGACCCGGGGCCCGGCAGGTCAGACCCGGAAGCGGGACACCACCGACTGCAGCTCCGCCGACATCTGGGCCAGCTCCTGGGCCGACCGCTGGGTCTCGGCCACCGTGGCGGTCGTGGTGCGGGCGGCCTCGGCGACGCTTGCGATGTTGTCCGAGATGCTCGCGGAGCCGGTGGAGGCCTCGCTGATGGAGCGGCTCATCTCGTTGGTCGTGGCGGTCTGCTCCTCGACCGCGGAGGCGATGGTGGTCTGGTAGTCGTTGATCTGGGCGATGATCTCGGAGATCCGGCCGATCGCGGCCACCGCGCCGCCGGTGTCGGCCTGGATGGCCTCCACCCGCTGGGAGATGTCGCCGGTGGCTTTCGCCGTCTCCTGGGCGAGGTCCTTGACCTCGCTGGCCACCACGGCGAAACCCTTGCCGGACTCGCCGGCCCGGGCGGCCTCGATGGTGGCGTTCAGCGCGAGCAGATTGGTCTGCTCGGCGATCGCGGTGATGACCCGGACCACGTTGCCGATCTCGGCCGACGACTCGCCGAGCTTGGCGACGCTCGCGTTGGTGGCGGCGGCCTCGGTGACCGCCTGCGAGGCGACCCCGGCCGCGTCGTTGGCCGACTGGGAGATGTCGCGGATCGCCGACCCCATCTGCTCGGTGCCGGCGGCCACCGTCTGCACGCTGCGCGCCACGTCCTCGGACGCGGCGGCGAGCAGGCCGGTCTGGGCCGAGGTGTCCTGGGCGTTGCCGGCGATCGCCTCGGCCGACGTCGACAGCTGCCGGGACGACTCGGCGAGCGTCCGCGACGAGCCGGTCAGCGCCGCGACGGTCTCCCGGATCGCGGTCGTGGCCTGGTTGACCGAGTGTGCCATCAGCCCGACCTCGTCGCGCCCGACGGCGGCGGCGTGCCTGGTCAGGTCGCCGCCGGCGATGGCGTCGAGCACGTCGCGGACGCCGGCCAGCCGGCGCGAGATGCCGCGACCGATCACCAGCGCCAGCGTGACCGCGACGATGACCCCGGCCAGCACCAGGATGATGATCAGCCGCCGGGCGTCGACCGCGTTCGCGTGCGCCTCGGTGCTGTCCACCGCGGCCTGCGAGCGCTCGAGATCCATCAGCTTGTCGACGGCGGTGTTCATCGTGTTCTCGGCGTCGCCCCACACCTGGTACTGCTCGGCGACGGTGGTGGGCAGGGTGACCCCGGCCGGCGGCGCCTCTTTGAACATCAGGAAGTTGACCAGCGCCTTGTACTGGGTCCAGGCGGCGCCGAAGGCCGCGGTCTGGGTCTGCCAGGTCTCCGACGGGTCGGGGGCGGAGACGTACTGCTGGCCGGCGGTGTCGACGGCGGCCTGCCCGTCCCTGGTCTGCTTGGCGTAGTCGGTCTTCTCGGCGGCCGACTGGGCGCCCTGGTAGAGGAAGAGCGCACGGTACATGTCCGACATGCCGTTCTGCACGCCGACGAGCGCGTCGAGCCGCGTGATGTTGTCGCTCTTGAGGCCCTGCACGCGTACGTCCAGCGAGCCCAGCCGCGCCCAGGCGACGCCGGCGGTCACCACGGCCACCAGCGCGACCACGGCCACCGCTAGAACGATCTTGGCGCTGACCCGCATGTCGTTGAGGCGGCCGTTCATGGTGCTCCCTGGGCGTTCGCGGAGTGATGCAATTTCCCGTTCGGCCGGATCACAAAGTTGCTGAGCGGTTGCCGGCCGGCCCGGCCTCTCGTGCGAAGAAGGCGGCCAGGCGTACGGCCAGCCCGGCCGGGTTCTGCAGGTGCATCAGGTGGTTCGCGCCCGGCAGCACGAACGGCTCCGCCCGCGGAAGCCAGGAGCGCAGCAGGGCGTGCCGCTCGGCGAAGGCCGCACTGACGTCCGCGCTGCGCTCGCCGAGCACGAGCAGGACCGGCCGGGTGACCGCCCCGGCCTCGGCCGGACCGAAGGACCACGCCCGCACCGCCGGGAGCTCCTGCCCGAAGAACGTGCCGGCGTCGGCCGCCGCGCGGTCGATCGCGCCCGGCAGGACGGCGTCGAAGACCTCGCGGTAGCGCGGGCCGCAGACGCCACGCATCCAGATGTCGACTGCCTCCGGCCGGTTGCCCGCGGCAAAGGACCGCAGGGCGTCCCCGGCGAACGAGCCGCTCGGCACGGCGAGCAACGCGGTCTCCAGCAGCGCCAGGCTGTGCACCACCTCGGGATGGTCGATCGCGAGCTGCAGCGCGATCACCGCGCTGGACGAGTGCCCGACGAGATGCGCCCGCTCGACGCCCAGGTGGCGCAGCAGCGCCCGGCAATGCTCGGCCATCCGCGCGACCGTGACCGCCCCCTCGACCGGATCGCTGCCGCCGTACCCGGGCCGATGACAGCGGATCAACCGGTACGCGCCGGCCAGCGCCGGCTCGGCCATCAGGCCGGCGAACCAGTCCGCGCACACGCCGGCGTGCAGCAGCACGACCGGCGGCCCGGCTCCGCGCTCCTCGTACGCGATCTCCCCGCCGTCGATCCGGATCCGGCGCACCTGATCACCCCACCCGCAGCCGGACCAGCAGCCAGGGGAACCGCCAGCGTCCGGGACCGCCGGGCGGGGCCGTGTTCTCGGCGGCGAGCAGGCCGACCAGGTCGCGGTCGAACGCGGCCCGGGCGTCGTCGCCGAGGGCGGCGCGCGTCGCCATCACCGGCGCGAATGAGGAACGGTAGAGGTCGGCCAGCTCGGCCGGCGTGCCGGTGAAGGCATATTCGACCACCCGCTGCTCGGTGTGCACCGGCAGGCCCGCGAACAGCGCGCCGACCTGGGCCGGATCGCCCCACCGCGTCGGCGGCGGGCCGGCCGGCGGCTCGGGCGCGTACCGGGCGAGCAGGGCGAAGAACCGGCCCACCCCGCCGTCCGGCGTCCAGTTGGCCATCGCCACCAGGCCGCCCGGGCGGCACACCCGGGTGAGCTCGCGTGCCGTCGCCTCCTGACCGGCGGCGAACATCGCCCCGACCGCGGAGAGCACCACATCGAACTCGCCGTCGGCGAACGGCAGGTCGGTCGCGTCGCCCTCGACCCACTTGATCGGCAGATCGCCCGCCGCGCGCCGGCCGGCGTCCAGCAGTTCCGGGGTGATGTCCACGGCGGTGACCTCCGCCCCCGCCCGCGCGGCCGGGACGGCCACGTTGCCGGTGCCGGCCGCCACGTCGAGGACCCGGTCGCCGGGCCGCAGCTCCGCCGCGGCGACCAGATCGCGGCCCATGTCCGTGATGAGCTCGGCGACCCGAGCGTAGTTTCCCAATTCCCACATGCGACCAGGCTGCTCCCCGGACGCCGGGGCGCGAGGTTCGAAGAATGGACTTTCCTCGGCCGCCGACCGGCCGGACGATGGGTCATGCGCAGCTACGGACAGTACTGCCCGGTCGCGCTCGGCGCGGAGGTCTTCGCGGAGCGCTGGACCCCGATCATCCTGCGCAACCTGCACCTGGGATGCGAGCGCTTCGCGGAGATCCTCGAGGGCGCGCCCGGCCTGCCCCGCAGCGTGCTGGCGGCCCGCCTGCGCACGCTCTGCCGGTACGGCGTCGTCCGGCAGACCGGGTCCGGCCGGCGCACCCGCTACGTGCTCACCGACTGCGGCCACGAGCTCGCCGAGGTGTGTTTCGCGCTCGGCGTCTGGGGCGCCCGCTGGCTGGAGGTGCGGCCCGAGGACCAGGACCCGTACCTGGCCCTATGGACCGTCTCGCGGATGATCGACCCCGGCTCGCTGCCCCGCGACCGCGTGGTGGTGCGCTTCGACCTCACCGGAGTGCGCGGTCCGCACCGGTACTGGCTGGTCGCCGCGCGCAGCGGCAACGAGGTGTGCGTCGAGCCGCCGGGTTACGCCGAGGACGGCGTGGTCACGACCGACACCGCCGCCCTGGTCGGCTGGTATGCCGGGGAGCTCCCGCTGGGCGCGGCGCAGCGGACCGGCCGGATGACCGTCAGCGGCCCGCGCTGGCTCGAACGGGAGCTGGCCCGCTGGGGACGGCTCAGCCCATACGCCGGCGTCGAGAAGCGCCGGCCCGAACGGCAACGGGGCTGATCCGGCCCACCCGCCCGGGTGGTGGACCAGCAAAGCACCCGGGTGCGACAATTCCCGCCGGTTGTCCACAGTCGGGTTTCCTGCGCGCGGTTTTTTCAGCCGGCGGCGCGGGGATTTCAGCGGGCCTTCGAGCGGCCGGCCGCCGGCGGCCTCGGCCGGGTCCGCGGGGGCAGCCTTTCGGGCAGCCGTTGTCCGCGGCCTTGTCGGCGCGGGTGCATCGGCCGATGCTGGGTGCCGGTCGCCGGTGCGGCCGTGGCCCACAGGGGGGCGGATCGGAAGGGGCCGGTGAAGGTCGCGGTGAGGCCGAGATGACGTACGGGCTGGGCGTGGACCTCGGAACCACGTGGACGGCGGCCGCGGTCCGGCGTGGCGACGCGGTGGAGGTTCTGCGACTCGGCGGGCGGCGGCCCGAGATCCCGTCGGTGGTCTACCTGCCGACCGGCGGTCCGGTGCTGGTCGGCGAGCCGGCCGCGCGCCGCGGCGAGGAGGATCCCGGCCGGCTGGCCCGCGAGTTCAAGCGGCGGGTCGGCGACCCCGTGCCGTTGCTGGTGGGCGGCTCGCCCTATCCGGCGCACGCGCTGCTCGCCCGGCAGATCGAGCACGTGCTCGCGGTGGCCACGGCCGCCGAGCAGGGTCCGCCCGGGTCGGTGGTGCTCACCTGCCCGGCGAACTGGGGACCCTACAAGCGCGACCTGCTGGAGCAGGCCGCGCGTCTGGCCGACGCGCCGCGGGTGGTGCTGCGCAGCGAACCGGAGGCGGCTGCTGTCTCGTACGCGGCGAGCGAGCACATGGCCGCCGGCGACGTGGTGGCCGTGTACGACCTGGGCGGCGGCACCTTCGACGCGGCCGTGCTGCGCCGCACCGCCGCCGGGTTCCAGCTGCTCGGCACGCCGGAGGGGATCGAGCAGCTCGGCGGCGCCGACTTCGACGAGGCGGTCTTCGACCACGTGACCCGGCTCCTGCCGCCCGACCGGCTGACCGGGGACGACGCCGAGCTGCTGCCGGCACTCACCCGGCTGCGGCGCGACTGCGTGGACGCCAAGGAGGCGCTCTCCTTCGACACCGAGGTGATGATCCCGGTGGCGCTGCCCGGCCTGCACACCCGGGTACGCCTGACCCGCCGTGAGTTCGAGGAGATGATCGCCCCGGCGTTGCAGGAGACGGTGCGGGCGCTGGGCCGCGCGCTGCGCTCGGCCGGCGTGGCGCCCGAGCAGCTGCGGGTGATCCTGCTGGCCGGCGGCTCGTCGCGGATCCCGCTGGCCGGAGCGCTGGTGGGTGAGGCGTTCGGGCGCCCGGTCGTGGTCGACCCCGACCCGGAACACAGCATCGCCCTCGGCGCCGCCCGCCTGACCGGCTCCCTGCCTGCCCCGGCCCCGGCCGCACCGACCCGGAATGCGCCGACTTCAGCCGCACCGACTCCGGCTGCGTCCGCCCAGGGTGCATCGCATCCGGCTGCGTCCGCCCCGGGCGCACCGCCTCGGGGCCTGCGCGCCCAGCCGCCGCGCACCCAGGCTGTTCCCGGCCAGACAGTGTCTGCCCAGTCCGCTCCGCCCACCCCGGGCACCACCGCCGGGGCTCCCCGTGCCTCGGCCGCACCCGCAACGGTGCCGGTGGTCTCCCCGAGACCGCTGACATCGCCATCGCCGCCCGTGCCGCCGACCGAGCCGGCCACGCCCGTGTCGTCGTCGCCCCAGCGGCCACCGGCCGGACCGTCGTCGTCGCTGCCGTCGCCCCCGCCGTCCGCGGCCTCAACGCCATCGCCCCCGCCGTCCGCGGCCTCTGCGCCGTCGATCCAGCCGTCCCCAGCCTCAGTGCCGTCGACGCCGCCGTCCCCAGCCTCAGTGCCGTCTCCCCCGTCGTCGCTGCCGCGGTCGGGTGGGACGCCGGCGACGCAGCCCCTCGCGATGGGGCGGGCCACGCCGGCCGAGGCCACCGAGGCGCTGCCGGGCGGGCCCGGCGCACAGCAGCGGCGGCGCCGGAGCCGCATCCTGGTCGCCGCCGCGGCCGTACTGCTGATCGCCGTCGCCGTGCCGGTCACCGTCCGGCTGCTGCGTGACGACGGCGGCCGGGCCGGGGCGCAATCGCCGCCGGCCGTCAGCGCCAGTGCGCCGGCCTGCGGCTTCACCGAGGATTTCGCCGGCACCACGGTGGACAGCGCCTGGGAGCGCAACCGCGCGGATCTGCCCATCGCGGTCAGTGGCGGCACGGCCGAGCTGGACGCCCCGGACGGGACGGACATCTTCCAGTCCAACATCACCGCGCCGATGCTGCTGCGGCCGGTCGCCGGCGACTTCGTCCTGGAAACCACCGTGGAGGTGTCCCCGGCGGTGTTCTACCAGGCCGCCGGCCTGTTGCTGTGGAACGGCCCGACCAGCTACGTGCGGATCGAGCGCGGCTTCGGCGGCGGCAGCGGGACGATCAGCTTCGAGTACCGCGACGGCGGCCCGCATCAGCGGGTGCACGGGCCGCTGCCCAACCAGAATCCGATCAAGACCGAGGCCACCCGGATGGTCCTGCGGATGGTCCGGTCGGGCGGCCGGGTCGTCGGCTCCTGGCGGCCCATCGACAAGCCCGGTTTCGCCGAGCTGGGCAACGTCCCGATGACGCTGCCGCAGACGGTGCGGGTCGGCGTCTCCGCCCTCAACCGGGCCCAGTTCGGGGCGAAGCCCATCCCGTTCCAGGCCCGGTTCGAGCGGATCGCCGTCACCTGCTGACCGCGCTGTCCGGACAGCGGGGCGGCGGTCAGATCGCTTGCGGGAAGTCGAAGAACCGGCCGGGGTCGTACGCCCGCTTGACCGCCCGCAGGCGGCGGTGGTTGCCCGCGTGGTACGCCGCCGCCCAGTCGTCGAGGGCGGGGTCGGGGAAGTTGGGATAGACTCGCCCCGACCCGTCGGCGTGGGCGACCGCCCAGGAGCGGTCCACCCACGGGTCGTCCGGGCCGGCCACGTGCTCGAGGAGGAACCGCTCGCCGCGGTGGGCGAACGCGGTGGCGTCCTCGGCAACCCGGTTGTAGGCGCCGCCCATGGCGGTGAAGGTGAGCCGCCGGCGGCCGTCCAACCCCGTCAGCAGCGACGCGATGGTGGCGTCGGACAGGCCGCGCGAGAAGAACTCGGAGCGGGTCCGCTGGGGCGGCTCGGGCGGGCCGGCGAAGGTCTGCTTCAAGCGGTGATAGGGCAACCCGCCGCGCAGCTCGAAGGGCTGATCGGTGAACTCCCGCAGCACCTGCCGAGTCTTCGCCTCGTCCAGAGTGGACGCGCCGAACAGGACGGCCCCGGACGACTCGACGGTGAGGTTGAGGGTGAGCTCGTCGGGCGCGTCCGGCGCCCACGCCTGCCATGCGCGTACGAGATCATCCAGCACGGCCGCCGGCCGGCGTGCCTCGATCCGGGTGGTCAGCGGTTCCGCGACCGTGTCGAACCGCAGGGCGGTGACCACCCCGAACTGGCCTCCGCCCGCCCCGCGCAGCGCCCAGAACAGGTCCGGATCCCGGTCGTGGTCGCAGTCCACCACGCTGCCGTCGGCCAGCACGACCCGCGCGCCGGCGAGGCGATCGCAGGTCAGGCCGTGCGTGCGGCCGAGCAGGCCGATCCCGCCGCCGAGGGTGAGGCCGGTGATGCCGACGGTGGGACCGCAGCCGGCGGGCAACGTCCGGCCGTACGCGTGCAGGCCCTCGTACACCTCGCGGAGGCGCGCGCCGGCGCCGATCTCGGCGGGGGAGACGCTGTGCAGGCCGGACAGGTCGAGCACGATGCCGTCCGTCGACGACCGGCCGGCGAAGCAATGCCCGCCGCCGCGCGGGACCAGGCGTTCCCCGGTGGACCGGGCGTAGGCCAGCGCGCCGGCCACGTCGGCGTCCGAGCGGCACAGCACCACGAACCGGGGCCGCACGTCGCGGTGGGGCGTGCCGGCCGGGCGGCGGACCGCGTCGTAGTCGGGCGACGCCGGCGTGAGCACCTGGCCGTCCGGCACAAGAAAAGGCACGGGTACGAGGCTACGAACGGCGGGGACGCCGGGTCTTGAACGAAACGCGCGCGGACGGGCCGGCACGGTTACGTGCGGCGGGACGCCCGGTCTTGACCGAAACGCGCGAGGAAAGGCTGGTACGAGGCGGAGTGGTCGTGGCCGCAGGCGCAGCGGTCGACCGTGCCGCCGAGCAGCTGGGTCGGTGTCTGGCCGGTCAGGCGCAGGCACTCGCGGCTGAGGTGCGCCTGGTCCGCGTACCCGACGTCGACCGCCAGGCCCGCCACGCCGTCCGCGCCGGGCCGGCCCGACGCCGCCGCGCCGGCCTGGGCCAGCGCGAGGAAACCCTGGAACCGCAGCGTCCGCTGCAGCACCTTCGGGCTCACCCCGACTGCCTGCAGGCAACGGCGGCGCAGCTGGCTGCCGGAGAGCGCCAGGTGACCGGCCAGCGCGTCGATGTGGACCGCACGCCACGGCATCAGCGCCCGCACGGCCGCGCGGACCAGCGGATCCACCGGGGCAGCGCGGCGATACTCGCGCAGCAGGTGGGATTGCAGGGCGAGCAGCGCCCGCTCGGGTGTCTCGGCCCGGGCCATCGCCTCCACCAGGCGGTCGGCCGTGCGTCCCCACAGTTCGGCCAGGCTCAGCCGCTGGTCGACCAGGTCGTCGAGCATCGCCGGCAGCGGCGGCGCTGTCCCGGGCAGGAACCGCACCCCGACGATCGTGGTGCGCGGCGGGATCACCTCGACCTCGGGGCCGGTCAGCGGGCCGACCAGCTGCGCAGCGCCGCCGATCGGGAAATGGATCTCGACCCCGCCGGTCGGCAGGTTGCGCTGCACCTGCGCCGCCGCGCCGGTGCGCTGGATCCAGACGGTCCGCACCACGCCGGCCAGGCCGGGCCGCGGTGGCCGCTCGATGTAGGAGTCCATCAGGCGATCACGGTAGCCGGATTTCTGCGATCCGGGGACAGCGCCCGGGACAGCAGCGGCCCGACCAGCGCCAGCGTCGCCGTCACGCCGAGGCCGGAGATGATCAGCAGCCAGCGGCCGCCGACCGCGCCGAGCAGCGCGCCACACGAGCACGGAGGCTGATCCGGCGATATTCGCTTGGCGACCCGGGCCCGGGGAAATACGTTGCCGCGCATGACCCTTCGCATCGAGCAGGCGCAGGACCGGGACGCCGTGGCTGCCCTGCACCGGGCCGCGTTCGGCGGCGAGCACGGCGACACCGTGGCCCGGCTCGTGGACGCCCTGCGCCGCGACGACCCCGGCGCCCTCTCGCTCGTGTGGGAGGAGCCGGGGCAGGTCGTGGGCCACGTCATGGTCAGCCGGGCGCTGCTCGACGCGGCCCGGCGGCTCGTGCCGGTCCGGACGCTGAGCCCGCTCGCCGTCCGGCCGGGGTGGCAACGCCGCGGCCTCGGCTCGGCACTGGTCCGGGCCGCCCTGAGCCGGAGCGACGAGCAGGGCGTCCCGCTGGTGTTCCTGGAGGGCGATCCGGCCTACTACGCCCGCCTGGGCTTCCTCCCGGCGGTCGAGCAGGGCTTCCGCAAACCGTCGCTGCGGATCCCCGACCCGGCGTTCCAGGTCGTCCGGCTGTCCGCCTGCGAGCCCTGGATGACCGGCACCTTCGTCTATCCGGACGCCTTCTGGGAGCACGACTCCGTCGGGCTGCGCGACGCGGACTGAGCCAAGACTGAGCTAGGCGTGCAGCGTCGGCCGATAGACCAGCTCCTGGGTGCGGCCGTCGAGCGTCCGGCTCTCGAGCAGCTCGAGGTCGAAGTCCTCGGCGCCGCGGAAGATCGGGCTCGAGCCGGTCCGCCCGGTGATGACCGGGAAGAGCGTCACGTAGACGCGGTCGACCAGCCCGGCGGCCATCAGCGCCCGGTTCATCGCCAGGCTGCCGTGCGAGCGCAGCGGCACGTCCGACTCCTGCTTGAGCCGCGCGACGACGTCGACGGCGTCGCCCCGGACGAGGGTCGCGTCCGGCCAGTCGAGCTCCCCCTCCAGCGTGTTCGACACGACCGTGGCCGGCAGCTGGTGCAGCCGGGTCACCCAGGCGTCGTGCACGGTCGGCTCGTCGCCGGCGGCCAGCAGGTGGGTGAAGTCCCGGTACGTGTTGGCGCCGAGCACCATCCGCTGCGGCTCGCTGTAGACGGCGAGGCGGTGCTCGAGCAGCTCGGGCCCTTGCTTGCCCCAGTAGCCGCCCCAGCCGCTGACGGCCGTGCCGAACCCGTCGAGGCTGGTGAAGAAGTCGAAGGTGTAGGTGGCGGTCATCGTTCTCTCCTCCGGTCGGGTACGAACAGGCAGACCACCGGCGGAACCGGAACTGAGCGGTCCCCGAGCTATCTTGCATGACAGGCGCAGAGCGAGGGTCCGGCTGACGATGACTTTGATCGACCTTGGCGACCTCGCCGGGGCCGCCGCCGAGCCGGCCGCCCCGGTGAATCTGCCGCGGCTGCGCCGGCTGGCGCTGACCGTGGCCGCCGTGGCCGGCCTGCTGGCCCTGGCGGCTTCCGCGGGACCGCCGCCGGCGCTGGTACGCCCCGTGTGGGCGGCCGCGTTCGGGCCCGGCGACACCATGGCGCTGGACGGCCGGACGGTGTACCTCAATCGCGCCGGCGCCGCGGGCCGGCTCGCGGTGAGCGCCTACGACCTGGGCACCGGCGAGCTGAGATGGAGCACGCCCGACGATGCCGAGGTCGCCGACTACGGCGTGCTCCCGGCCGGGGACGTGGTGCTGGTGCCCACCGCCGACCCCGGGTCCGGGCGCGGCACGGTCGCGGTCGACGCGGCCACCGGCGCCCCGCTGTGGCGGTCGGCGGGCGACGCCACGCCGTCGGTGGCCCGCGGGGACGCGCTGCTCGCCCGGACGGATCAGTTCGGGGTGACCACCGAGCTGCGCCTGGTCGGGCTGCGCGACGGCCGCGAGCGGTGGCGGCGCGCGATCGCGCCGGCCACGCAGTGGACGACGCTCGCCGAGGACGGCCGGCCCACGACGATCGTCGCGGTCACCAAGACGGGCGACGTGACCGTGTACGGGTACGCGGACGGCGCGGTGCGGCACCGGGGCCGCATCCCCTGGAACGGGGTGTACTCGTCGACGCTCTTCCCGGCCGACCCGTACCTGGTGGTGGTGCGCACGGCGTCCGCGCAGACCGTCGCGACCGTCTACCGCGCCGCCGACCTCGCCCCGCTGTGGCGGTCCGACGAGCTGATCGGGTACGTCACCGGCTGCGGCGAGCTGATCTGCACGGCGGGCGTGCGGGGCGTGGTCGGCCGCGAGCCGGCCACCGGCCGCGAGGTCTGGCGGCGCACCGACATGAACTTCGTGTGGAACCTCGGCGCCGGGCGCCTGCTGCTCTCGCCCGCCGCCAACCTGGCCTCGGCGACGACGGTGCTGGTCGACACCGCCACCGGCCGGACGATCGGCCGCCCGTTCGGCGGGCAGCAAGCGTTCTCGGCCGACGGCGCCGGCTCGTTGCTGCTGCTCCGCGGGACGCGTACGCCGCCGTATCGCACCGCGGTGAACCGCCTCGACCTGGCCACCGGCCGGCAGACCGTGCTCGGCACCGTCGACCGGTTCGCCGCACAGGACTGCCGGGGAGCGCCCGGCTACCTGCTCTGCCCGCGCGGGGACACGCTGACCGTCACCGCCGTGGCCGCCGCGCGATAGAGCCGCACACGGGGCCGCGCGGTCATTTGCCCAGGGCGGTCATCTGCACTGGGCCGTCATTTGAGCAGGGCGGCGATCGCGGAGTCGTCGAGGGCGGCCAGCAGCGCGGCGGGGTCGTCGTAGACCGCGACGGCGCCGGCCTCGGTCAGCTCGTCGGCCGAGGTGCCGCCGCAGGTCAGGCCGATGCATGGGATGTCCAGGCGGCCGGCGGCCTGCACGTCCCAGACCGAGTCGCCGACGAAGACCGCGGCGTGCGGGTCGACGTCGGACTGGTCGAGGGCGGCCTGCAGGATGTCCGGCGCGGGCTTGCTCTGCTCGGCGTCGGAGGACGACGTGGCGGCCGTGATCACCTCGTCCGCGCCGATCACCCGGCGCAGCTGCTCGAGCTCCGGCTCCTTGGCCGACGAGGCGAGCACGACGGCGAGGCCGCGGTCGGCGATGGCCCGCAGCAGGTCGGCCGCCCCGGGCAGCGGGCGCAGCCGCTCCCACCAGGCGCCGTAGAGAACGTCGTGCGCGGTGGTGGACTCGTCGTCCTTGTCGCGGTCGCGCGATTCGCCGAGCAGGTGGTCGAGCAGCTTGTCGGAGCCCATCCCGATGCCCCGGTGGATCGTCGCCATCGGGACGTCCACGCCGCGCTGGCGCAGCGCCTCCCACCAGGCGACCGCGTGCAGGTACGTGGTGTCGACCAGGGTGCCGTCGACGTCGAGGAGAACACCGGATCTCATCGCCGCGGAGTACCCCGCGATCACGAGCGCGAACCGCTCAGACCCCGATCGCCGCCCCGGCGCGATGATCGGACGAGCCGGTCCGCGGGCGTCAGGCGGCGGCTTTGCGGTGGATCGTGTAGTGCAGCACCAGGAAGGGCAGACCGAACAGCGAGAACGCGTGCTCGGCCCGCAACTGCCCGCCCTCGGCGTGGACGTCGAGCTGCTCGGCGAAGCCGTGCACGGCCAGGGTGGTCAGCTCGCGCGTCGCCGGGTCGATGTAGCTCAGGTAGTGGCCGGGGTGCGGCAGGTCGCTGCGGCTGCTCAGCACCAGCCCGCCGCCGGGGCGGGGCTGGGGGAGCAGGGTGGCGGTGAAGTTGCCCTGCGGCACCGGGAACCCGACGCTGACGTAGCCCCGGCCCTCGTGCCGGTAGGTGGTGTAGACACCGACGTAGATCGGCTCGTCGGTGTCGGCGAAGGAGCGGATCCAGCCGCGTACGCCGATCAGGCCGCTGCCCTCCGGGGTGATCGTGTCGATGCGGCTGCGGACGCCGCGCAGGGTCTCGCGCTGGTTCATCGGGACGTTGGCCTGGCCCACCGGGCGGGCCACGAGCGTGCGGTAGAGCAGGTAGCCGGGGCGCACCCAGAGCCGCCACTCGGGGACGATGTCGAGGCGGAACCGGGTGGTGTGCTCGTAGAACTCGCGCACCAGGGGATCGACCGCCGCGGGGTCGAACTGCGGACCGGCCAGGTCGTCCAGGGAGGCGACGATCCCGACGTCCTGAGCGTCGGCCTCGTACGTCCCGCCCAGCACCTCGGCCAGCCCGCGTACGTAATCGGTGCCGACGTAGCGGGTGCGCGCCTCCAGCGGGACCACGAAGGGCAGCTCCGCGGCCGGGACCTGCTCGGCCAGCAGGCCCACCTGCGGGTCGCGGAACAGCACCGCGGACAGCGCGCGGACGCCGACCACGGCGCTCGCCGCGACGGCGGCCGGCGGCGCGGACGGGCCCGCCGCCCGGCGCCAGGCGGCTCCCACGGCCGCGCCCACGACCGGACCGAGCGCCACCTTCTGCGGGCGCAGGCCGAGCGCGCCTGCAACCGACCCGGCGGCCAGGCCCACCGCCACCGGGCCGGCCTTGGTGAGCCGGCCGCCGAGCCAGCCGGCCTGCGCCGCCAGCGCGCCGCTCATCACCACCCGCGACCACCAGGCCGGGATCTCGCCGGGCCGCTGCCGTGCCCGCGCCACCGCCTCGGTCGCGGCCAGCGCGGCCGCGCCGGCGAGCGCGCCGGCCGTCGCCGCCCCGGCGCCCCGGCGACCGGTGAGCGCGGCGCCGGACAGCGCCCCCACGGCCGCGGCGAAAGCGATGCCGGATGCGCGTTTGCCACTCGTCATGGGCGCACGCTAACAGGAGCCCGCGGGCGGAACTCAGAGCGTGCGCAGCGCCTCCGTCGGGGAGAGCCGGGCGGCGCGCAGGGCCGGATAGAGCCCCGCGCAACCGCCGATCAGAACGGCGGCTGCCAGGCCCGCGCCGACCGCGTACGCCGGGACGAGGGTCTGCCAGCCGCGGGCGGCGGCCATCGCGTACGTGACGGCCGTGCCGAGCACGACGCCGGCGAGGCCGCCGGCCGCGCCCAGCAGGACCGACTCGACCAGGAACTGGACGGCGACGTGGCCGCGGGTGGCGCCCAGGGCCCGGCGCAGGCCGATCTCGCCGCGCCGCTCGAGCACCGAGATGACCAGCACGTTGGCGATGCCGATGCCGCCGACCAGCAGCGCCACCCCGCCGAGACCGAGCAGCAGGACGGTGGTGCCGCCGGTGACGGCCAGCCGGGCGGTGAGCGCCTCGGACGGGCGGCTCACCGCGACCTCCTCCGGGTGCTCGGGGGCGGCGGCGCGGGCCAGCATGGCGGCGACCTCGGTGGTGCGGTCGGTCCGGGCGCGTACGAAGATCCGGGTGGGGTGGCCCTGGTAGCCGAAGTCCTGGGCGGCGATGGGCGCCCCGATGAACGCGGCGGTGTCCAGCTCGGGCGCCAGGTCCACCGGCGCCATCACGCCGACCACGGTGTACCAGCGGTCGCCGACCCGGATCCGGGGGCTGCCGTCGACGTCGCCGATGCCCAGGACGGTGGCGGCGTAGTTGCCGAGCACGACCGCCGGGTAGCGGACCAGCGCGGCGTCCAGGAACCGGCCGTGCACCAGCGTGCCGTCGAGGGTGGCGAGCAGGGTGGGGTCGGTGACGCGCACCGACAGGCCGCCGGTGCGGCCGGCCGGGATCCGGTCGCTGCGATAGACGTGGACCGGCAGGGCCGCGGTGGCGGCGGCGGAGAGGACATTTTCCGTACGGGCGACGGCCGGTCCCGCGGTGTCCGGCAACTCGGCCTCCCCGCCGCGCAGGGTCTTGCCGTTCGCGACGGTCAGCAGGTTGGTGCCGACCCGGTCGATCCGGGCCAGCACGTCGGCCTGGCTCGAGCGGGTCACGCCGAGCACCGCGACCATGGCCGCGATCCCGATGGCGACCCCGAGCACCGACAGGGCGGCCCGGCCCGGCCGGGACCGCAGGCCCACCGTGCTCACCGGCAGCAGGTCGGCGAGGCGCAGCCGCGATCGGAGGGCAGCGGGGCTCATCGTTCCTCCTTGACGACCCGGCCGTCGCGGATCTCGATGCGCCGGCGCATGGCCGCCGCGATCCGCTCGTCGTGCGTGATCACGACGATGGTGACGCCGTCCGCGTTGAGCTCGTGCAGCAGCGCGACCACCCCCTGCCCGGCGACCGAGTCCAGGTTGCCGGTGGGCTCGTCGGCCAGCACCACGGCGGGCCGGCCGACCAGGGCGCGGGCGATCGCCACCCGCTGCCGTTCCCCGCCGGACAGGTGCGCGGCCGGGAAGCCGGCGCGATGGGCGAGGCCGACCCGATCGAGGGCGTCGGCGGCGGCCCGGCGGCGCTCGGCGGCCGGCACCCCGCGGTAGAGCAGGCCGGTCGCCACGTTCTCCGCCGCGCTCAGCCGGTCGAGCAGCATGAACTGCTGGAAGATCACGCCGAGCCGGTGCGCGCGGACGCCGGCGAGCTGCCGGTCCCGCAGGCTCTCGACCGGCTGCCCGGCGATGCGCACCGAGCCGGCCGACGGGCGGTCCAGGCCGGCCGCGAGATTGAGCAGCGTGGTCTTGCCCGATCCGGACGGCCCGACGACGGCGACCAGCTCGCCGCGGCGGATGGTGACGCTGACGCCGCGCAGCGACTCGACCGGCGGGGTGCCGGGGTAGACCTTGCGCACGTCGATCAGTTCCAGGACCTCGGTCATGCGGCCGGCACCTCCACGGACTGGCCCTCGGTGAGACCGCTGACGATCTCCACCCGCCCGGTGCCCTGGTCGAAGCGGCCGGGCTCGACCGGGACGAGGGCGCCGCCGGCCAGCCGCACCTGATATCCGCCGCCCGGCCGCGCGAGGAGGGCGGCGATCGGGGCCAGCAGCACGCCGGACCGGGTGCCGACGATGACGTCGACGGTGACCGGGACCTGGTCGAGGGCGAAACCGCGGGGCAGGCGGACGGTGACGGTCACCGGGACGGTGGCCGCGTTCGGGTCGCCCGGCCCGTCGGACGAGCCGCCGGTCGGCGCGGTCGCGACCCGGCCGATCGCGGCCACCCGTCCGGGGATCGGCTCGACGTCCGGCAGGGAGACCTCGACCTTGTCGTTCACGTGCAGCGTGGCGGCCTGTGCGGTGTCGACCTGCGCCACCACCGCGCGGTTCGTCGACGTGCCGGTGAGCACGGTGGTGCCGGGCGCCACCGCCGCGCCGGCGCGGACCTGCTGCGCGGTGACCCGGATCGTGGCCGGCAGGAAGACGACCTGGCCCAGGGCGAGCCGGCCGGTGCGCCGGTAGGACGGCCGCCCCCAGGAGGCCTCCCAGCGGCGGATCGCGGCGGCGGTGGCGGCGCTGAAGTGGCGGTCCACGGTGATCCGGCGGTGCGGGTCGAAACCGAGGGCGACCAGGTTGGTCTCCAGCTGGCGCACGTCGGGACCGTCGCTCATGCCGTACCCGAAATCTCGAAAGGCCGGGACGGCACCCAGCAGAAGCCGGACCGGCGCGTCGGAGACGCGGAAGAGGACGCCGCCGCGGCCGATCGCGGCGCCCGGCGCCGGCGCCGACGTGAGAATGCCGGGCGCGCCCTGGTAGTCGGCCGAGTACGACCCGGTGTACCGGAGCATGCCGCTGAGCTGGGTGGTCTGGGTGAGCGTGCCGCGAGCCACGGTGGCGGTCCCGGTGGAGATCTCGGCGGCCGGCGCATCGGCGGCGGTGGGCTGGGCGCGGGCGGCGTAGGCGACACCGGCGGCCAGCGGCGCGGTCACCGCGATGGCGACCACGGTGATCGCGCCGCGCCGCCGGCTCACTTCTTCACCCCGGAACCACCGGTGATCTTGACGCCGCCGCTCCAGATGCTCTTGCAGGCCTCTTCGGCCTGGTCGCGCAGGTTGGCGGGGATGCCGTTGGCGAGCGGCGTGCCGCTGAGGTCGAACTCGCCGGCCTGGTTGGGGTCGGGGAAGTCGGGGAGGCCGTGCGCCCGGACGCACTTCGCGAACTCGGCGAGCTTGCGCAGGTCGTCGGCGGAAACCTGCTCCTTGGGGCGGAACGCGTTCGGCGGGTACCGGTCCTCGATCGGCTGGCACGCGTCGATGACCGACTGGCGGTTGCGGAGGTCCTCCTTCCAGTTGTAGCCGTCCGACGCCGCGAACTGCAGGTAGCCGTCGGTGCTGAGCTCCGCGTCCGGCATCCGGGTCAGGCCGTGGTCGCGCAGGCATTTGACCCATTCCTGGCCGAGGCTCAGCAGCTGCTGGCGGTCCGTTCCGGCGGACGCCGTGGTGGCCGGCGCGCCGGGGTCGTCGCCGGCGTCGCAGCCGGCGAGACCGAGGCCGGCGGCAAAGATCGCGATGAGAAGCACGGTGGGCGATTTCATGCATTCACCGTCGCGATCGGGACGGCCCGGCTCGTCCCACCACGGTCGGGACTTCGGGCGGCGGCGGCACTTCCGAAGTAGTACCTGGGTCTGACGCTTCCGGCGGCCTCGGTTCCTACGATGGGCGCATGTCCCGGTTCACGCGGCGCCGCCTGCTGACCGACGCCGCCCTGGCGCTGGGCCTGCTCGCGCTGACCCTGGGGCCGCAGCTCGTGACGGGCGCGCTGGCCGAGAAGAAGACGGCCGAGAGCCTGATCCCGGTGTCCTCGGGCTGGTGGCTGTTCTCCGGGCTGATCCTGGCCGGCCTGCTGATCAGGCAGCACCGCCCGGTCCCCGCGCTGGTGCTGGTCGCGGCCGGGGCGTTCGGGCACCTGGTGATGCAGACCAAGCTCCAGCTGCTCGACCTGGCGTTGCCGCTGGTGCTGTACACGGTGGCGGCGGCCGCCCGGCGGCGGCGCCTCGCGCTCGCCCTCCTCGGGCTGACGCTGATCCTGACCTATTTCGCCATGCTCGCCGGCCGGCTCGGGGTGCAAGACCAGGAAAAGCGGGCGGCGGCCGAGAAGGAGGGACAGACCGTCGAGAAGCAGGGGCAGATCCTCGACAAGCAGGCCCAGATCCTCGACAAGCAGGCCCAGATCCTGGCGGAGCAGGGGCAGCTTCCCGCCGGGGACAAGGGATCGCCGCCCGGGGTGGTGATCACGGCCGACGTCCTGGCCGACACCGGCCAGGCGGTGCTGGAGGTCTGGCTGCTGTCGATCGCGGCGTTCGCGGTCGGCGACGGCATGCGCAGCCGCCGCGCGCACCTGGCCGCCGTCGAGCAGCGCACCGCCGACCTGGCCCGGGAGGAGCGGCAGCGGGCGGCGCTCGCGGTGGCGGCCGAGCGGGCCCGGATCACGCGGGAGCTGCACGACGTGGTGGCGCACGGCATCTCGGTGATGGTGGTGCAGGCCCAGGGGGCGGCGGCCGCGCTGGAACGGCATCCCGACCGCTCGGCCGACGCCCTGCGGCACGTGATCGACACCGGGCGGTCGTCGTTGGCCGAGATGCGCCGGCTGCTGGCCGCCGGCCGCACCGACCCGGTTTCTCTTGTCGCCGAGCCGGCCTCTCCCGCGGCCGGGCTCGGCTCTCCTCCGGCCGGGCCGGGCTCTCCCGCTGACGGGCTGGGTTCTCCTGCTGACGGGCTGGGTTCTCCTGCTGACGGGCTGGGTTCTCCTGCGGCCGGGTCGGTCTCTCCCGCTGCTGGCCTGAGTTCTCCTGCTGACGGGTCGGTCTCTCCTGCTGACGGGTCGGTCTCTTCTGCGGCCGGGCCGGTTGCCGCCGCCGGGGTGGCCGGCGACGCTCGGCTCGCGCCGTTGCCCGGCGTCGGCGACGTGCCCGCGCTGGTCGATCGGTTGCGCTCGGCCGGCATGCGGATCGAGCTGGTCATCGAGGGCGTGCCCGAGACGGTCCCGGCGGCGGTCGACCTGTCGGCGTACCGGATCGTCCAGGAGGCCCTGACCAACACGCTCAAGCACGCCGGGGCGGGCGCCGCGGCGCGGGTCCTGCTCGAGTTCCGCCCCGACCGGATTCGGGTGGAGGTCGCCGACGACGGCGTGGGGCTCACCGGTGCGGCCGACGGGCGGGGCAACGGCTTGCGCGGCATCGCGGAGCGCGTCGCCATGCTGGGCGGCGCCCTCGAGACCGGACCGAGGGACGCCGGCACGGGATTCCGGGTGGCGGCCACGCTGCCGCTGGCGGCGGTTCCGGCGGGGTCATGACGCTGCGAGTCGTGCTGGTGGACGACCAGACCCTGGTGCGCACCGGCTTCCGGCTCGTGCTCGACGAGACCGACGACATCGAGGTGGTGGGCGAGGCGGCCGACGGCTTCCAGGCCCTCGATGTGGTGGCCCGCACCCGGCCCGACGTGGTGCTGATGGACGTACGCATGCCCGGCCTCGACGGCATCGAGGCCACCCGCCGCATCCGGACCGGCCCGCACCCCGCCAAGGTCATCATCCTCACCACGTTCGACCTGGACGAGTACGTGCTGTCCGGCTTGCGCGCCGGGGCCAGCGGTTTCCTGCTCAAGGACGCCCTGGCCGCCGACCTGGTCAATGCCGTACGCGTGGTAGTCGCCGGCGAGGCCGTCGCGGCACCCAGTGTGACCCGCCGCCTGTTCGCGCACTACCTGGGCCGCTCGCCCGCCCCGCCGCCGGCCGACGAGCGCCTGGCCGCCCTCACCGGACGCGAGCGCGAGATCCTGACACTGGTCACGCGTGGCCTGTCCAACGCCGAGATCGCCGTGGCACTCTCGCTGGCCGAGAGCACGGTGAAGACGCACCTGGGCCGGATCCTGGCCAAGCTGGACCTGCGCGACCGCGTGCAGGCGGTGATCCTGGGCTACGAGTGCGGCCTCGCCAAGTAGCCCGTGCACCGCGACTCGCTCCGTTACGTGCACCCCCACTTGCTCCGTCGTCACATGCAGCGCGGCTCACGCCTTTCGCTGCATCGCGGCTCGCGCCAGTGCACCGCGGCTCACCGTGCCCGCCGCACAGCGACTCACTCGTCCAGTTGCATCGCGACGGCCCGCACCGGGGCGCCGTCCGCGTTCTCCAAGGCGATCGGAAGGCAGGACACCAGCGGATCGGGGAAGTCGACCAGCTCCAGGTTGCGAAAGTTCTCCCCGATCACCCCACCGGCCGCCGCGATGAGGAGGTGCACGGGGAAGCCCGCGCCCGGGTGCGTCGCGTCCGGCGTCTCGTCGATGCTGATCGCGTCGAGGCAGAAGGTGCGCACCCCAAGGTCGAGCATCCGCCGGCACGCCTCGGCGTCGAGGTAGGGGTGGTCGAAGTAGGCGGCCGTGCCATAGTGTGCCGCCCAGCCGGTGCAGATCAGCGCGAGGACGCCCAGCCTCAGCCGCCCCGCGTGCGGCGCGATGCGGCGCCAGGTGATGGGTTCCCGCGCGCCCACCCCGCGTACGTCGAGGAGCACCCCCGGCCCGGTGAACAACTCCAGGCCCAGCTCGTGCAGCCGAGGCGCATCGTCGCGGAAGTGGTAGGGAGCGTCGACGTGCGTGCCGGTCTGCGACCCCAGCTCGAGGTGCAGCAGGTTGAACCCGTCCTCCGGCACGGTCGCGTGGACGGCCAGCCGGGGCACCGGGTCGCCCGGATAGACCTGCGTATCCGCCCCGACCGGCACGGACAGGTCGACGATGCGGCGCACGCGCATGTTGCCCCCAAACAGAACGTCCAGCGCTCCGGCGGCGCAGGCGCCGTAACCATTCCCGCCGCAACAGGAATCCGGTGCCCACGTCGGAAACCATAGCCGCCCCGGGATTCGTAGCCGCGACAGGAATCCATAGTGCTGCCCCCGCGCCGAATTGCCCAGAAACGGCGAATTCCGGCCGCCCGCACGAAACGCCGTGCCGACAAAATGAATGCGCGGCAACCTCCGGCCACGCACGGGAAGCGCGACCGGCGGGGAGGGCGGCACGGCTGGCGGTGCCGACCCGGCCGGCGGTGCCGATACGGCCGGCGGCGCTACCGGCGGCGGGACTGGTGGTGCGACCGGCGGCGCGGGCTGGGTCGGAGGCTGGTCCGGGGATGCGCCTCGGGCCGCCCGGCGGGGGCCGATCCCCTTGAGCATCTCGCGCACCTCGTCGCTGCTGTGCTGCCGGCGCAGCTTGCGCGCATGCCGTTGAAGCAGGCCCCAATCCCGGTGCCGCGCATGCTCGCGGCGGAACTCTTCTTTCTCCGGCGAATAACGCCGCGACCCCGTGCGATCGCGCATTTCCGCCAATTGAGACCTGGTGAAGAGCTCCAGCTGCCGCATACCGAATTATCCCACCCGGAAGAATGCGGCGGTAAGCCCGAACAGGCGTTCGATCATGCCATTTCAAAAACGAGTGGCACCGCTGAGCGCGACGGGCCGCACTCACCGCGACCGGGCACCGCCGGGCCGTACGGCCGCGGCCATCCGCTGAGCGCGACGGGCCGCACCCACCGCGACCGGGCAGCTCCGGGCCATGGCTGCTCCGCTTGACCACCACAACGCGGGCGCCGGACAACATGGCCGCCGGGCAACCCGGTCGCCGAGGCGGCGGGCTTGTCCCTATCAGCGGGCCCGGACGCCGCTGCTGGCGGGCGTCGGCGCCGCGGTGACCGGAGAAGACGCGCTCGCCGAATTGAGCCCAGGCGCCCGCCCGGACGATCAACCCAGCCGGTTGCGCAGGAAATGGAGGGCGCGTTCCTCGTCCTGGATGGCGCCGCCCTCGTGCCCGTTGTACTCCCAGACCTGCATCTCCCGCTCGCCGCCGTAGGCGTGGAAGGCGCCGTAGACCGTGGACGACGGGCAGGTGGCGTCGCGCAGCGCGACCGAGAACAGGGCGGGCGCGGTGGCGCGCGGGGCGAAGTTGACGCCGTCGAAGTACGTGAGGGTGCGGTGTACCCGGTCGATCTCGTCGCGGTGGACCTTGAGGTAGTCGATGATCTCGCGGTAGGGGTACTCGTCGGTCACCTGCAGGGCGCGCGGGAAGTCGCACAGGAACGGCACGAACGCCACCACCGCGGCCACATCCGGGCGCAGCGCGGCCGTGGCCAGTGCGGTGCCGCCGCCCTGACTGCCGCCGAGGACGGCCACCCGCGAGGCGTCGATGGCGTCGATGGCGCGGGCCGCGTCGACGGCGCGCGCCGCGTCGGTGAAGAAGCGGCGGTAGTAGTACGTGGCCGGGTCGAGCACGCCACGGGTCATGACGCCCGGCACCTGCGGCGAGGCGGGCGCGTCGTCCGGGGTGTCGCCGAGGCTCCAGGACGAGCCTTGCCCGCGGGTGTCCATCTGGAAATGGGCGAAACCGGCGGAGGCCCACAGCAGGTTCTCCAGGGCGTGCCCGCGACCGCCGCCGTACCCCACGTACTGCACGACGGCGGGCAGCGGCCCGGTGGCGCCGGCGGGGACCCGCAGCCAAGCACGTACGTCCTGGCCGGCGTACCCGCGGAAGGTGACGTCGTAGGTGGTGATGGTGGTCAGCCCGGTCGCCACCTCGCGCAGCCGCACGTCGATGTCGTGCCCGGCCGCCTCGGCCAGGGTCTTGGCCCAGAACGCGTCGAAGTCGGCCGGCGCGGTCTGCGAGCTGCGGTACGCCGCCAGCTGGTCGGGCAGAAGGTCGACGATCATTCCGGAAGCGTAACCGGGCCCGCCCCGATCGATACCGCGGGACACCACGCGGATCCGGGGCGGACTACGCTCGCCCGCATGGAGCTGGACACCACCCGGGCGCACGTCGCGCGGGTGTATGACTACTGGCTCGGCGGCAAGGACAACTTCGAGGCCGACCGGGCGTATGGCGATGACCTGGAGCGCCGGGTGCCGGCCATCCGGGTCGCCGCCCGGATGAATCGGCTGTTCCTCGGCCGGGCCGTGCGGTACCTGGCGACCGAGAGGGGCATCCGGCAGTTCCTCGACATCGGGACGGGCCTGCCGACCGCCGGGAACACGCACCAGGTCGCGCAGGAGGTCGCGCCGGAATCGCGAGTGGTCTACACCGACAACGACCCGCTGGTGCTGGTGCACGCGCGGGCCCTGCTGACCAGCTCGCGCGAGGGCCGGACGGCGTACATCAACGCCGACGTGCGCGATCCGGAGGCCATCCTGCGGGCGCCGGAGCTGGCGGCGACGCTCGACCTGAAGCAACCGGTCGCGGTGCTGCTGGTGGCCGTGCTGCACCTGGTGAGCGCGGACGAGGTGGCGTACCCGGCGATCGAGGCGATCGTGGGCGCGCTGCCACCGGGGAGCTACCTGGTGATCACGCACGCCACCGGCGACTTCTGGCCGCCCGAGCAGGTGGCGGCGGCGGACGCGACGAACCGGGCGCACAACGTGGACTTCCGGTTCCGGGACAGGGCGGAGGTGGCCCGGTTCTTCGACGGGCTGGAGATCGTCGAGCCGGGCATCGTGCCGGTCGCCGAGTGGCGGCCCGACGGCGGCCCGACCGCGGATCGGCGGGACGCGAACATCTGGGCGGCGGTCGGCCGGGTGCCGTGACGGCCGACGGACGTCGTTACTCGGCGCAGTCGAGGAGCAGCTCGAGCAGGTGGTGGTAGGTCCGGCCGGTCGCGCGGGTCAGGCCGATCTCGCACGTGCGGTTGACCGAGGCATGGGCGGCGAAGTCGCCGCGACGGACCGCTTCGGCCTCCTCGCGGGTGGCGGACGCGGTCAGCTCCGGGTGCAGCAGGCCGCGGTCGCCGGCGAAGGCGCAGCACTGCCAGCCGTCGGGGATCTCGGCGCGGTCGGCGATCGCCGAGGCGATGCGGCCGATGGCGTCGTCCAGGCCGAGGCGCGTCGAGCTGCAGGTGGGGTGCAGCGCCAGCGACGGCAGGCGACGGGTGATGGTCAGGCGCGGGAGCACGTTGCCGGCGACCCAGGCGACGGCGTCGATCGCCTCGATGCCCATCCGGTGGAAGCCCTCGGTGCAGGAGGCGGCGTCGGTGATCACGGGCAGCTCCGCGCCGGCGAGGGTGTCCACGACCCGGGCGCGCATGACCTCGTAGCCGTCGGGCAGGCCCTTCGAGGACCACGGGGTGCCGCAACAGAGGCCGGCGATGCCGTCGGGCACGGTCAGGCGGAGGCCGGCGCGGGTCGCGAGCCGCTGGACGGCCGCCAGCACGCCGGGTCCGCCGTCCGCGGGGGCGAACATCGTGCTGAGGCACGACGGGAGATAGAGGGCGTCGGCTTGCGCCGACAGCCGAGGGCGGCGTGGGGTTCCGCCCGGCGGCAGGTCACGGGTCCAATTTGGTACGCCCGGAGCACGCGTGGCCGCCTCGGCCAGCGAGGGTGGGGCGGCCGAGGCGGCGGAGAGCGCCACGCCCAGGGCGCGGGTGGTGGCCGGCCAGTGCCGCGCGGCCGACTTCCAGAGCCGCTGGGTGGCGCGGCCGTTCGCCTCGGCGCGCAGGCGCTTGGTCAGGTCGCCGGTGTCGATGAGCACCGGGCAGGCGGTGGCGCACATGCCGTCGACCGCGCAGGTGTCCACGGCGTCGTACTGGTATTCGCGTGCCAGCTCGGCGGCCACCGCGGGATCGCGGGCGGCGGCGAGCTCGCGGCGCAGCACGATGCGCTGGCGCGGGGTGGTGGTCAGGTCGCGGCTCGGGCAGACCGGCTCGCAGTATCCGCATTCGACGCAGTGGTCGACCTCGGGCTCGACGGTGACCACCGGCTTGAGGTGGCGCAGGTGGGCCCGGGGGTCGTCGGTGAGCAGGACGCCGGGGTTCAGCAGGCCGTCCGGGTCGCAGGCGCGCTTGATCGCGAGCATGACCTCGTACAGCTCGTCGCCGTACTGGCGGCGGACGAAGGGCGCCATCACCCGGCCGGTGCCGTGCTCGGCCTTGAGGGTGCCGCCACGGGCCAGGACGGCGTCGACCATCTCCTCGGTGAAGTCGGCGTAGCGCTGGACCTGGTCGCCGGCGCCGAAGCGCTCGTTGAGCATGAAGTGCAGGTTGCCGTCCTTGGCGTGGCCGAAGATGACGCTGCGCTCGTAGTCGTGCCGGTCGAAGAGCCGGGTGAGTTCGTCGCAGAGGTCGGCCAGCACGGGCACCGGCACGGCGACATCCTCGAGGAGGGCGACGGTGCCGCTGGGGCGGTTGCCGGCGACGGTGGCGTAGAGGCCCTTGCGGATGTGCCACAGGGCGGCGCGGCCGGCCGGGTCGCGGTTCAGCCGGGCGGGCAGGTTCCACGCGTCGAAGATCTGCTGGGCCGCGCTCTCCCGCTCGGTCAGGGCCTCGGCGTCGTTCTCCTGCCATTCCAGGAGCAGCGCGGCGTGCCGGTCGATGGGCAGGCCGCGCAGGGTGGCGTCGGCGCGGTCGTCACGCTGGGCGACCCGCAGGGACTCGGCGTCGAGCAGCTCGACCGCGGCCGGCGCGAGGGCCACCAGGTCGGGCATGGCCGACATGGCGCGGTGCAGGGTGTCGAACACGACCAGGCCGGTGGTGGCGGCACGGTTGACGGGTACGGTGCGGAAGACCGCCGAGGCGACGAAGCCGAGTGTGCCCTCGCTGCCGATCGCGAGGTGGGCCAGGATCTGGGCGGGCGTGTCGTGGTCGAGGAGGCTGTTCAGCCCGTACCCCATGGTGTTCTTCATCGAGAATTGGGCGCGGATCACCCGTACCGAATCGGGATTTGACCGCACCCGGTCCCGCAGCCGCAGCAGGGCCTCGGAGAGCGACGGCTCCGCCTCGCGGAGCCGGGCGTCCGCGTCGGGCCGCGCCGTGTCCACGACGGTGCCGCTGGGCAGAATGAGCACCATCGATTCCAGCGTGCGGTACGTGTTGGCGTGGGTGCCGCAGGTCATGCCGCTGGAGTTGTTCGCGATCACACCGCCGATGGTGCAGGCCGACTCGCTGGCGGGATCGGGGCCGAGCTTGCGCCCGAAGGGGGCGAGGCGCGCGTTGACCTGCCGCAGCACGGCGCCGGGCTGCACCCGCACGCGCCGGCCCTCGTCGAGGACCTCGATCTCGCGGAAGTGCCGGCGGGTGTCCATCAGCAGCGCGTCGGTGCCGGCCTGGCCGCTGAGGCTGGTGCCGCCGGAGCGGAATGTGACGCCCAGCCGCAGCCCGGCGGCGGCGCGCATCAGCGCCGCGACCTGACCGGCGTCGCGCGGCACCAGCACCGCCCGCGGGGTGAGCAGGTAGTGGGACGCGTCGTGGGCCATGCCGAAGCGGTCGGTCACCCTGGTCCGCACCGTCCCGGGTGCCGCCTCTTCCAGCGACTTCATCCCTCGACCGTAGGCCAGCGGCCCCCGTTCGGCGACCGGCGGCTCAGCGGGACCCGCAGAACTTCCGCAGCGCGGCCGAATCCACCGGGTCGATCCACTCGTAGGTGCCGCGCAGTTGGTCGGAGATCTGGTCGACGGTGGTGACGGCCGCGGTCATGTCGCCCCACGGCATGCTGACGTGCAGCAGGGTGCGCACGATGCGGGGCGGCAGGTGCGGGCGACCGGCGGCGGTGGCGCGCAGCAACAGGCCGCCGGTGGAGACGTCCTCGACGTGCCCGCGCACCGGCACCAGGCGCCGGCCCGGCGCGGCGTCGATCTCGGCGGTGCCGGTCGCCGCGTACGCCCCGGGCCGGCGCGCGGCCTCGCGCCGCTGCACCATGTCGGTGGTCAGGTCGCCGGCGATGCTGAGCCGGCCGCCGCGCAGCTCGGCCTCGATCCAGGTCACCCCGGCGTTGGTGACCAGCTCGACGGTGCCGGCCCGCCGGGCGGCGGGATCGTCCAGGCTGAGCACCGGGATCGGGGGAAGGGCGGCCACGAAATCGGCCCGGATGTCGTCGAGCACGATCAGGGGCAGATCCGGCTCGCCCGGGCAGCGCAGGGTGAGGGTGCTGCCCGCCGGCACCACGATCATGCCCTCGACGCTCTCACATCCGCCGCCGCCGCGCGGCGGAATGCCGCCGATCAACCGTGGTCCCGCTGGATAGGTCGAAGATCGCTCCGGTCCGCAGGACGCATCGCCGCCCGCGGGAGCCCACGATGGAGAACGCTGTTCGGCGTGGAGCGAGTGGACGAGATGATCGGTGGCGTCGATTATCGGGCTATTCGATGTGTGCCGCCACATCGTCAAGGAAGGCGACCGTCTCGTGCGGCGCTGTTGCAATCTCCTCGAGCTCCCAGAACAGCGTCAGATACGGCTCGGTCTCGGCTTTCGTATCGCGGGAAACCAGTCCTCCGGAGTCGTCGTCGAGATAGAGAACATAGTCCTCTCCTTCCGAGAACTCCAGGATTTGGAACGGCCCGCGAATGCCACCGTACGAGCCGCGTTCGAACGGAACAATTTGAAGAGTGACCCGGGGCATCCTGCATACTTGCTTCAAGTGCCCGACTTGATCTCGCATCACCCTCGGACCGCCCATCCATCGGCGCACGGCGGCCTCATCGATGATGAAGTAGAGATCGGGACGATCGTTGCGATCCAGCAGATTCTGCTGGTCCATGCGCGCCGCCACGCGATCGTTGACGTCGTCCCGCGACATGTCGGGCGTCGAGTAGGCAGCGACTACTTCCCGCGCGTAATCCTCGGTCTGCAGGAGCCCGGGAACCAGGAGCGTCTCGAACTGTCGGACTCGCACGGCGCCGGCGCGCAGATTCCAGAACGTGATGGCGCTGCCCGGAACCGACTTGCCGTAAGCTGCTGTTGGCAGCTTGAGGGACAGCGATGCCAGGCCGGTCAGCTCCTCGACTCGTTCCTGGTCTTGCGCGCCGTAGCGATTCAGCAAATGTCGCAGGTCGGCAGCCGTTACGCCTTCCGTTCCGTTCTCAATACGAAGCAACTTCGATGCTGGCCAACCCAGCGAATCCGCGACTTCTTTCTGTGTAAGGCCTGCCCTTTCCCGGGCCCTCCGCAACTCGATCTGGAGGCGGCGGCGTGCAACCGCGGGGTGAGCACCTTCAGCCATGTCTCCATCCCTCCGCAGCTCTCGCGCTGGTGCCTGCTTCTTGCGGTACGTCGACGGTTAAAGATCCACGAGGTTGCCGATCCGAGGGGCCGTGCCGCTCGCGTCCGTGCAGGGTGGTCACCTCGAATTAATGATTAATGATCCAATCAGCAGCAGCAATGCCAGGATCACCAGGAGCAGTCCGAGCCCGGCTGCGGCGACCGCGGTCAAGATCTCTCGGAAGGGCATGACGGCCCGGCGCATCGCCGCGAGCCCTGCCAGTAGGACGATCGCGGCTAGGATCGTGAGAATGGACGGGTCGAGCTCGCCGCGGAAGGCCTCGGCCTGGATTGCGAGCGCTGGCAGATTCATGGGCTTGTCCTTCCCTCGGCGACGGTGCCTTGAAGCTCCGGGGTGCGTGTGGTCGATCGCGGACGGTCACTCCTCGAATCCGACCAACTCCTCTGAGTCACCGTGCTCATCAGCGTGCAGCATGCCAAGCGGCATGGCAAGTTGCCACCGAAAATTGGCACGTCATCGCTGCCGTCTGGGCTAAGTGCTGGGAGCGTGCGGCTAGGCTGTCCTGGCAAATTGTCCGAGATTAGGCTAATTGGTCGAGCAGTACGCAACCTGACCATCAGCAGGCTGATACCTGCTGCCTTGCGTCGTGGCAAGTTGCCAAGTGTCGTCGGAGACACTAGGGTTCGTTCCCGAGGCCGACGGCCAGCGGTCAACTTGCCGTGACGCGACCGAACGGTTGAGGTATGGAGGCGCAAAATGGCCAGGCAGCCCTATATACCTCGCATCCAGCACAGGCTGCTTGTGGCGCGGCTCAAGCAGTTGAGAGAAGATCACAATCTTTCTCCAACTGAGCTGGCCGCCAAGAGTAAAATCAACGCGACTCAGATCAGTAGGCTGGAGTCGTTGACCCGGCCACCAGTTCCATCGCAGGTGGTCGCGCTCTGTCGATTCTACAAACTGGACGAGCGGACTACATCGGAGTTGGAGGCGTTGGCCGCGCCGGTCAAGGGAGACAACGATTCCTGGTCTCGGTATGACCTCGAGACCGGAACGGCGAAGTATCTTACCTTCGAGAGCGAAGCCAAAAGCGTCGCGACATTCCAGGCCCAGTTGATCCCTGGGCTGCTTCAAACGGAACTATACGCAACGGCCGTGGTCAGTTCGCTACGCCGGTATTTCAGTGCCGACCAGATCAGCCAGACGGTAAGCGCGCGGATGGAGCGTAGGAAGAACCTGACGCCGCCGCGGAGCCTGGAATTTCGCGCCGTCATGGACGAACCGGTGATCAATCGCGTCCTCGGCGGTGTGAAGGGTATGCAGCAGCAACTGCGTCACCTCTTGGCTGCCGGCGACCTGCCGAATGTGACGGTACAGATTCTTCCAATGGATGTCGGCCCGCATCCGGGCCTCGATGGAAGCTTCTCGATCTTTACGTTTGGGCAGGCTCTGCTGGATGACTTCGTGTACGTCGAGGACCAAGTTGGCCAAGCCTTCGATGACCAGGAAGACATCGTTCGCCGCTGTAAAGAGAAATTTGAACTGTTGTCGAAGCTGGCGGCACCGGAAGATGAATCAAGAGCCATCATCGAGAGACGTCTGGACGCCTTGGCTCGTAAATCATAAGGAGAACAAGTGAACAACCCTGCGCAGGACAATGGTGTCGCGTGGCGCATTTCCACTCGCAGCGGCGGTGGAGATTGTGTAGAAGTCGCTTTTATTGAAGATGCGGTAGCGTTCCGCCATTCGCGGCGTCCCGATGGGGAAGTCATTCGATACACGATTCCGGAGTGGGACGCCTTCATCGCGGGCGTGAAGGCAGGGGAATTCGATGATCTTGTGAGTCGGCAGTAGCGGTCGATCCGCCGCTGGTGTGAGCCCAGCATGGGTCGGCGCTGCTGAGCACCGAGCGTGCCGGGTCAGGGTCGATGGCCCTTCGATGGCCAAGGCCCCGATCCGGCGCCTGCCAGGCAGTCGACGTAGTCCGGTCCTCGGCATTACCCCGCGCGGCGGTCGTCGAACATCCTGCTGATTCCGGACACGTCTTCCACGGCACACCTGCGGGAGAACATCGCCGGGGCGGGACTCGAGCTCTCGGACGACGACCTGGCCGAATTGGCGCCGATCATTTGCCGAAGGCGGCGCCCAGCCCGGTGAGGTCGATCGGGCGGCGGGCGCCCGGCGGCACCACGCCGACGAGCGGGCGCAGCACCTCGAGCGCGGCCAGCACCTCGCGGCCGACCTCCTCGACCGGGCGCATGGCGTCGACCGACACGAGGATGCCGCGCTCGGCGTACCAGTCGACGATGGGCGCGGTCACTTCGTGGTACACCGCGAGCCGGCGGGCGATGACCTCCTCGGTGTCGTCGGAGCGGTGCTCCAGCGCGGCCCGGGCGAGCAGGCGGCGCACCACCTCGTCGTCGTCCACCTTGAGGTGCAGCGCGACGTCCGCGGTCATGTCGAGCTCGAGGGCGGCTTCGTACAGCGTGCGGGCCTGCGTGATGTTGCGGGGCACGCCGTCGAGGACGTAGCCGAGGCCCGCCGCCTTCGCCTTGGCGATCTCGTGCTCGACGATCTCCAGCACCACCTCGTCGGGCACCAGGCCGCCCTCGTCGAGGTGCTGCTTGACGGCCCGCCCCAGCTCGGTGCCCCGGGCGACGTGATCGCGCAGCAGGTCGCCGGTCGCGATGTGCGGGATGCCGAAGTGGGTGGCGATCAGCGCACCCTGCGTTCCCTTGCCGGCGCCCGGCGGTGCGACCAACAGAATTCGCACGGCGCCTCCTCGTCCGACTGGGTCAGACAGACCCTAGCGCTGGATGGACTTGATCTCCAGGAACGCCGCCAGCCCGTAGCGGCCGGGCCGACACATGGACAACGTGGCTCATGACCATGCGACCGCTCCGGCGAGTGCCGCCGGGCCGGGTCGTGGTGGTCAAGGCCCCGGTGATCCTGGCCGCGATCGTGCTGGCATTGGCCGGGCTGGTGGCCGCCTGCGGGCCCGAGCAGGCCGCCGACCGGCGGTCGAGAATCGCGGCACGGGCACGGCGCCCGCCACGATCACCCGGCTGACCGTGGGGGACACCACCCTGACCGTCTGGCGACCGACCACGACCCGCAGCCGTTCGGCGGGACCACGCTGATCGCCAACAACGGCCTGTACCGGGCGGGCGGGAAGTTCTGGGCGGATGGGCAGGAGTTCGGCGCGATCACCCTGCTGCCGTCGCGGGGCATCACCGGCGTCGTCATCCGGGCGATGACCGGCGCCAAGGGCAGCGCGACCCGCACCGGCGTGACCGTCACGAATCCGGCCGACGGCGACATCGTCGTCCAGCCCGGCTCCAAGTTCGTGATCAACTAGGGCAGGCCATCGGTTCCGCTTTCGCGGCTCGGACCTCCCGTCGCGTCACATCCGGGAGGGCCGAGCCGTGCGGGGAGGCCGCCGGCCGTCGTTCCTACCGCGTGGGCGTCGGCTGCGCCGGCCCCGCGACCGGCGGTGCACCGATCGGGGCCGTGCCCCGGGTCCGCCGGAGGATCCCGATCGCGAGCACCGCGAGCGCGGCGGCGCCCGTGACGGCGACCAGGCGCTCGAACAGGCCGGAGTAGCCGGGGCCCTGGGTCAGCACGCTGGCCACCGCGAAAGCGATGATCAGGACCGCGGTCCAGCGCGTCGGGCGTGCCCAGCCCTCCCAGCCGGGAGTGCGGCGCATCGCGGCGGCCAGGAAGAACGCGGCGATCACGAGCAGCAGCACGCCGATCGAGCTGATGATGTTGTCCAGCTTTCCGCCCATGTTGGACAGCTGTTGCGTGGGGGTGCATCCCAGGTCGGCCATCCGGCAGGCCAGCCTCTCGACCGGAGAGAGCAGGTCGCCGAGCCCGACGATGGACAGGGCGAGCAGCACGGAGCCGGTCGCCGCCCGCCAGCCACCCGTACGCAGCTCCGGCCACACCGAGCCCAGGGCGAAGCCGATCGTGGCGGCGCCGCACAAACTCAGGACCACCACCAGGAGAGCGCCGTGCGGCGCGGTGACCGCGAACATGTCGCTGATGCTGTGGGCGACGGAGCTGTAGCGCGGCCCCTGCCAGGACGCCGCGACCAGGCAGCTCGCGACGAAGACCGCCTGGGCGACCAGGCCGAGCCACGCCCATCGCCGCACCATGGCGCGCCTCCCGGGTGAACTGGCCGTCCGGCCGGCGTCTGCTTCGTCGAGGTCTCGAGCCGAGGAAGTCATCGTGACGCTCCCTCGGGGTGGTGGATGCCGATGCTGCTCATGAGTTGTCTTCTTCCTGTTCCTCGATCTTTCGCTTGTCCGGTCCGTGCGCGGTTCAGCCCATTCACACCGCTCGGGTCGACCGGGGCGAAGGACGTTGAAGGAAACTGGATGGTGTACGTAACCTATCCGTTGCCCGGCGTGCGCGCAAGTTATGTGCACCGATCGGTACCGACCGAGTTATGCTCGCGGCATGACGGCGTTGGAGAAGGGCCCCACGGGCCGGCGCCGCGGCCGGGGCGCGCGCGAGCGCATCCTCAGCGCGGCACAGCAGCTGTTCCGCGAGCAGGGCATCAACCGCACCGGCATGGACCAGCTCTGTGCCGTGGCCCAGGTGTCGAAGCGCACGGCCTACCAGCACTTCGCCAGCAAGGACGAACTCGTCGCCGAATACCTGCGCCGCTTCGATCCGGAGGTCATGCCCGGCGTGTTCGACCGCACCGACCTCACGCCCCGGGAACGGCTCCTCGCCGCGTTCGACATACCCGCGTCCATGCCCCTGTGCCCGTACATCGGCGCGTCCGTCGAGCTCCACGACCCCCAGCACCCGGCGTCCGAGTACGCGCGCGACTACAAGACCGCCCTCGCCGCGCGGCTCACCGAAACGGCCCGCGAAGCCGGCGCCACCGACCCCGAACAGCTCGGCGAACAACTGGCCCTGCTCATCGACGGCGCCGCGGTCCGCACCCGGGTCCTCGGCAGCGCATCCTTTCCCACCGCCGCCGCCATCGCCGCGGTCCTCATCGACAACGCCATCCCCGCCTCACCCCCTCGCCGGCCCGGCGGCGACGGCGGAACTACCGCGACTGCCCCCGTTCCGGTGGCCGGAGGCGGCCGGACGGCCAAGAGGCGCGTCTTCTGACGCAGCTGCCAGGAGGCGATCGGGCTGCGCCGGCACCGGCAGCCTCGTGCCCTCCGATGCCGGATCAGCCCAGGTCGTCGAGGATGGCGGTGCAACTGCGCAGCACCACCTCGGCCGCCCGCCGCCCGCCCGCCGTCGCGGCCGACGTGGTCAGCGCGTGCCATCGGGCGGCCGCATTCTCGGCGGCCGGCCACAACCGCTCCGGCGGCGTCTCCGGGTCGAGCCCGAGTCGCTCGCAGTGGGCGCCGCCGTCGCCGCCGGCCAGCCGGCGAGCCTCGATCGCCAGTTCGCCCGGCAGCGAAACCCGCCCGGTGCGCAGCGCCGACAGCAGCCGCAGCTCCCGGAAGGAGTGCGCCCCGGCCACCACCTGCTCCAGCGCGGCGCTCAATTCCGGCCGCGCCTCGGCCCGCAGCAGATGCTGCAACCCCATCAGCGCGCTGCGTGCCTTGAGCACCCCGCGCCGCGCGGTGAACAGGTCGCTGATCGCCGCCTGCAACTCGGTCAGCCCGCTCTGCCGCACCAGCTGCTCGCCGAGCGCCGCCCGGGTGCGCGCCCCGGTCCGGGTCAGCGTCACCGCGAGCCGCACCCCGCCGAGGCCCAGCCGGTCGAGCAACCCGGCGCGCCGCGAGACCGGCACGTCGAGCGGAAAGGCGGCGCCGGTGAAGCGATCCGCCGACAGCAGGTGCGCGTCGGCGTCGGCACGCGGCATTCCGGCGATCGCGGCGATCGTCGCGTACTCGTCCTCGCGAAGCGTCCGCCCGGCGTGCGCGATCCGCCCGGAGATCGCCAGCACGTCCTGGCAATGCGCGGCCACGCGCGGGTCTTTCCGCCTGCGGCGGGCGATCCGCTTGGCGTTGAGCAAGGCATCCGGCTTGCCGCCGGCGAGCTCGTCGGCACGCGAGAGCAGGACCATGACGTGTACGGGCTGAGCACCGCCGGCCGGCAGCGCGGGCGGCTCGCCGAGGTGGCGCACGAGATGCAGAACCGCGTCGGCCTCGTCGAAGGCGGGCGCGCCGGTCTCCAGCAGCCGGGTGTGCCGCAGCGCCCGGCACGGCCATTCGACGACGACCGACGCCGCGTCGTCGTCCGGCACCGCGACGGCGTGACCCGGCCGGGAACGGTGCAGGGGAGCCGCGAATCCCGGCCCGGACTGCGGCTGGACCCGGGCGAGCGGCTGGGCGCCGTCGTGGAACCAGACCGGGGCGCCGCCCGCCCGCACCGGCGCCACCTCCTCGCCGATCAACGCGTTGACCACTGTGGACTTCCCGGTCTCCGGCCCGCCGGTGACGGCCACGCGGAGCGGCTCGTCGAGGCGTACGCGATGATGCCGCAACCATTCCTCGGCGCGGGCGTGCCCGCGGAAGGCCAGGGCGGCCCGCTCGAGCAGGTCGCGCGCCCGCCGTTCGAGGTCGTCGTCGCTCATGCCGGGGCTTGCAGCAGGGCCAGCGACTGTTTCTGCAGCCCGGCCAGGCGGATCAGCTCCTGCTCGACCCGCCGCGCCCGGGTCTCGCGGGCCGAGGCCTCCTGGTCGGCGGCGGCCTTCGCGGTGCGCAGCGACTCCACGATGGCGTCCTGCAGGTCCTCGGTGACGGCGGTGAAATGGTCGCGCAGGGCGCGCTGGATGCGCCTTACGGAATCCTTGGCGTCCTTGGCCATGCCGATGTAGATCTCGTCGACGTGCCGCTGGACGGCGGCGCGAGCCGTCGCCTGCCGGCGCTTGAGCAGCGAGCGGCCCTCCTCGCGGATGCTCTTGCCACCGAACAGGGCGCCGCCGCTCAGCGAGATCGGATTGATCAGCGACATCCCGGTGAGGCTGGTGGCCAGCCCGAACATCAGCACGCCGCCGTACGAGCCGCGCAGGCCGGTGAAGACCTTCTGACTGAGCGTGAACCGCTCGACCGGCGGGCTGCCGAGATCGGTCACCCGGTCGGGCAGGTCGCCGGGGACGGCGGGCACCCAGGACGGCAGCACCTGGCCCAGCTCGGGCGGGAACTCGGCCGCCACCGACCGGGCCAGCCAGGCCGCGCGCTCGCTCAGCCAGCCGAGGCTGGTGCGCGCCGTTTCGAGGAGCGCGTCGCGCAGCCACGGCTCGAACTCGTCCCAGACGCGCAGCGGGTCGGACTCGGTGAAGATCTCGTCGGAGCGGGCGATCACGGCCCGGGTGCGCTCGCGCAGGTCGTGCTCGATGTCGGACATCAGGTCGCCGACCTCGTCGGCCAGCCGGCTCTGCCAGCGGGTGGTGCACTTGCGCAGGCCGTCCATCCGCTGCTGGGCCTCGTGCAGGCGGGCCGCCGCGTCCGAGTGGGCGGTCTCGGCCCGCTGCGCCGCGACGCTCTCGCGCAGCGGCACGGCCAGCTCGTCGGTCACCGCCCGGCCGATCAGCGCGACCGCGGCCCGCGACAGCCGGTCCGGCTTGGCCGCGATCAGCGTGCGCAGCAGCGTGATGAGCTGCGGAAAGCCGGACTCGCCGTTGAGCGCGTGGTCGCCGGTCCGGGCCGCGTGGGCGCGCAGCGCTGCCGAGGTCGGCACCACCGTGGCGGGAACGCCCGCCTGCACCAGCCGCATCCGGTTGGCCTCGACGTCGCGCCGCCAGTCCGGGGCGTAGTCGGTCTTGGTGAACGCCACCACCAGCCCGGGCCGCAGCGCCGACAGCTCGGCCAGCACGGCGAGCTCGGCGCCGGCCAGCTCCCGGCCGGCCTCGCAGGCGAACAGCAGCACGTCGGCCCGCCCGGTGTCGGCCAGCTCGCGGACCCGGCCGACCGCGGCGCCCTGCTCCCAGGGCAGCGGCGGCGTGTCGATCAGCGCGAGCCCGGCCGCGAGCAGCTCGCGGGGCAGGCCCACCTCGGCGTGCAGCCGCTCGAACGATCCCGGGGCCATGTCCGCGAGGGTCTCGGTGAGCGCCTCGGCCGGCCGGTCGGCGGCCAGGGCGAGGCGGTCGTGCGGGCCCGCGCCGGCCTCGTCCCCGCGGATCAGCTCGGCGGTCGGCCGCGCGGCGTGCCGGACCACCGTCGGCACCGCGGTGCCCCGGTCGTCGCCGGTCACGCAGACCGGGGCATTGATCAGGGCGTTGATAAGCTGGCTCTTGCCCTGCCGCTCGCGGCCCACGACGAGCACGCGCAGGCTCGGGTCGAGCAGTTGGGTCCGGCGTTGCCACAGCCGGCCGGCCAGCTCCGGGCGGCCGTGCTCGGTGCACGTGCGGATCGTCGCGTCGAGGACGTCGAGCCACAGCGGGGACAGGGCGCCGAGTTCCGTCCGGCCCGGCCGGACGGGGGAGGCCGGACCCGCATAGGCCGTGGGTCCGGTCTCCCAGCTTTCCATCGTGACGCCCTGCCTCCGTGGTCGTGCCGTCAGAAGTGCAGGCCGGTGAGGCCGCCCAGCAGGTCGTGACCCGCCTCCGGCTCGGCCGGCGCCGGCTGGGTCAGGCCGTCGACCAGCCCGGTCACGCCCGAGACGTGGTGGTCGATCACCCCGGTGGCGTCGTCCACCGTGCCCAGGGCGCCATGCACCGTGCCGCCCAGAGCGCCGTCCAGCGTGCCACCCAGAGCGCCGTCCACCGTGCCGTCGGGCAGCAGCCCGCCGACCGTGTGATCGACGCCGGAGAGGGTCCCGGCAAGCGAAGAGGTTGCCTCCTGGATCCCGGCGACGTCAAGGCCGCCGGCATCGACTCCGAGCGATCCGGTCAGCCCGGTCGCCGTGTTGACGGTGGCGTCCAGGGTGCCGGCGACCGCGGCGTGCGAGACGACACTGTCGGCGCTGTAGGCCACGTCCGCGGTCGGGTGGCCGACCGTCGTGCCCACGGTCGCGTCCAGGCCGGCCGCCGGGTCGTGGATGAGGCCGAGCCCGCCGGTCACGTCCACCGTGGAGAGCAGGTGGTCGGCGGTCACGGTGGTGGCCGCCGCGACGTTCAGGTCGGCCGCGTGCGAGTAGGTGCTGCCGCCCACCTGGGCGGTGATCGACTGGAGGTGGGCGACCGCGCCGGCCACGTCGAGGTGCGCCACCCCGGTGGTCAGCTCGTCCACCTGCGCCGGCCCGGCCTGCGGCAGGTTGCTCAGCGGCGCGTAGTCGAGCACCAGCGGCAGCACGTCCTGCACGTCGGCGGCGGTGATGTCGCCGAGGCCGGCCGCCTCGAGGGTGCCGTGCGGGTCGAGCTCGAACGCCGACCGGGCGCCCGGGTCATAGATGAGGTTGAGGACGAAATCCTGCAACGTCGGGGACGAGTCCATCGAAAATTGTCTCCTCACGGGGTCGTGGGTGTGCCACCAAGCTAGGGTCCGGCGGCGCGCCGGGCATCGGGGTTCGTCCCCCTCCGGCGCCGGGGGATAGGGTGCGTCGGGGTTAGGGGGTTAGGGGATCGGTCGCGATGAAATTTGGGGGAAGACCCCCGATGCCCGATCTGGTACGAACATGGGGTCCCGAGATCGGATATTGAGGAGCTTCCCCTTGCCGTACCTGCTAGGCCTCGACGTCGGATCCGCCGCCACCTGGGCCGCGATCTGCCGCCGGGCACCCGGATCGGCCGGTTGGGGGCCGCCGTCACCGGTCGCCACCGACTCGCCACCGGCGGTGCCGGGCCTGTTCCGGCGGTGCGGCGACGACGTGCCGGTCTACTGCGACAACCTCCTCATCACCCCGCAGGCGCTGGTGGTCGAGCAGGCCCGCGCGGCCGGCGACCAGATCTGGGCCCGCGAGGGCGCCGGTCCCGACGGCATCGCGGTCGCTCACCCCAGCACGTGGGGCCCGGGCCGGGTGGGGTTGCTGCGCGCCGCCTTCGACGACGCCGGCATGAGCAATGTGGTGCTGGTGAGCCGGGCCGGCGCGGTGGTCGAGCGCCATCTCGCGGCGGGCCGGCCGGTGGCCTCCGGCCGGCCGGTCGCCGTCTGCCGCATCGGTCGCGCTTCCGTCGAGGTCGCGCTGCTTGTGCCGTACGGGCCGGGGCGCCTCGAGGTCCTCGGCGCGGCCGGGGTGGACGAGCTCGGCGGCGACGACCTGGCCGACGGCGAGGCGCGCGCCGTCCTGGCCGCGATCCTCGATCTGGTACGGCGGACCGCCCGCGCCTGCCGCGCCGAGCTCGACGACCTGGCCGCCGTCCTGGTGGCCGGCGGCGGTTCCGCGCACCCGCTGGTCGTCCCGTCGCTGGCCGAGGCCGTCGCCGCGCCGGTGATCCGCGAGGACGACCCGTGGCTGACCGTCGCCCGGGGAACCGTGCTGGCGCTCCGCTCGCCGGTTCCGCCGGCCGCCACGGCGCCCCCGGAGGCCTCGTCCCCGCTGGCCGACGTCCTCGTCCTGCCGACCGAGCTGCTGCCGATCACGGACAGCCGGCTCGGCGTCTCGGAGCTCGGCCCCGGCGAGATGCCGCCCCGCCCGCCGGTGCAGGTCGCCGCGCCGGGAGTGGGTGCCAAGTGACCGCCGCCGGCCTGCTGACCGAGGTGCGCGCCGACCCGGCGGCACCGCTGTGCGCCGCGATCTGCGCCCCGGGCGGCTACGGCAAGAGCGCCCTGCTCGCCGAGCTGGAGCGGGCATGTCGCCCGGCCGGCGAGATCCTGCTCGTCGACGACGCCCATCGGCTCGGCGACGCGCGGCTGCACGAGCTGCGCGAGCGCGCCGAGCTTCCCGGCGCCCGGGTGGTGGTGGCCTACCGCCCGTGGCCCCGCCCGGCGGCCCTGGCCCCGCTCACCGAGGTGCTGCGGCGCCGGCGGGCGCCGATCGTGCTGCCGGCCCTCAGCGCCGCGCAGATCGGCGAACTGGTCGGCGATCCGCTCAGGGCTCAGCCAGGCCGCCCAACGCCGCTCGCCGGCTACGTGGCCGCGCTCAGCGCCGGCGTGCCGCGCTACGTCGCCCGGCTCGCGACCGCGCTTTCCGGCCCGGCGGTTCCGGCCCGGGTGCCGGCCGCGGCGCTCGCGCCGTTCGCGCCCGAGATCGACGAGCTGGACGCCGACCTGCGCACCCTGTTGCTCGCGGTCGAGGCCGGGGCCGGGCTGTCGTTCGACCTCATCGCCAAGCTGCTCGGCCGGGACCCCCGGGAGGTGGCCGAGCTGGTCGCGGCCGGGCAGGCGACCGGGATGCTGGGCGGGGACGGCACGATGGTGCCGCTGGCCCGGCACGCGCTCGCCGCGCTGGCCCCGATCGCCGAGCGGATCGACGTGCGGCAGCGGCTCGCCGACCTCCAGCTGGCGCGCGGCGGCCCGGTGCTCCCGCTGATGCGCCACCTGCTGCCGGCCGGCGGCGGGGCGCGGTCCGAGCCGGCCCCCGCCGTCGAGCCTGGTGTCGGTGCCCGGCCCGAGCCGGCCCCCGCCATCGAGCCCGAGGCCGGGCACGCGTTCGAGCCCGCAGTCGGTGCCCGGCCGGAGTTGGGGCACGCGTTCGAGCCCGGGATCGGTGCCCGGCCGGAGCTGGGGCCCGCCTTCGAGGCGGCGGGGGAGGAGGCGATGGGCGACGACCCGGCGCTCGCCGCCCGGCTCTTCGCGGCCGCCGCCGAGGCCGGTCGCCCCGCCGCCGCCCGGCACGCGATGGCCACCGCCCTGGCCGGCGACCTCGACCTGGCCGCCCGGCTCGCCGACCGGGCCCTCGCCGACCGGTCCGCCACCGGCGGATCGCCCGCGCAGCGCGCCGAATCGGCCTACGTCTCGGCCGTCGCGATGGCCCACCGCGGCCGCCTCGACAGCGCCGCCGAGCTGGTGCGCTGGGCCGGCCCGGGACCGGCCGCCGGCTTCCGCGCCGCCGCGCTGACCGGCGTCGGCCGCGTCGAGGAGGCCGACGCCGGGCTCGCCGCCCTGGAGGCCGGCGACGACGGCCCGCCGACGCTGCTGCGGGCGTCCGCCGCGCTGATGGCGCGCGGGGTCCGGGAGTCGGTCACCGGCGCTCCGGCCGCCGCGCTGTCGACGCTCGTGCAGGCATCGGCGCTGCTCGAGCCGGCCGGGGCCGGCCTGCTGCCGGACAGCCCCGCGGCGCTGGCCGCGATCGTCGCCCTGCACGACGCCGACCTGGACACCGCCGAGGCCACGCTCGGCCGCGCGATCCGCGCCACGGTGGGCGGCCCGCCGCTGGCCGCCCGGCACCTGTTGCTGCAGGCCTGGTCCCGGATGCTGCGCGGCCGTCTCGGCGCCGCTGCCGCTCCGCGCATCGACGCGCGGAGCGCTCGTGACCTGCTGTTCGCCGCCGGGCTGCGGGTGGGGCTGGCCCGGCGGGACAGCGACCCGGTCGGGCTGCGGGCCGTCTGGCCGGACGCCTGCCAGGTGCTGATCGGCCAGCCGGTCGACCTGTTCACGCTGCTGCCGCTCGGCGAGCTGACGGTGGCGGCGGCCCGGCTCGGCGAGCAGGACCGGGTGGCCGCCCACCTGGCCGACGCCGACCGCCTGCTGGCGCGGCTGGGCGACCCGCCACTGTGGAGCTTGCCGCTGCACTGGAGCCGCCTGCACGCCGCGATCCTGGCCGAGCGGCCCGACGAGGCCGAGCGGCACGCCGCCGCGCTCGCCGGGCTGGCCGGGCGCCGCCCGTACGCGGAAGCCCTGGCCGCGGCCGCGAGCGGCTGGCTTGCGGTGATCACCGACCGGATCGATCCGGAACGGATCGAGGCCGCCGCCCGCGGGCTGGCGGCGACCGGCCTCGCCTGGGACGGCGCCCGCCTGGCCGGACAGGCCGCGATCCGCACCGCCGACCGCAAGGCGATGACCCGGCTGCTCGACTGCGCCCGCGCGCTGGGCGGACCGGCCGCCGGGCCCGGTGCGCCGCCCGCGCCGGCCGCCGAGCCGCTGCTGAGCGAGCGCGAGCAGCAGGTGGCCGCGCTGGTCGTCGCCGGGCTGACCTACAAGCAGGTGGCCGAGCGGCTCTATCTGTCGGCCAAGACGGTCGAGCACCACGTGGCCCGGATCCGGCAGCGTCTCGGCTGCACCGACCGGCGCGAGCTGCTGGCCCGGCTGCGCGAGCTGCTGCCCGACGAGCCGGCCGAGCGACCGAACGGAGCAATGGCGTGATCGGTATCCATGGGGTCGACCGACCGAACGGAGTTCTGGCGTGAAGCGGCCTCGTCTCGATCCCCGGCTGGGCGCCGGATTGCTCCTCCTCGTCGCCCTGTGGCTGGCCGCGGCGGTGCCGGCGGTGCTCGACGCGGCCGGCCGGGTGCGCGAGCGCAACACCGCCGACCGGCTCGGGCGCGCGGTCGACACGGCGGTCGTGGCGTTGCAGGACGAGCGCCGGGCGTCACTGGTCCGTCTGGCGGGCGGCGACGCGACCGCGCTGACCGCGGCCCGGGAGCGCACCGACCGCGCCCGCGACGAGCTGCGATCGCTCGACGGCCGGTGGGCCTACACCGAGTCGGCCGGCGCGCTGGTGTCGAGTTTGGACGCGCTCGACGTCGTCCGCTCGCAGCTGGACCACGGCGAGATGGAAAGCGCCGCCGTGTTCGGCGCGTACGGCTCGGTCATCCGGGACGGCCTCGGCCTGTCCTGGCTGCCGGCCGGACCGCTCGGCCGCGCCCGGGAGGCACTGTCCCAAGAGGACGCGATGCTGCGGACGGCACTGGGCACGACGGCCGGGGCCGGCGAGGCCGACCGGCTCCGCGTCGGCGAGCTGGCCGGCGAGCGCCGCGCCTGGCTGGCCGCCGCGGGTGCCAGTGCCGAGGCCGGGTCCGCCGCCGACCCCGGGTCCTCCGCCGGTCCCGGGGCCGTGGCCAGTGCCGACGGTCAACGGCTGGCCGCGATCGAGGACCGGCTGATCCTGGACAAGGGGCAGCGGGTCACGCCGGCCGAGTGGGCGGCGGCGGCCGACCCGGTCAACGCCGCCCTGCGCGCGGCCGAGACGAGCGCGGCCCGCGCCGCCGTCGAGGACGCCACCCCGGCGGCGATCGGCGCGACCGTCTACGCCGCCCTGGTCGCCGGGGTCGGCCTGGTGGCCCTGCTCGGCGTCGTCGCCCTGGTCCGCCGGTTCCGGCCGACGTACCCGCCGGTCGCCGCGGCCCCCGCCGAGGCGGACGGCGCCGGTCTCCAGGATCTCCTGCTCGACCTGCACCGGCGCAGCCAGCGACTCGTGCATCGCCTGCTGCGCCTGCTCGACGGCCTCGAACGCCGCCAGTCCGACGAGGAGATGCTCGGCCAGCTGTACCGCGCCGACCACCTCGCCACCCGGGTGCGCCGCAACACCGAGAAGGCGATCACGCTGGCCGGCGGGGCGCCCGGCCGGCAGTGGCGCCGGCCGATGCCGCTGGGCGAGGTGGTGCGCGGCGCCGCCGCCGAGGTGGACGGGTACGTACGCGTCTCCACCTCGCAGATCGAGCCGGCCGCCCTGGCCGGCGACGCGGTCCTCGAGATCACCCACCTGCTGGCCGAGCTGATCGACAACGCGGTCAGCTACTCGCCGGCCGAGACCCGGGTGCGCACCGGCGGCCGCTGGGCGGACGGCGGCTACACGGTGACCGTCGCCGACGCCGGACCCGGCATGAGCGACCTCGACCTGGACCGCGCCCGCGAGGTGATGGCCGACCCGCGCCCGCCCACCGGCGGGCTCTGGCAGGGCTTCTACGCGGTGGGCCGGTTCGCCGCCCGGCGCGGCGTCGGGGTACGGCTGCTGCGCGGGCCGGCCGGCGGCCTGGTGGCCGAGGTGGCGTTGCCGGCCGGCCTGGTGTCGCACCCGGAGGCGGCCGAGCACCGGCCGGGCGGCCCGCCGATCAACCGGGTGGACCGGATGCGGGCGCGACTGAGCGAAGTGGACACCACATCCGTAGATCTTTCCAACGTGGGCCATGGCGCGGCGAGCGAGGCGGAGGCGCAGTGAACGACTGGATCATCAGTGCGACGGGTGCGGGTCCGCTCCTCGACCAGTTGCACCATCAGCTGCCCGGCACCGAGGGCGTGGTCCTGCTGTCCGCGGACGGCCTGGAGCTGGCGATGTCCGCCGGCACCCGGCCGGACAAGGCGACCCAGCTGTCCGCGGTCGCGGCCGGCCTGCACGCGATCGCCGACGCCGCCAACCGCAACAACGGCGGCCGCCGGGTCGACCAGTCGGTGGTCGAGATGGACTACCGCATGCTGGTGATCGTTCCGGTGACCGGGGAGTTGCTGCTCGCCGTGGTGTTCGACGCGGTCACCGACCTGTCCGGCACCCGCGAGCGGATCGCCACCTTCGCCGGCCGGCTCGGGCTGCGGCTCTCGTCGGTCGACATGCGGCCCACCGAGCCCGATCTGCTGCCGATCTCATGATCGACGAAGACATCTGGTACGACGAGGACGCCGGCCCCCTCGTCCGCCTCTACGCGATCACCGGGGGCCGGGCCGAGGCGCCGGCCGGCGACTTCACGCTCAGCACCATCGTGCAGCGGGTGCCCGGCGCGGAGCCCGGCCACGACCTGTCGCTCGCCGAGTCGACCATCGTCGAGCTCACCGAGCGGCCGGTGTCGGTCTCCGAGATCGCGGCCCGGCTCGGCCTGCCGCTCGGCCCGGTCCGGGTCATCCTCGGCGACCTGCGCGACGCCGGCCTGGTCGCCGTTCCCCGCACCCGCAACGCCGCCGATCGCCCGTCGATGAGCCTGCTCGAGCAGGTGCTCAGCGGCCTGAACGCCCTGTGACGGCGGAGGTCCGTACGATGAGCCACCCGCACCCGCACCCGCAGCCCCGGCGCTCGCCCTCGGTGGTGCTGCTGGACGCGCTGCTCCGCCTGGTCACCGCCGTGCAGACGGGCAACCTGCCCGGCCGCCGCCGGGCCGGCCTGATCTGGCTGGCCGCCGGCGTGCTCGTGGTGGCCGGCGCCACCACGATCCTGATCGGGGCGCTGGTGCGCGCGCCGGCCGGCCGCACCGGCCTGACCCCGCCCGGTCAGGCCGCGCCCCCGCCGCCGGCCCCGGTCACCAGCATCGCCGCGCCGGCCACCACCACGGCCACGCGGCGGGTGTCGGCCGCCGCGTCGCCGTCGGCCTCCGTCCCGCCGGTGTCGTCCCGCCCGGCGGCGAAGGCCCCGGCCGGCACCGCGACGACCGGCGCGGACAGCCACCTGACCGCCGCCTACACCGCGGCCAACGGCAGCGGCCTGCTCGGCTACCGGGCCACCGTCACGCTGGCCGCCCAGGGTCCGGGCCCGTCCACCGACTGGCGGCTGACCGTCACGCTGCCCCGCCCGACCCTCCAGATCGCCGCCGTCGACGGCGCCACCGTCGAGCGCGACGGCGCGGCCTGGACCTTCACGCCCGACGACACCACCCGGCAGATCGCCGCCGGAGCGTCCGCGGTGATCTCCTTCGAGGTCCGCGGCGCCACGCTGGTCGACGCCCAGCCCACGGACTGCCGGGTCGGCGACGAGGTCTGCACCGGCCTGCCGGGATGAGGCCGCGCCGCGGGATCCGCCACGTGGCCGGGCTCACTCCCGGACCTCACACCGGATTCACAACCACGATCACTACCCTGCCCGGGTGTCCTCTTGGTTCCGCCCGCGCGATCACCATGTCCTCACCAACGCGACCTCGCTGCTGATCTGCGGGTTGCTGGCCGGGGTGGTGGTCGCCGCCGCGGCCTTCCCGGCGCTGGCCATGTCCGGGCTCACCATCGAGGCCGGCGGCAAGGCCTTCGCCGCGCTGCCCAGCCGGCTCAAGGCCTTCAGCTCCCCGCAGATCACCCGGGTCTACGCCGCCGACAACAAGACGCAGATCGCGCTCATGTACGACGAGTTCCGCAGCGACGTGCCGCTGAAGGAGATCTCGGTCAACATGCAGAACGCGATCATCGCGGCCGAGGACCGGGGCTTCTACAAGCACGGCGGCGTCGACCTCAAGGGCACCGTCCGCGCGTTCGTCAACGACACGAACGGCGGCGACCGGCAGGGCGCCTCCACCCTCGCCATGCAGTACGTGCGCATGGCGCTGGCCTACTCGGCGACCAACCCGCAGGACGTCGTGGCTGCGACCGAGGACACCCCGAAGCGCAAGGTCACCGAGATGAAGTACGCGATCCAGCTCGAGAAGGAGCTGAGCAAGCAGCAGGTCCTCGAGCGATACCTGAACATCGCCCCGTTCGGCAACGGCGCCTACGGCATCTACGCCGCCAGCCAGATCTACTTCCAGAAGCTGCCCAAGGACCTCGACATCGCGCAGGCGGCCCTGCTGGCCGGCATGGTCAAGGCCCCGACGACCAACAACCCGTCCACCCCCTCCGGGTATCCGAGGGCGGTCGACCGGCGCCACTACGTGCTCGACGGCATGGTGGCCACCGGCGCGATCACCGCGGCCCAGGAACAGGCCGCGCTCAAGGAGCCGGTCCCGCATCAGGTCAAGCGCGCCGGCAACGGCTGCGTCTCGGTGCACAAGAACGAGTGGGGCTTCTTCTGCGACTACTTCACCCGCTGGTGGAACAGTCAGCAGGCGTTCGGGGCCAGCACGTTCGACCGTGAGCAGCGCCTCGAGGACGGCGGGTACCGGATCGTCACGTCGATGGATCTCAAGGCCACCGAGGCGGCGTACCAGCGGATCCACCAGCAGATCAAGAACAACAACAAGGACGCCCTGATGCTGGCGGCGGTGCAGCCCGGCACCGGCCAGGTGCTCGCGCTCGCCGCGAACCGCACGTTCAAGCTGGACGACTCGAAGAACCACATCTCGTCGAACCCGGCCAAGGCGGCCCGGAAGCTCAAGGGCACGTACCCGAACACCACCAACCCGATCATCAGCGGGGGCGGCGACGTCGACGGCTATCAGGCGGGCTCGACGTTCAAGCTGTTCACCATGGTGGCCGCGCTCAAGGCCGGCATCCCGCTGACCCGGACGATGAACGCCGGGGTGGTGGCCAAGACGCACTACATCGTGGAACCGGGCAGCAAGGCCGCCTGCCCCGGCACGCACTTCTACTGCCCGGGCAACGCGGGCGAGAGCGAGGCCGGCGTCTACAACATGTGGTCGGCGTTCGGGCATTCGGTGAACACCTTCTTCGTGCCGCTCGAGGAGGAGGTCGGCGCCGAGAACGTCGTCCAGACGGCGAAGGACTTCGGCATCCAGTTCCGCGCCTCGAACGACGCCAGGCTGGCCGCGCCCGGCAACGCCGAGCAGTGGGGCGCGTTCACGCTGGGCGTCTCGGCGTCGACGCCGCTGGACCTGGCCAACGCGTACGCGACGCTGGCGGCCGACGGCCGGTACTGCGCGCCGACCCCGGTCAAGGAGATCGTCGACCGGAACAACGAGAAGATCGACGTCGGCAGCCCGGACTGCAAGCGGGTCGTCAGCGCCGACGTGGCCCGCGCCGCCCTCGACGCGGCCCGCTGCCCGGTCGGCGACTCGGCCCAGCTCGGCAGCTGCGGCGGCGCGGGCACGGCCCCGCACACCCACGACGCAGTCGGCCACCCGGTGTTCGGCAAGACCGGCACCACCGACAGCTCCAAGACCGCCGCGCTGATCGTCGGCACCACGTCGATCGTGGTGGCCGGTTACCTCGCCGACCCGGACTGGCCGCAGACCTCCCAGCACATGGACCACGGCACGGTGAACCCGGCGGTGTGGAACACGGTCGCCGACTACATGAAGGGCAAGCCGAAGGTCCAGTTCCCGAAGCCCGGCGACACCAAGGTGGCGATCGGCGACCTGGTCCCGGTCCCGTCGGTGAGCTGCACGACCGTCGGCGACGCGACCGCCGAGCTGAAGGGCGCCGGCTTCCTGCCGACGACCGGCGGCCAGGTCACCTCGCCCTGCCCGGCCGGCACGGTGGCCGACACCCGCCCGAGCGGACGGGCGGCGAAGGGCAGCCAGATCGTCCTGGAGATCAGCAAGGGAGCCGGCGGGGCCGCGCCCCCGCCCGGGAACGGAACCGGCCCGGGCCAGAAGGGCAACGGAAAGAAGCGCGGACGCTGACGCCCCTGGGTCCCCGCGCCCGCGGCTGGGCCGGCGCCCGTGGCTGGGTCGGCGCCCGCGGCTCGGGCCGGCGCCCGCGGCTCGGGCTGGCGGCCGCGGCTCGGGTGGCGGCCGGTCAGGCGATCTGCCCCGAGCTGAGGCGGACCACGGTGTCGGCGATGTCGATGACGCGCTGATCGTGGGTCGCCACCACGGCGAGGCTGCCGGCGTCGACCGCGGCGCGCACGGCGGTCAGGACCAGCTCGACATGCTCATCGTCCTGGTGCGCGGTCGGCTCGTCCAGGACGGCGACGGCGGGGGTGAGGACCAGCGCACGGGCCAGGGCCGTGCGCTGCTGCTCGCCGAGCGACGTGTCCCGGGCCGGGCGGGCGGCGATGCCGGCGAGACCGAGCCGCTCGAGCAGGCCCCGGTCGGTGGACGCGCCGCGCACGCCCGCCGGGAGCAGGACGTTCTCGGCCACCGACAGCTCCGGCTCGAGCGCGAGGCGCTGCGGTAACAGCGACACGGTGGCCCAGTCGACCGCGCGGTGTGCGGGCTTGCCGCCCACCAGCACCTCACCGGAGGACGGGCGCATGACGCCGGCGATCAGGTGGCACAGCGTCGACTTGCCGGAACCGGAACGGCCCGCCAGCACGGCCAGCGTCGCGGGCGGCAACGAGAGCGAGACGTCACGGAGGACGCCGTTCGCATGGCCGACCGACCGCACCTCCACCAGCGACCCGGTCATTCGGCCCGCCTCAGCTCGACGTGCCCGTCGACGACGGTGACCGCCACCCGGCGGCCCGGGAAAAGTGGCAGCGCCTCCGGCGGGAGCTGCAGGCGCCCCTGGCCGTCGATGGTGACGGTGTGGTCGCGGCCGGCCTCCTGCGAGCCGGACAGGACGCCGTGCCGGAAGCGCAGCACGGTGTCGGCGGCGGCGATCGCCCGCGCGTCGTGCGTGGCCAGGACGACCGCGCTGCCCCGCCCGGCCCGGTCGCGCAGCAGGCGCAGGACCAGTGCCGCCGAGTCGTCGTCGAGCTCGGCGGTGGGCTCGTCGGCCACCAGCAGCGCGGGCGGGCCTACCGCGGCCGCGGCCACCGCGAGGCGCTGCTGCTCGCCGCCCGACAGCACCTCGGGCCGCTTGCGGGCCAGCGGGGTCAGCGCGACCTCGTCGAGGGCGGCGAGCGGGTCGCAGTCCACGCCGCGCAGCCGGGCCATCTGCTCGATCTGGCCGAGCGCGTCCAGCTGAGGGAACAGGCTGTGGGTGGGCCGCTGGGCGACCCAGCCGACCTCGCGCCGGCGCAGGCGCCGCAGCTGGCGGCGGGACAGGCCGGCGACCAGCCGGCCCCGATGCCGCAGCTCGCCGCCGGCCGGGCGCTCCCGCAACGCGAGCAGGGCCAGCAGCGTCGACTTGCCGCTGCCGGAGGGGCCGGTGACCGCGCTGATCCGGCCGCCGCGCACGGTGACATCGACCCCGCGCAGCGCCTGGGTGGGCCCGGTCGGCGCGGCGTACAGCTGAAGCAGATCGTGCCCCTCGAGCACGGGCGCGAAGTCAGTCGTCACGGTAGGCGACCTCCTCGACGGCCGGGCGGGTCGCGGTCAGCGCCACGGCCAGCGCCGTGGCCACCGCGGCGGCGCCGGCGGTGACCGCCACGCCGAGCGGGGAGAGGTGGAAGACGTAGCGGGGCAGCAGGGCGGGCTGGTCGTCGAGCAGCCGGCCGCCGAGCGGGGACAGCGCGGCCACGCCGGCCGCCGCGGCGGCGAGGGCGACCGCGGCCAGCAACACGAACTCCAGCGCGCCGGCCCGGACGACGCGGCCGCGGCCGAGGCCCACCCGGGCCAGCATGAGGTCGGCCGGGCGGCGCAGGGCGGCGGTGCGCTGGGCGTAGATGCCCAGGGTCAGCACGGCCAGCAGCGCCAGGTAGCCGGCGATCGCGACCTGGTAGCCGCGGGCGCGGGCGGTTCCGACGTACGTGGCGCTGGACCGCAACGCGTCGGCGGTGTCGACGCGCTCGGGACGCGCGCCTTTCGCGGTGGTGACGGCCTCGACGCCGGCCGCGCCGCCGGAGCTCCACAGCGCGGCCTGCGCAACCTGGACGCCGACCGGCATCGCGGTCGCCGGGGCGAGGCGCGGGTCGTCGACGCCGAGGTTGCCGAGCACCGGGTCGGCGGCGGCCACGTACATCGGGCGGCCGCGCATGCCGGGGAACGCGGCCACCCGGGCGGCGACGGTGAAATCCTGGAAGTCGAAGCCGACCTTCAGCGGGAACGAGTCCACCTTCGCCGACGCGGGATCGGCGACGGCGATGATGCGTACGGAACGGTCGGCCGCCTCCGGCCGGGCCGCGAGCTCCGCGACCGCCGCCCGCGCCGCGGCCAGATCGGGGCCGCGGCCCCACAGGGCGACCTCCCGGAACCGGGCCGGGTCGATGATCAACAGGTCCTTCTGCTCGGCGTCGACCGGGCTGAGCACGTCGGTGTGCCAGACCACCGTGTGGCCCGGCGGCAGCGGCGGCACCCGCACGCCGGGCACCGGGCCGGTGGGCCGCGGGGCGAACGGATCCTTCTGCGGCGGCGGCGACGGGGCGTCCTTGTCGAGCAGGTACGACCCCTCGAGCGGCGCGACGGCCTCGGCCCCGGCCGCCACCGCGATCCGGTCCTCGACCGAGTCGGCGGTCGACTCCACCGCGGACAGCGCGAACAGCAGCATGCCCAGGCCGGCCGTGACCACCACGACGGCCAGCCGGCGCTCGGCGCCGCCCGCGCCCAGCCGCCGGCGCGCCAGCCACCCGACCGCGCGTCGTGGCGAGGCCGGGAGCGCGGTGCGGCGGCGGGCCGCGAGCCGGCTCGGCAGCCAGCCGGCCACCACCCCGGCGGCCGCCAGGACCAGCAGCGTGCCGCGCAGGTCGATGTCGCCGGCCGGGCCACCGGCGCCGGCCAGACCGGCGGCGGCGACGAGGGCGGCTACCACGACGAGGGCCGGCCAGGGGAGCTGCTTTCGCGTGGTGGTGGGCGCCATCGGCCGTACGCGTCGGGCTGTCGCCGCAGTGGCCACCCCCGCGACCGTGACCAAACCGGCCGCCGTGACCGATGCGGCCATCCAGGCCGCCGGGATCTTCGACTCCTCGATGGCGCCGGGCGGACCCAGCCGGGCCACGAGTTGCCACGCGACCAACCAGCCCAGCGCCGCGCCGAGGACGGCCGGGAGCAGGCTCTCGAGGAGCCACAGCCCGCCCACCCGCGCCGGAGCGAGGCCAACCCCGACGGCGTGCCGCAGTTCGCGCTCGCGACGCCGGGCCGACAGCAGCGCCACGGCGAGCACCGACGCGAGGCCCACGCCGACTGCCGCCCACTCCACCGGCCGGGTGCGCTGCCGGACCGTCTCGGTCGTCTCTCGCGCGGTGGCGACGATCCGCCCGATGCCGCTCGCGAACCGGAACGCCAGCGGGCTGTCGGCGCCCTCCGGCGGCTGGCGGGTCGCATACTCGCGACGCAGATTCTCGACGGCGGCAGCGGTCCGGCTGGCCTCGGCCAGCGTCGTGCCCGGCGCCAGCGCGGCCTCCACCGACCAGAAGATCTTGTCGTGCAGCGCCTTCGCCAGCGGCTCGATCGTCGCGGCGTCGCCCACCAGCAGGTATGCCGGGAGGGTCTCGTACTCCGTATCGCCCGGCGTGTCCCCGCGCCGCAACGCCCACGTCGGACCGGCCGGCAGGCGCCCCTCGCCGTCGACGGCGTAGACCCCGGCGACCGTGCTGGTGGCCTGGTGCCGCTCGCCCCGGGTGCCCACGACGACGGTGAGGGTGAGGCGGTCGCCGGGGCGCGCGCCGAGCGTGTCGGCCATCGGCCGCGGCAGCCAGAGACCCTCCTGCCCAGTGCCGGTGCCGGTGTCGGTGCCGGTGTCGGTGCCCTCCAGCTCCGCGGCGGGATCGGCGACGGCGAACAGGCGGCCGCGCTCCTTCCGGGCGCCGTTGTTGACCGTCAGCTCCCAGAAGCGCGGCGCGATCAGCTCGGCGCCGATCGAGCCACCGGTCAGGTCGGGCTCGGTGAGGTGCGGGATCGCCCGCATGTCGTCGATGACGGCCTGCTGGTCGGCGCTCGTCGACCCGACGGCCGCCGAGAGGCGCACCACAGCCGCGTCGCTCTGCCGGGCGGTCGCCGGGATCTGATCGCGGCGCAGCTGGAAGGTGGCGTTGTCGGAGGCCTCGGCGAACATGGGCGCGGCGGCGCCGGCGGCGGCCAGGACGAGGAACGCCGAGAGCGTCAGCAGCGACCAGGCCCGCCGGCGGAGACCGCCGAGGACCGCGGTCGTGGTGAGCCGGTCGCGCACGTCGGCGGCCTCCTTCGTCCCCGGGCCCCGAAGTTACAACAGTTTTTTACCCGTCGTGGTCCCGCGCCAGGTGGGTGTGCGGCGACAGATAGAGCTGGGCGGCGCGTCCCGGTTGGTGGCGCCTGCGGCGATGACGCGTACGACGTCGAGCTCCGCCCCGGTGAGGCTCGCCCAGCCGCTGCGGGCCCGGCGCAAGCAATCCCTGATCGCGGTGGCGCCGTACGCGTCATGGCCCAGGCAGTGCAGCAGCGCGGCCGTCTGCAGGTCGCCGCGGGCATACGAGTCTTGGTGCTCCCCGCGGAGCAGAGCCTCCGATCGGCCGAAGCGATGTCGCCGGCACCCCGGGCGATGTGGGTGGCGGTCAGCGGCGCGTCGTCGTCGCCGAGCGGGACGCCGGTCTCGGCCATCGAGGCGATCCCCACCGCGTCCGGCGGCGCGGATCCGTCCAGGACGCGTCCGAGCAGGGCGTGCAGGGTGGCGCGGAGGTCGCCGGGCTCCGGGGTCGGCGCGCTCGCCGCCGCGCGCACCCGAGGCGCCGCCTCGCCCAGCTCCGCCAGGACGACCTTGGTGTTGGTGGTCCCGAGGTCGATGCCAAGGCCGAGCGGCATGGCCCCACCCTAGCGAGGTGCCGGGATCGAGGCCCTGTTCCGCGGTCTGAGCTGGGTGTTCGCCACGCTTTGCTCTGCTCACCCACAGGAAGCGCCCAGGCCAGGCGACCCGGCCGCGCGCCGACGTCCGCGAAGGCCGCTACGTCCAGATCGACCCGAAGCGACCGAAGCTGTGCTTACTACCGGTGGGCAGAGCAAAGGCGGCGCTTACCGCAGGTGAGCAGAGCAAAGGCGGCGCGGACAAGCGGGGCGAAGCTGCGGCCGGGCAACGCGTGGCGGAGCGGAACCACCACCGCGAAAGATGCCTGGATTGCCGGGCCCGGCCGCCGCTCGATGCGCGCCGTCGGCGAGCTGCGCCCGGGTGTGCAGCAGCTGGACGTCGAGAACGGCGACCGGGCCAGGCGCGCGGCCGGCTCGCAGTCCCGCCGCAGGGAGGCCTCCGACTCGGGTGGTGCCCGAACGCCTCGGGGTGGTGCCCGAAGGCGGCCTCGACGGCCTGGCGCTGCGGCGCCGGTAGGGCCGGCGCCCGGGGCAGCAGATCGCGGACGAGCCGGTGCAGGCCCGCCAACGGGGCGTCAGGCGGGGCGCAGGCCGGCGAGGGTCGTCTCGATGACCCGATTCGCGTACTCCGGGGTGGGCGGCGACTGCATGAGCAGCAACCGGAACCACAGCGGGCCGAAGAGCAGGTCCGCCACCAGGTCGGGGTCGATGTCGCGCAACTCGCCGGCCCGCTGCGCCCGGTGGATGCGGTCGAGGGTGCCCTCCCGGTTGGGGCGATACACCTTCTCGTGGAAGTCCTTGGCCAGGGCCGGGTCGTGCTGCGCCGCGGCCACCAGGTCGGCGAGCATGCGGCCGTAGCGGGGGTCGCTCAGCAGCGCCGCCGTCCGCTGCAGGAGCTCGGGCAGCCCGGCCAGCGGTAGGTCGGCCGCCGGGGGAGTGGCTAGGCGGGGGTCGAGGTGGTCGCGGAAGGCATCCAGCACCAGCAGGCCCTTCGACGGCCACCACCGGTAGATGCTCTGCTTGCCCACGCCGGCCCGGGCGGCCACGCCCTCGATCGTCACCGCGGCGTACCCGCGCTCGTGGCACAGCTCGAACGCCGCCGCCAGGATGGCGTCCCGGGTCTGCGGATTCCGGCGCTGCGGAGCGGTCATGATCCGACGCTAGCACGAGACGAGACGGACCGTCTTGACCGTGGCCGCACCGGCGCCTACGCTCGTGCAAGACGGTCCGTCTCGTCTCGTCTCATCCGGAGGTGCATCGTGATCGACCATCCGAACACCGGCGCCGCGCCGGCCGACGTCTCCTGGATGTCGTGGACCGCGGCCGGCCTGGCCGGCATTGTGGGCGCGGCCATTCTGATCTCGGTCTTCGCGCCCGACATGATCACCGGAAGTCAGCAGGAGCATCTCGCGGTCGCGGCCTTCGGCACGTGGCTGTGGGGGCTGATCGGGAGCGCGGCGTTCCTGACCGGCATGGGCCGGCTGCGCGGCTCGGCGGCCCGGCAGTTCATCTGGACCGGGCTGGCGGCGGCGACGCTGGCGATCTGGCTGCTCGCCGCGGTGGTCGCCATCGCCGCGCCGCGGGCCGTCACGGGCACCGACCCGACCCAGATCCCGGTCGCGGCGATGGTGGCTCCGGTCGCCGCCACCGTGCTCACCTGGCTGGCGGGCACCGCGGCCAAGGTGTTCGCCACGCCGCCGGGCTGAGATCGCTGCCGGACAGGCGGTGGAAGCACTCAGCCGGCCGACGGGGGCGGCTGAGCGCTCACCGGACACCACGACGAAGGCGAACAGCGTGCCCAGGACGTCCTCGATGGGTTTGGTCCGCATCACCGTCATGCGTCGCCGGATACCCCTCAGTTCTGCGGCGGAACATCCTTCGGCCCGCTGCCCCAGGTGCGGCTCGGGGCCGTGCCGAGGGCGTACCGGAGATGGCCGCCCTCGGTCACCGCGCGGGCCGGCAGCCACGCCTTCGTGGTCGGGCGGCCGTCGACCGTCAGCCCCTGGACGTAGTGGGCCGTCTCGGTGCCGGGCGCGTCGATGGTCAGCTTCTTGCCGCTGCCCAGCCGCACCTCGGCGTGCGGGAACAGCGGGGTGGTCAGGGCCAGCTCGGCGCGGGTGGGGACGGTGGGGTAGAGACCGAGCGCGGACAGGACGTACCAGGCGCTCATCGTGCCGGCGTCGTCGTTGCCCGGGATGCCGCCGGTGCCGGCACCCCACTTGGTGTCGATGATCGCTTTGACGGTCTCCTGCGTCTTGTACGCGGCGCCGAAGTAGTTGTAGAGGTACGGCGTCTGGATATCGGGCTCGTTGGTCGCGTCGAAGCGGGTCAGCTTCTTCGCGCTCAGGTCGAAGGTGCCGTCCGGGTTGCGGAAGAACGCGTCCAGCCGCTCGATCGCGGCTTCGTTGCCGCCCATGCTCTGCGCCAGCGTGACCACGTCGGAATAGACCATCCACGTGTACTGGGCGCTGCTGCCCTCGACGAAACCGGTCTGGGTGGACGGGCTGAAGCCCTCGGCCCAGGTGCCGTCGCGGTATCGATCGCGCATCCAGCCGACGTACGGGCTGTCGATCGGCGCCGGGGTCGGCACGGCCGGGTCGGCGAGTTCCAGCTCACCCAGCTGCACGATGTCGGCCCCGCCGTTCTTGGTCACGTCGAGGCGGTAGTACGAGTACGGCGCGGGGCTCGCGATCGCGTACCCCCGGGTCTGTCCGCGTTTTTCGAAAGTCTGCCCGGTCTGCCGGTCGATGGTGATCCACGTGCTGCCGTCGGCCGAGCCTTGCAGCTGCCAGTCGGCGGGATCGCGCTCGCGGACGTCGTTGCCGGAGGTCAGAGCGTAGTTGGTGACGGTCAGCGGGGTGTCGAGTCGCGCGGCGACCCAGCCGGTGGTCGCGAAGGTCAGCCACTTGGTGCCCTTGTCGCCGTCGAAGGCCTGCGCCTTCCCCTCGCCCGGCGCATTCTCGCCACTGGCGGTGATGGCGGTGATGTGCTCGCGGATGTTGTGCTCGAGGCCGGGATCGGCCTTCGCGCCGGGGTCGTAGACGTTGCGCCAGTTGTGCGAGCGGGCCAGGAAAGTTTTGTACGTCTTTCGCTCGCCGAGCGCGAGAGCCAGCCGCGCGATGCCGTAGTCGGCGGCGGCGTCCTCGAGGGTCTCCGCGGCGCCGCCCCAGCAGTGGCAGTCGTCGGCCGGGACCCAGCCGTTCCGGACGTACTCGTTGAGCGACGGCCGCTGGCCGACACATTCGACGTTGCAACCACGGTCGCTGTAGTCGTTCTCGGTGGCGGCCGTCGCGGCGTGCACCAGGGAGTCGAGCGCGCCGCGGGCGTCGAAGTCGCGGGCGCCGAACGCGTACATGGCGGCGATCGCGGCCGCCGCCGGGTCGCCGGACATCACCGCGGTCTTGCCGTGCTGCAACAGCCACCGGTCCCATTCGCCGCCGCGCTGGGTGGCGTAGTTGAGCAGCGACTGCGCATAGTCACTGGCCTGCCGCCAGTCGAGCATCGCGAGCAGCTGCACCTGGGCGCGATAGACGTCCCACCCGGAGAAAGTTCCGTACTGCGCTTTCTGCGGCTTGCGGACGTGATGGATCCGGTCGTCGGCGCCGTAGTAGCGGCCGTCCACGTCGCTGGTCAGCGTCGGCTCCAGCGACGAGTGGTAGAGCGCCGTGTAGAACGTGGTGAGCTGGCCGGCGGCGCCGCCGCCGACGCGAATTTTCCGCAGCCGGTCGGTCCACGACGCCCGGGCATTCGCCCGGATTTTCGCGAAACTTTCCCGGGCGGGCGATTCGGCCGCGAGGTTGCGCTCGGCGCCGGCCAGATCCACGTACGAGATGGCCACGCGCATCGTCACGGCGGTCGTCCCCGGCGCGAAAGTCACGTAACCGCCCGAGCCCTTGCCCGCGTTGGGCCGCCCGCTGCTGCTGTAGCCGCTGCCGCCCCGCGCGTCGGTGCTGCCCGGGGTGAGCACGGAATCTTTCCAAGTGCCCACGGTCGCGAACGGCTGGTCGAGCTTCGCGACGAAGTGCAGCGTGTAGTACGCGTGCGAGTTGTCGGTGCTCTGCGGCCCGCAGAAGTTTCCGGCGCTGACCGAACCGGTGACGGTTCGGGTTTCCGGGTCGAGGTGCACGGTCGCGTCCTCGCTGCCGGTCTCCGACATCGACGTACGGAAAAGCAGGCTCGCGCTCTTGCCGGCCGGGAACGAGAACTTTCCGATGCCGGTGCGGTCGGTCACGGTGAGCTCGGCGCCGGCGCCGCTGTCCAGGCCCACCCGGTAGTAGCCCGGCTCGGCCGCCTCGTTCGCGTGCGAGAACGTGCTGGCGTAGACGTTGTCGGTGGTGTCGGCGGTCGGCGACGTGGTGACGTCCCCGGCCTGCGGCATGATCGGGATGTCGCCGTTGGCGCCCGAGCAGCCCACGCCGCTGAGGTGGGTGAGGCTCAGGCCGCGGATCCGGGTGGCCGTGTACTGGTAGCCGCCCGGCGCGGGGGTGGAGATCTGGGCGCCGCGCGAGGTCTGCGGGCTCCAGGCGAGCATCCCGAACGGCCGGACCGCGCCCGGGTAGGTGTTGCCGAGGTTGGTGGTGCCGATGAACGGGTTGACGTACGCGGCCGGGTCGATCGCCGGCGCGGCCGCCTGTGCCACCGCGGCGAGCGGGACGGTGACGGCCACGCCGGCGAGAGCGGCGAGGACACGGGTTCGGAGCATGTGGCGGACTCCCTCCGATGACAACGATGTCAGCGACAGGCTTAATCCGCGCACTGAAATATGTCAATGACCTGCGATCCTGGGTCGGCGCGCCGCTGAACCGATTCAGGCGACACGGGCGCCGCGGCCGGGCGAGTGCCGGCCGGGATGCCCGTCGAACAGGGTGCAGTCCTGCTCGGCGCGGTCCGGGGCGTCCGGGTCCTGATGCGCCGGGCACCAGGGGTACGGGTTGATCTCGGACGCGCTCAGCGTCCATTGCAGCCACCACATCGTGGTGTCCACCTGCTGAGCCAGGGCGGCATGCGAGCCCTCGTGGCCGCACTCGAGCTCGCAACCCAGCTCCGCCTGCAGGCCCGGCGCCTCGGCCGGGAGCCCGTTGAGGAACGCCAGTTGGGCCGCGTCGAGCGTGATGCGGGCCGGACAGATCGCCAGATCCTCGGTTCCAATCGACATGCGTCCATTGATTCCCGGGTCGGGCGCCCGATACACCCGCGAACTTAACCGGTTCTGGCTACTGCAGTCCGCCGCGGACCGCGGTGATCCGCTGGGTGTTGAAGCCGAGCCAGTGCATCCGGCCGACGTAGCGGGCGTGCTCGACCTTGAGGCAGCGGTCCATGATCACCGTGAGGCCGCCCTCCTCGGCGATCCGTGCGCCCTCTTCGTTGATCACGCCGAACTGGCACCACAGCGTGCCGGCCCCGATCGCCACCGCGTCCCGGGCGATGTCGGGGAGCGCGCTCGGGGCGCGGAAGACGTTCACGACGTCGACGTGCTCGGGCACGTCGCGCAGACTGGCGTAGCTCTTCTCGCCGAGGATCTCGGTCTCGCGCGGGTTGACCGGGATCACCCGATAACCGTGCCGTTGTGCGTAGTAGCCGACGAAGTAGCTGGCCCGCAGCGCGTTGTTGGACAGGCCGACGATCGCGATCGTCTTGGCGTTGTGCAGGACCCGCTGGATCGCCGTGACGTCCTGGTATCGCGCGAGATCGAGCTCGGTCATACCGCTTCCACTTTCTCCAACGCCTGCGAAAGGTCCCAGATCAGATCGTCCACCGATTCGGTGCCTACCGACAGCCGTACGGTGCCCGGCCCGGCCCCGGCCGCCAGCAGCTCCTCGTCGCTCAGCTGGCGATGGGTGGTGCTGGCCGGATGGATGATCAGGCTCTTGGCGTCGCCGACGTTGGCCAGATGCGACCACAGCGTCACGTTGCGGATCAGATCCTGGCCGGCCTCGCGGCCCCCGGCGCAGTCGAACGAGAACACCGCGCCCGCGCCCAGCGGCAGGTATTTCTCGACCAGCGGCCGGTAGGCGCTCGACGGCAGGCCCGGATAGGCCACCCGGGAGACCCGCGGGTGCGACTCGAGGAACTCCGCCACCTTGAGCGCGTTGACCACGTGGCGTTCCATCCGCAACGACAGCGTCTCGAGGCCCTGCAGGAACAGGAACGCGTTGAACGGCGAGAGCGCGCCGCCGAGGTCCCGCAGCGTCTCGGCGCGAAGCTTCATCAGGTAGCCGTACGTGCCGAACGTCTCGTGGAACTGCAGGCCGTGGTACGCCGGCGAGGGGTCGGCGACCACCGGGAAACGGCCGTTGGACCAGTTGAACAGGCCGGACTCGACCACCACGCCGCCGATGCTGGTGCCGTGGCCGCCGATGAACTTCGTCGCCGAGTGGATGACGATGTCGGCGCCGAACTCGATCGGCCGGCACAGATAGGGCGTCGCGAACGTGTTGTCGACGATCAGCGGCAGCTCGTGCTCGTGGGCGATCGTGGCGATGGTCTCGATGTCGAGGACGTTGCCGCCGGGGTTGCCGATGGTTTCGCCGAAGAACGCCTTGGTGTTCGGCGCGACCGCCTTGCGCCACGCGTCCGGGTCGTCCGGGTCGACCCAGGTCAGCTCGACGTTCATCTTGCGCAACATGTGCTTGAGCTGGTTGACCGTGCCGCCGTAGAGCGCCGACGAGGCGACCACGTGGTCGCCCGGCTCGAGCAGCGTGAACAGCGCGCCGGCCTGGGCCGCGATCCCGCTCGAGAACGCCACCGCGCCCGAGCCGCCCTCCAGGTTGGCCACCCGCTCCTCGAACACCGCCACCGTCGGGTTCATGATGCGCGAGTACGTGTTGCCGTACTCCTGAAGGTTGAAGTAGGCGGCCGCCGACTCCGGGTCCTCGAACACGTAGCTCGTGGTCTGGAAGATCGGCACGGCGCGGGCGCCCGTGTTCGGATCCGGCCGTTGACCGGCGTGCAGCTGCCGGGTCTCGAACCCGAACTCATGGGCCTGCTCGATCACTGTTCTTCCTCTCTCAAGAATCGCCGGACAATTGGCGTCTGCCGGGCTTCCTCGAGAAGGAAGCAGTCGTGCCCATAGGGCGCCTCGATCAGGTGGTACTCGACCGGCTTGCCGGCCTCGGTCAACGCCGCCTCGATCTCCATCGAGGCGATCGGCGGGTAAAGCCAATCAGAACTGAAAGCAATCAATAACGTACGGGCGGAGACGTTCGCGAGCGCCCGGGCGAGCGATCCGTCCCCGTGCTGCCGTGCAAGATCAAAATACGTCAAAGCCCGGGACATCCGGACGTACGTGCCGGCGTCGAACCGCTTGATGAACGACTCGGCCTGGTGGTCGAGGTAGCTCTCGATCTCGAATTCCGGCCGGTCGATCGTGTAGCGGATGTCGTCGGCGAACTGCAGCCGCCGGCCGAACTTGCCGTCCAGCGCTGGCGCCGACAGGTACGTCATGTGGCCGACCATCCGCGCCACGCTCATCCCGTCGTCCGGCCGCCGCCCGGTGCCGTAGTAGTCGCCGCCCTGCCACGCGGGATCGCGGGTGATCGCCTCGCGGGCGATCGCGTTCCAGGCCACCCCCTGCGGGTGCAGCGCGTGGGTGGAGGCGATCACCACGATCGAGTCGACCTGATCGGGGTACGTGACGGCCCACTGCAACGCCTGCATCCCGCCGAGCGAGCCACCGGCCACGGCGGCGAGCCGCTCGATACCGAGCTCGTCGAGGAACGCCCGCTCGCACCGGACCATGTCGGCCACCGTGATGACGGGGAAGTCCGACCCGTACGCCCGGCCGGTCCCGGGGTTGATCGAGGACGGGCCCGTGGTGCCCCGGCAGCCGCCGAGGAGGTTGGTGGAAACCACGAAGAAATGGTCGGTGTCGAAGGCCTTGCCCGGCCCGATCATGCCGTCCCACCAGCCCAGCGCCTTGCCGGCCGCGCCGTCGCGGCTCTCCGCCGCGAAGCCGTCGCGGGTGCCGGTCCCGGATGCGACGGTCGAGTATCCGGCCGCGTGCGCATCCCCGCTCAAGGCGTGACACACCAGGATGACGTTGTCCCGGGTGGGCGCGAGCGTGCCGTACGTTTCGTAGGCGACGCGGACCGGGCTGAGCTCGCGCCCGCAGTCGAGCGGCAACGGCGCCGGGAGGTCGAGGTACCGGGTTTCGACGCTGCCGACCGAGCCGGCCGGAAGGGTCGAGGGTGCCACCATGTGGGCGACTATAGCTATGCGTCGTCTGGGCAGGCCAGTATGGTTGTCGCGATTCCCGATGGATTTAGTAGGACAGCCGGTCGAAAGGGAGATACGGGATGACGACGGTGGATAACGGGGTCAACGTGCAGGCGTTGCTGGAGGCCCGCGAGGTGCTCAAGGGCGCCCCCGAGGCGGCCCAGTTCACCTGGCGGGCCAACTCCAAGTGGGAGAACGGCGTGCACAGCACGACCAGCGTGCAGAAGTTCTTCGGGCTCGGGCAGGAGCAGGCGCACAAGAGCGAGGCGGTGTTCTCGGCCGACCACCCGGAGGTGTTCGCGGCCGCGGACCAGGGCATCACCCCGATCGAGTACCTGCTGGTCGGGCTGGCCGGCTGCCTGACGGCCGGGGTGGCCTCGGTGGCGCAGAACCGGGGCATCCAGCTGCGCTCGGTCGAGGCGACGGTCGAGGGCAACCACGACATCCGGGGCATCCTCGGCGCCGACAGCGACGTCCGCAACGGCTTCAACGACGTCAAAGTGATCTTCAACATCGACGCGGACGCGACCAAGGAGGAGATCGAGGCGCTGGTGGCCCAGTCCCAGAAGCGCTCGGCGGTCTTCGACGCGCTCACCAACCCGACCGACGTCACGGTCGAAGTCAGGTAGGGCGGAACCATCGAAAGCGTCACCACGGTTGTCGTCGGGGCCGGTCACGCCGGCCTGGCCGCCAGCCATTTCCTCGGCGACCGGTCGGTCGAGCACGTGGTCCTCGAGCGGGGCGAGGTGGCCAACTCCTGGCGGCGCGAGCGCTGGGACTCCCTGCGGCTGCTCACGCCCAACTGGCTGAGCCGGTTGCCGGGCCACGCGTACGACGGGCCGGACCCCGACGGGTACATGACGAGCGGCGAGGTGGCCGAGTTCATCGAGCGCTTCGCCGCCGTCACCCGGGCGCCGGTGCGCACCGGCACCGACGTGCTCTCAGTGCGGGCCGCCGGCGACGGCTACCTCGTGTCGACGAGCCGGGGCGAGCTCCGGTGCCGGACGGTCGTGATCGCCAGCGGCGCCTGCAACGTGCCGACCGTGCCCGCCGTCAGCGCCGGGGTGCCGTCGCGGATCGCGCAGCTGACCCCGTTCGACTACCGCGGTCCGGCCGGCCTGCCCGGCGGCGGCGTGCTGGTCGTCGGCGCCTCGGCGACCGGCGTGCAGCTCGCGGCCGAGCTGCAGCGCTCGGGGCGGCAGGTCACGCTGGCGGTCGGCGAGCACGTACGGCTGCCGCGCTTGTACCGCGGCCGCGACGTGCTCTGGTGGATGCACCACAGCGGGGTGTGGGATCAGCGCTACGACGAGGTGGACGACCTCACCCGGGCCCGCCGGCTGCCCTCGCCGCAGCTCGTCGGCGGCGCCGAGCGCGCCACCCTCGACCTCAACACGCTGACCGGGCTCGGCGTCGAGCTGGTCGGGCGCCTCGCGTCCGTGCGGGACGGCAGCGCGCTGTTCTCGGGCGGGCTGCGCAACGTCTGCGCGCTGGCCGATCTCAAGATGCGACGCCTGCTCACCACGTTCGACGAGTGGGCCAAGGCGAGCGGCCGGGACACCGAGGTCGGCCCGCCCGAGGAGTTCCCGGCGACGGTCGTGCCGGCGCGGGCCCGGCTGAGGCTGGACCTGCGCGGTGGCGAGATCGGCTCGATCCTCTGGGCGACCGGCTTCCGCCCCGACTACGGCTGGCTGGACGTGCCGGTGGTGGACGCCAAGGGCCACCTGCGCCACGAGGGCGGGATCCTGGACGCTCCCGGCCTGTACGCGCTGGGCCTGCCCATGCTGCGCCGCCGCCGCTCGTCGTTCATCAACGGCATCGAGGACGACGCCCGCGCCGTGGTCGGCCACCTGGCCGCCGCCCTGCGCGCGTGACGCCGCCCCGGCGTCGGGCCGGTCAGTGGCGGCGGGCGCGGGTGAAGCGGCGGGCCACCAGGTACGCGACGCCGGCGCCGAGCAGCCACGGGGCCGCCACCACCACCGGGTCGAGCGGGTGGTGCGCCCGGTCGGCGCGGTGCGGGTCGGCGCGGGACGCCCGGCCGTGGCCGGTCAGCTCGCCGCGGATGCCGGTCTCGGCGATCAGCCGGTCGGGGTGACCGGTCGCGAGCGAGCGCAGCCGGCTCTCCAGCACGTCCACCCGGTCGCCGGCCAGCAGCAGGAGCCAATGCGCGGCGCGGCCCTCGCTGTACCGCTCGTACGCGAGTCGGCGGATCCGCCCGGACAGCCCGCGCGGCGGGCACGACGTGCCGAAGACCGGGGTGAGGAAGGCGTGCTCGATCGACCGCTCGCGCGGCCACCGCTCCGGCTGCCGCTCGGGGAACTCCCAGTGCGCGCCGGCGAACCCGGGGTCGAACCGCTCCTGCGGCACGGCCGGCCGGTCCTTCGGGTCCAGGTCGGCGCCCCAGCCGGGGATCCGGGCGCGCAGGTCGTCGCTGGACTCGGCGAGCTTCGGCTTGTCCGGTGTGTAGGCCATGGCGTCTTCCTCACCTGCCGTCCGGGACGATGATGGGCTTGATGCAGCCGTCGAGCTTCGCCGAGAAGATGTGGTACGCCTCGGCGATGTGCTCGAGCGGGATCCGGTGGGTCACGATGTCGCTCGGCTTGAGATAACCCGCGCGCACGTGCTCGAACAGCCGCGGCCACTGGCGCTTGACCGGGCACTGGTTCATGCGCAGGGTGAGGCCCTTGTTCATGGCGTCGCCGAACTTGACCGCGCTGAACATCGGGCCGTAAGCGCCCATCACCGAGATCGTGCCGCCCTTGCGCACCGAGTCGATGGCCCAGTTCAGCGCGACCGGCGAGCCGCCCTGCAGCTTCAGCTTGGCCGCGGTGACGTGCTGGATCAGGTTGCCGTCGGCCTCGGCGCCGACCGCGTCGATGGCCACGTCGGCGCCCAGGTGCTCGGTGATCTTCTTCAGGTGCACGACGATGTCGTCGTACTCGGTGAAGTTGCAGGTCTCGGCGTGCGCGAACTCGGCCGCCTTGGCGAGGCGGTAATCCAGGTGATCGATGACGATGACCCGGCCGGCGCCCATGAGCCAGGACGACTTCGCCGCGTACAGGCCGACCGGCCCGGCGCCGAACACCACCACCACGTCGCCCTCGCGGATCTCGCCGAGCTGTGCGCCGAAGTATCCGGTGGCCAGCGCGTCGGTGAGCAGGACGGCGTCGTCCTCGTCGAGCCAGTCCGGCAGCGGCGCCGGGCCGACGTCGGCGAACGGCACCCGGACGTACTCGGCCTGCCCGCCGTCGTAGCCGCCGGTGGTGTGCGAGTAGCCGTAGATGCCGCCGACCGCGGTGGCGTTCGGGTTGACGTTGTGGCAGTTCGAGTACAGGCCGCGCGCGCAGTAGAAACATGTGCCGCAGAAGATGTTGAACGGCACCATCACCCGGTCGCCGGGCCGCAGGCGCTCGACCGACGGCCCGACCTCGTCGACCACGCCGACGAACTCGTGCCCGAACGTCGTGCCGACCCGGGTGTCGGGCATCAGGCCGTGGTAGAGGTGCAGGTCCGAGCCGCAAATGGCGGCGCGGGTGACACGTACGATCGCATCGTTCGGATGTTCGACGGACGGCCGGTCCTTTTCCTCGACGCGTACGCGATAGGGACCGCGGTAGACCATTGCCTGCATGCGGCGTTGGCTACCCGCTGGCGCGCCGGGCAAACGGTGGTCCGGGCGCGGGACTCGGCCGGGCAGCTGTAGCTGAAGTGAGGTTTAGGTTCTACGGTTGAGGCATGGAACGTCAGCTCAGGGTCGCGGTCATCGGCGCCGGACCGGCCGGGATCTACGCCGCGGACACGCTGGTCAAAGCGGCCCCGGCGGCCACCGTCGACATCTTCGACCGGCTCCCCACGCCGTACGGCCTGATCCGGTACGGCGTCGCGCCGGACCACCCGCGGATCAAGGAGATCGTCGTCGCGCTGCACCAGGTGCTCGACGACCCGCGGGTCCGCTTCCTGGGCAACATCGACTACGGGATCGACGTGAAGCCCGCCGAGCTGGACGCGTTCTACGACGCCACCGTCATCGCCACCGGGGCCGACCGCGGCCGGGAGCTCGACATCCCGGGCATCGACTTGCCGGGCAGCTTCGGCGCGGCCGACTTCGTGTCCTGGTATGACGGCCACCCCGACGTACCCGGTGAATGGCCCTTGACCGCGGACCGGGTGGCCGTCATCGGCGCGGGGAACGTCGCGATCGACGTCGCCCGGATCCTGGCCAAGACGGCGGCGGAGCTGCTCGAGACGGAAATTCCCGACAACGTCCACCGGGCGCTGCTCGCCAGCCCGCTTACCGACGTGCACATCTTCGCGCGGCGCGGGCCGGCCCACGTCAAGTTCACCCCGATGGAGCTGCGGGAGCTCGACGAGTCGCCGAACGTCGAGGTGATCGTCGACCCGGACGGCTTCGAGGTCGACGAGGACGCGCTCCGCGGGCGCCGGACGGCCAAGATGTGCGTCGAGATCCTCCGCGGGTGGGCCGGGCGCCCGCCGGCCGGCAAGCCGCGCCGTGTCCACCTGCATTTCGGTCAGGCCCCGGTGGCGATTCTCGGCGACGACCGGGTCACCGGGCTGCGCACCACCAAGGGCGACTGGGCGGTGGGGGCGGTGTACCGCGCGATCGGATACCGCAGCCGCCCGGTCGCGGACCTGCCGTTCGATCCCGTGACCGGGACGATCCCGCACGAGGCCGGCCGCGTGCTCGGCCTCGACGGCGCGCCGGTACCCGGCCGGTACGCGACCGGCTGGATCAAGCGCGGGCCGGTCGGCCTGATCGGCCACACCCGCAAGGACGCCAAGGAAACGGTCACCAGCCTGCTGGCCGACCTGCCGGGCCTGCCGCCGGCGGCCCGGCCCGATCCGGCCGAGGTTCTCGCCCACCTGGCCCGCCGCGGTCTCGACCACACGACCTGGGCCGGCTGGCAGCGACTCGACCGGCACGAGATCGCCCTCGGCGAGCCACACGGGCGCCGGCGGATCAAGGTGGTGCCCCGGGCCGAGATGATCGCCATCGGCCGCCGTTCCGGCCCGCTCGCGCCGTAGCGCCGCCCGCCCGCGCGGTAGCGCGCCGCCCGGCCGCCGGGCGCGAGTCGCGTGCGCGGGCGTGGCTCTCTGCGCGCGCGACCGAATCGCGGCGCGGGGGCCTGAGGCGCGTGTGACCGGTGGTGGTTGCGGGTACGCCGGTGCCGTGGCGCAGGAGAAGAACGAGAGCGGCGACAGCACCCGGACCGTCGTCGTGGCGGTGATCGCGAACGCGGCGATCGCGGTGGCCAAGACGGTGGCCGCCCTGATGACCGGATCGGCGTCGATGTGGGCCGAGGCGGCGCACTCCGTCGCCGACACCGGCAACGAAGTGCTGCTGTTCGTGGGCTTGCGTCGCTCGGTCAAGGAGCCGGACGCGCGGCACCCCTTCGGGTACGGGCAGGAGCGGTACTTCTGGACGTTCCTGGCCGCGCTCGGCATTTTCCTGGTCGGCGGAACGCTCTCGATCGGCGAGGGGGTGCGCAGCCTGCTCCTGCCCGAGCCGCTCGAGTCGATCTGGGTCGGCATCGGCGTGCTCGTGGTCGCCTTCGCCTTCGAGAGCTACTCGTGGCACACCGCCCGCAAGCAGCTGCGCGCCGAGTCGCGCGAGCGGGACCGGTCGATGGTGGAGCACCTGCGCCGGGCGTCCGACCCGAGCGCCACCACGGTCTTCCTGGAGGACACCGCCGCGCTGATCGGACTCGTCGTGGCGCTGATCGCGCTGCTGCTGCACGCGGGGACCGGATGGGCGGGCTGGGACGCGGTCGGCAGCATCGCGATCGGCGTCCTGCTGATCGTGGTGGCGTACCTGCTGGCCCGCCGCTCCAAGACCCTGCTGCTGGACGAGTCCGCCCCGCCGGACGTGCTGGAGCCGATCCGCGCGCGGGTGGCCGGACTCGACTGGGTCGGCGAGATCCGCGACCTGCACGCCGTCTACGTCGGACCGTCGAGCCTGCTGGTGAACGTCCTGGTGACGCCGACGCCGGCGGCCGCCGGGGCGCCGGCGTCCGACCTGGTGAGCCGGATCGCCCGGCTGCGCCGCAGCCTCCTGGAGGACCCGGCCATCACCCAGGTGGCCGTCACCGTGCACTGAGCCGCCGGCGACGCACATCGATCGGGTCTCGTGCCGGCCGTCCGGATCGGCCAGGATGGGATCACCACCGCGCCACGTTCGACGATCGACGACCGGGGAGGACCGATGGATCACGACACCCGCGCCGCCGCCCCCGTGCGGCCCCGCCGGCTCTGGTTGCGAGTCTTCCTCACCGGGCTGGTCCTGTGGCTGCTCACGGTCGTGGTGACGATGCTGACCGAGAACCCCAACCTGATTCCCACGCTGGTGCTGCTGGGCAGCTTCCTGGTTCCGGTCAGCTTCGTGGTGTGGGCGTTCGGCCGGCGGCACAGCGGCGAGGTCACCGCCGAGCTGCTGTTCACCACCTTCGTCACCGGCGGCGTCCTCGGCGTGCTCGCGGCCTCGCTGCTCGAGACGTACCTGCTGCACCCGTCGCCGCTGCTCTTCCTGGGCGTCGGGCTCATCGAGGAGGCGGCGAAGCTGGTCGTCCTCGCCTTCCTCAGCCGTCACCTGCAGCACAAGTACGCCCGCGACGGCCTCATCCTCGGCGCCTCGGTCGGCTTCGGGTTCGCCGCGTTCGAGTCGGCCGGGTACGCCTTCACCGCGCTCTTCACCGAGCAGGGGCTGTCGCTGATGCAGCTGGTGCAGACCGAGCTGCTGCGCGGCCTGCTCGCCCCGGTCGGGCACGGCCTGTGGACCGCGATCCTGGGCGGCGTGCTCTTCTCGGCCAGCGGCCGACGGCATTTCGCGTTCACCGGCCGGCTGGTGGTGACGTACCTGGGCGTCTCGGTGCTGCACGCGCTCTGGGACAGCATGCACAGCATCGCGCTGCTGCTCACCCTCGTGCTGACCGGCACGCCGTACCAGTTCCAGCTGCTGGAGCGGGGCTACGAGCCGGAGCCGACCGCGGCGCAGGCCAATCTCTTCACCGTGCTGTCCTGGAGCGGGCTGATCCTGGTGGCCCTGGCCGGCATCGCCTGGCTGCTGGCGGTGCGCCGGACCGCCGACCAGGAGGCGCGGATGGTGCTCTGGCGCATGCCGATCGGCGGCGCCCGGGTTTAGCGGTGCCCGGCGCCGGCCTCCTTGGCGATCTTGACAGGAGCGTTGCAGGATTTCGGCATGACATCTGGTGACGAGGCGAAAGCCGCCATCTACGCCGACGGCATCACCGCGCTGCGCGGCGCGTTCGGCGTTGCGTGGGCCGACGCCATGCGCGAGGACATCGAGGCCGCGTTCGCCGAGGCCATCGACCGTCCGGGCGGCGCGGTGGGCCGCGGCCCCAAGCGGTACTACGTGGAGATCCATCCGGAGCAGATGCGCGGCTTCACCGACCTGGTCACGCATCCGTGGGTGGTCGCGGTCTGCACCGCGGTGCTCGGCCCGGCGTACGAGATCGTCGAGCTCGGCTTCGACATCCCTTTCGCGGGCGCGGTCAACCAGCCGTGGCACCGGGATTTCCCGATGCCCGAGGCGACGCGTACGCAGCGGCGGCTGAACTCGCTGGCGTTCAACCTGACCGGGGTGGACACCACCGACGAGATGGGCCCGTTCGAGATCGCCCCCGGCACCCAGTTCGACGACAGCCCCGAGTTCGGGCACGGCATGTTCCCGCCCAAGTCCCACTACGGCCGTTACAACGAGCGGGCGGTGCGCAAGTATCCGCAGCGTGGCGACATCTCGGCCCGTTCGGCGCTGACCATCCACCGGGGCACCGCCAACAAGTCCCCGTGGTCGCGGCCGGTGCTGGTGCTCGGCGTCGACGCCCCGGACGCGACCAACGGCGACAAGCACGACATGGCCGTGACCCGGCCGTACTGGGAGTCGCTGCCGCCGGCCGTGCGGGATCACCTGCACTGCCCGGTGGTGGAGCGGCTCACCCCGATCACCCAGAAGCACACCATCGAGGGCCTGGTGATGGGGGAGGCGTGACGGGCTGTCCGCCGGTCACCCCGGGGCGCCGAGCCGGGCCCAGACCAGCTTTCCGGTCTCGGTCGGGCGGCTGCCCCACATCTCGGTGAGCGCGGCGACCAGCAGCAGCCCCCGCCCGCCCGGCCGCCGCGGGTCACGACGCTGCAGTCGCGGGAAGACCCGGCTGCGGTCGTAGACCTCGACCCAGACCATGCCGTCGTCGCGCCAGACCCGCAGCTCCCCGCCGCCGTCGGTGTGCTGGACGACGTTGTCGACCAGCTCGGTGATCACGAGCAGCACGTCCTCGACCAGGTCAGGGGGCTGGCCGGTCAGCAGCTGGGCGGCGCTGCGCCGGATCCTCGCGCTCTCCCCGGCGTCGGAGAAAGGCAGTCGCAGCGCATCCATGGCGCATGCCTTTACCCGGAAGCCGGGGCCCTACGCCACTCGATCGGGGGTATGTTCGTCCTCGCGCGGGCTGATCAGGTCCTGCATGCGGCGGCGGGCCAGCTCCATCCGGATGTTGCGATCGCTGCGCGGATCCGTGGTGGTGGGCACGATCGGGTCTCCCAGCACGATGACCATGGTGGGTTTCTTGCTGATCAGGCGGCGCAGCCCGGTCGGCGGCGTGAAGCGGATGGTGAGCGGCACGACGGGGACGCGGGCCATCGCCGCGAGGTGGAAGGCACCCCGTTTGAAATCGCGCAGGCTGGTGTCGTACGGAATCAATTCGCCCTCGGGAAAGAAGTGAACGATCCGTCCCTTCGCCAGGACGAGCTCCATCTCGGAGAAGAACAACGGCAAACCCGATGGGGTACGCGGCACCGCGACCCCGCCGAGCAGCCGCACCAGGGCGCCGTACAGGCGGTTGGTGAGGTTCATCGGCGCGGAGGTGAACACGACCCGGCGGGGGAACAGGGCCAATCCGACCAGGGCGCTGTCGAGCATGTGTACGTGATTGCAAACGGTCAGCGCGCCGCCGCGGGGCAGCCGGTTGCGGCCCTCGCTGCGCACGCCGAGGATCACCCGGGTGAACACGAAGAGCAGCGGAATGGCGATGCCGTAATAGAACGCGGTGGACAGCGCCCGGTAGATCCGGCCGGCGTACCCGGCGGGCAGCTCCGGCTCGCTGCCGGCCCGCGCGTAGACCCGCTCGATCGCCTTGACGCTCCGGTCGACGGAGTAGAGCCGGCCGTACCGCGCGTACGTCTCGGACGCCGACTCGAGGCCGGCCGGATCCTCGAGCCACTCGTCGATCCGCTCGGCCAGCGACGACGGGTCGCCGGCCCGGAACAGGTTGCGCGGCTCCAGCGCGAACTGCCCGGTCGCGCTGCGCCGGCTGTCCGAGATGACCGGGACCAGCCCGCAGGAGAACGCCTCCATGCAGGAGAGGCCCTCGATCTCGACGTCGGAGGCGTGCACATAGAGATCGCAGCCGCGGATCAGCTCGATCAGCTCGGCCTGCGAGTAGTAGCCGAAGTGCGCGGGGTTCGGCAGTTTCGACGCCATCCGGCGAAGTTTTCGCTCGGCCGGCCCGTGCCCGGCGAAATGCAGCTGGATGTCGGCGGCGTGGCGGGACCGGCGGACGGCCCGGATGAGAACGTCCTGCCGTTTCTCCGGCGACAGGCGGCCCACCATCAGAATGCGAAACTTTTCGCCGGGCTTCCGGGTCCGCGGCGCCGGCGTGAAGCTGTCGTCCACGCCGTTCGAGATCACGTGCAGCCGAGCCCGATATCCGTGCGCCCGCAACTGAGCCGCGATGAACGTCGACGGGCAGTGGATGTCCGCGAAACGGCCGTAGAAGAGCAGCCGGAACAGCACGTACACCAGATGCGCGGCCGGCGGGAACCAGCCCAGCCCGATGTTGTAGGTGACGTTCTCGGGCTGGACGTGGAACGCCGCGATCGCCGGCACCCCCAGCCGCCGCGCGATGCGCTCGGCCGCGTGCCCCAGCGCCCACGGCTGGTATATGTGCACCACGTCGGCGCCGTCGATCGCCGCGGTGAGCACCTCGCGCACGGGTTTCGCGAACAGCGTGCCCTGGTGATGGGCGAGCCGGGTCGCGAGCGGCACCACGAGTTCCGGCACCCAGAACATTTCCGGGCCGCCCGGCGAGGTTGCCACACCCGGCTCGCCGCAGGCCACGACGCGTACGGTGTGGCCGCGCGCGATCAGCGCGGCGGCGAACCGCGTGGCCGACATCGTGGTGCCGTTGTTGTTGACGTTGAACGTGTCGGTGACGAGCGTGACGATCACTGCGGCGCCGCCGTTCCCGGGGCCCTTCCGCATCGGCCCGCCCGCGTCACGAACATGCGATCATCCCCGACCTGACGAATGATCAGCACGCTAGCCCCGCCTTACCGGCCGGTCAATCACTGAAGTGACGTAATAGACGCGCGCCACATCCGCCGGGGCTGATAGCGTGGCCGGGACCGTGACTTCGGCCGAGGAGGTGAGACCCGTGAACGCTGTACGCACGTGGGTGCTCCCCCTTGTCGCCACGGTCGGGCGATTGGCATAAGGGTCGCCGGGAGCGCCCGATCACCACGGCACTCCCGAAAGGCATCACCCATGCATTCTTTGCGATTCACCGCGGAAACATCGTCGAACGGCGTCCGCGAACGCGACTTCCTCGTCGGCGACGTTCCCGGCGTGCTCTGGTCGCCCGAGACCGCTTCCGATCACGCTCCCGTGGTGCTGATGGGCCACGGCGGCGGCCTGCACAAGAAGACGCCGGCCCAGGCGGCCCGCGCCGCCGACACCGTCACCACCTGGGGTTTCCACGTGGTCGCCATCGACGCGCCCGGCCACGGCGACCGCCCGCGCACCGCGGCGGACGACCGCGCCCGCGACCAGATGCGGCAGGCCGTGACCGCCGGTGACAAGGCGCGCTTCGAGGCGGTCAGCGTCGGCTACACCACGGCGCTGGCCGAGCGGGCCGTCCCCGAGTGGCAGGCGACCCTCGACGCCCTCCAGCAGTTGCCGGAGATCGGCCCGGAGGCCCCGATCGGCTACGGCGGCGGCGTCTCGATGGGCACGGCGATCGGCATCCCGCTGACGGCGGCCGATCCGCGGATCGTCGCGGCCGTCTTCGGCGGCGGCTTTTTCGTGTACGAGTCGCTGCTCGCGGCCGCGCGGCGCATCACCGTCCCGGTCCAGTTCCTGCTCCCCTGGGACGACGAGTACGTCGACCGCCAGTCCTCGCTGACGCTGTTCGACGCGTTCGCCTCGGCCGAGAAGACGTTGCACGCCAACCCGGGCGACCATCGCCGGATCCGCTGGATCGGCCTGGACCAGGGTTTCCTCGCCGGCCATCTGAGCCGGGCCGGCGCGCCGGTGTCCTGACCGCCGCCGGCAGGTGAGCCGGCGTTCGCGGCGGCCGCGAAACGCCGGGCGACCCGGGACCTCGCGGTCCCGGGTCGCGTCGGGCGCCGCTATGTGCGGTCGTGATCCAGCGATGTGCGGGCGGTCTCCCGCGCCACCAGGACGGCGATCACGCTCAGCGCCGAGGCGATGGCCATGTAGCCGGCGACCGCGCCCAGGTGCGGATCGTCGGCGTCGCCGAGCAGGGCCAGCGCGATCAGCGGGGCCGGCGCGCCGGCGACGATCGAGGCCAGCTGGTAGCCGACCGAGGCGCCGGTGTAGCGGACCGACGTGCCGAAGAGCTCGGCGAAGAAGGCGGCCTGCGGCGCGTACATCAGGGCGTGCAGCAGCAGGCCGACGACCACGGCGAGGGTGATCGGGACGGCGTCGCGGGTGCCGATCAGGCGCAGGAACGGATAGATCCAGACCGCCACGCCGATCGCCCCGGCCAGGTACAGCGGGCGGCGGCCGACCCGGTCGGAGACAGCGCCGACCGCGGGGATGACCACGAACTGCACGGCCGAGCCGACCACCAGCGCGGTGAGGATGGTGCTCTTGTCGGCCGAGGTGCCCGCGTACGTCGTCAGGAAAGTTATCGAGACGACAGTGAACAGGTAGTAGGAAATGTTCTCCGCCATGCGCATGCCCATCGCCAGCAGCACCTCGCGCGGATAGCGGCGGATCACCTCCAGCAGCGGACTCTTGCGTACCGGTGCCCGCTCGAACAGCGGCGACTCCTCGATCGACAGCCGCACCCACAGCCCGGTCAGCACGAGCACGGCGCTGAGCAGGAATGGGATCCGCCAGCCCCACGAGTTGAAGGCCTCGTCGGATTGCACCAGCGCCAGAATCCACAGGACGCCGGTGGCGAGCAGGTTCCCGAGCGCGACACCCGCCTGCGGCCACGACGACCAGAAGCCGCGGCGTGCGGCGTCGCCGTGCTCGGCCGCCATCAGCACCGCGCCGCCCCACTCGCCGCCGACGGCGAAGCCCTGGACCAGACGGCAGGCGAGCAACAGCACCGGGGCGGCGAGGCCGATGGACGCGTACGTCGGGAGCAGACCGATGGCGATCGTCGCGAGTCCCATGGTCAGCAGCGAGACGACCAGCATCTTCTTGCGCCCGGCCCGGTCGCCGAAGTGGCCGAAGACGATTCCGCCGAGCGGGCGGGCGACAAAGCCGAGCGCGTAGGTGCCGAACGCGAGCAGCGTGCCGGTGACCGGGTCGGACTTGGGAAAGAACAGCGAGCCGAAGACGAGGGCGGCGGCCGAGCCGTAGAGGAAGAAGTCGTACCACTCGATGGCCGTGCCGACGAGCGAGGCGGCGACGACCTTGACGATGTTCGTGCGTTTCGCCGCGGTGAGTGCGGTCATTGTCAGCAGCCTCCGTCGGCGAGCACGTAGTAGTTGTCGGCGGTGCGGCGCAGGGTGTGGACGATGGCGACGTTCCACAGGCCCATGGCCTGGTTCGAGCCGTTCGCGTACGTGTAGCCGCCGGACTGATGGGCGCGGCCGGCCACGGTGTGGGCGTAGTTGCTGGCGGTGAAGCACGGGCCGGTCGTCGGCGGCGGGGAAGTGGGCGGGGTCGTCGTGGGCGGGGTGGTCGTCGGCGGGGTCGTGGGCGGGGTGGTCGTCGGTGGCGTGGTTGTCCCGGTCAGGCCCCAGAACTGGGCGAGGTAGTACGACGAGCAGATCGAATCCAGGTAGTAGGTGCCCGTCGTGCCGCACTGGTTCGCCGCGCTGCCCGGGTCCACCGGCGTGCCGTGCGCGATGCCCTGCACCCGGTAGAGCTGCACCGCGCCGCCGTAGGTCTCCCGGGTCGTTCCGCCGGGAAGTGAATCGGTGTTCGTGGGGGTCTGGGCGACGCCGAGCACGTTCGTCCACTGGTCGCGCAGCTCGGTCGCGTTGGCCGGCACGACTGTGGTGTCCGCGGTGCCGTACCAGATGGCCACCCGCGGCCAGGGCCCGGCATAACCCGGATAGGCCGCCCGCACGAGGTTCCCCCACTGGGCCGGGGTCTTGCTCTGCGCCTGGTACTGGCAGATGGTTCCGCAGTTGTAGGGCAGGCCGGCCACGACGCCGCCACCCGCGAAGACGTCCGGGTAGGTGGCGAGCATGACCGCGGCCATCGCGCCGCCCGCCGACAGCCCGGTCACGTAGACCTTCGACGGATCCGAGCCGTAGTGGGCGACCGCGTGGTCGACCATCTGCTTGATGGACAGCGCCTCGCCGCCGCCGCGCGCGATGTCGCCGGCGGTGAACCAGTTGAAGCAGGTCAGCGCGTTGTTGGCGGACGCTTGCTCGGGGAGGACCAGCGCCGCCTGGTAGAGGTCGGCGTACTTGGGCCAGCCCGAGTGCCCGTAGTAGTCGGAGGCGCTCTGCGTGCAGCCGTGCAGGGCCACCACCAGCGGCCTGCCCTGGGCGAGCCCCGCGGGGCGATAGCTGTACATGCGCAGCGCGCCGGGGTTGCTGCCGAAGCCGGTCACCTCGGTGAGCGTGGCCGCGGCGCGGGCCGGCGCCACGACGGCGGCGGTCAGGAGCACCGCCGCGACCAGAGACCACCACATCCGTCGATACATGAGCCGAAGGTATGACCGCGATCACATCGGAACCCATGGATTGGCGGGCCACATTACGGACCGCCGCTGTGTAGGAGACCGCCTTCTATGTGCCGCACGACCATGCCGGCGGCCCGTCCCGTGGCGGTGCAGCACGTAGTTCGCCCCATCGATGCGACCTAGCGTGAGCCAACGCGAAACGTCGATGCAACGAAAGGCGTCCGATGAGTGGATCGGCGACATCCCGGCGAGCGGCCGCACTGGCGGCCATCCTTGTCGTCGCGGGCTGTGGCAGCCCGCAACAGGCGGCCGGCGGCGACGGCGACGGCCCGCTGCGGGTGGGCATCGTCTACTCGCAGACGGGTCCGCTCGCCAGTTACGGCCAGCAGTACGCGGAGGGCTTCAAGGCCGGTCTCGCGTACGCCACCCACGACACCGGCAAGATCGGCGACCGGACCGTCGAGGTCACCTACGCCGACGACGCGGGTGACCCGGCCAAGGCGGTGGCGGCCGCGAAGGATCTGATCGGCAAGGGATACAAGGTGCTGGGCGGCTCGACCGCCTCCGGCGTGGCGACGCAGGTGGCGCCGCTGGCCGCGACCAACAAGGTGCTCTTCGTCTCGGGCCCGGCCGCGACCGACGCGCTCACCGGGCTCAACAAATACACGTTCCGGTCGGGCCGGCAGTCCTATCAGGACGTGCAGACGGCCAAGGCGTACCTCGGCGACGGCAAGAAGGTGCTGGTCTTCGCGCCCGACTCGGCGTTCGGCAAGTCCAACGTGGAGGCGGTGAAGGCGGTCATCGGCACCGCCGCCACCGTCGACAGCATCGCGGTGCCGGCCACCGCCACCGACTTCACCCCGTTCGCGAGCCAGGCCAAGGCGGCCGCGGCCGATCTGCTCTTCGTGGCGTGGGCGGGAACCACCGCCAGCGCCATGTGGCAGGCGCTCGACCAGCAGGGCGTGCTCGCCTCCACCACGGTCGTCACCGGGCTGGACATTCGCGCCACCTGGCCGACCTTCGGCGCCGGCGCCACGCGGCTGCATCTGCTGGCCCACTACTTCGACGGCGCCACCGACAACCCGGCCGAGCAGGCCCTGGCCAAGGCGGTGCCGGGCGGTAAGACGGACCTGTTCCATCCCGACGGATTCGCGGCGGCCCAGATGATGGTGCACGCCCTGGAGGCGAGCGGCGACGACGTGGACAAGATGGTCGGCGCGCTCGAGGGCTACAGCTTCGACTCGGTGAAGGGCAAGCTCACCGTCCGCGCGGAGGACCACGCCCTGCTCCAGCCGATGTTCCAGGCCAAGCTCACCAGCGCCGACACGGCCACCCTCACCAAGACGGTCAGCCCCGACGACGCCGCGCCGCCCGCCGCCGCCATGAAGGGCTGACCGGGTGGACGCCCTCGCCGTCGAGCACGTCTCCTGGCACGCCGGCGCCGTACCGATCATCGGCGACGTCACGCTGCGCGTCGCCCCCGGCGAGCTCGTCGCGCTGATCGGTCCCAACGGCGCCGGCAAGACCTCGCTGTTCAACGTGGTCAGCGGCCTCTGCCGGCCGAGCGGAGGCCGGGTGCTGCTCGGCGGCGCGGACGTGACCCGGCTCGCCCCGTACCGCCGGGCGCGGCTCGGCCTCGGCCGGACCTTCCAGACCTCGGCCGTCTTCGCCTCGCTCAGCGTGACCGAGAACGTCGCGCTCGCCGTCCAGGCGGCGCGCGGCGGCAGCATGCGGCCGTGGCGGCGGCGGTCCGACCGCGCCGTCGAGGCCGCGGCCGGCGAAATCCTCGAGCGAGTTTCGCTGGCGCCCGCGAAACAAGCGGGGGAACTTTCGCATGGCGAGAAGCGAAAGCTGGAGATCGCCCTGCTGCTCGCCTCCGCGCCGAAGATGCTGCTGCTCGACGAGCCGATGGCCGGGGTCAGTGCCGAGGACGTGCCGGCCCTCGCCGAGGTGATCCGCGGGCTGACCGGCGAGGACCGCGGTGTGCTGATGGTCGAGCACCACATGGACGTCGTGCTCGACCTGGCCGACCGGGTCGCCGTGATGCACCACGGCACCCTGCTGGCCTGCGACTCGCCCGCCGCCATCATGGCCGACGCGACGGTGCAAGAGGCGTACGTCGGGGAGGCCCTGTGATGCTGGAGGTCAACGAGCTCTCCGTGCGGCTCGGCGGTTCACACATCCTGCAGGGCGTCAGCTTCACCGTGCCGCCCACCGGGGTCACCGCCCTGCTCGGCCGCAACGGCGTCGGCAAGACCACGACGTTGCGCGCGATTCTCGGCGAGGTGCCGGCCACCGGATCGATCGAGTTCGACGGCGCCCCCGCACTGGGCCGACCGACCCACCGCCTGGTGCGCGCCGGGCTCGGCTACGTGCCCGAGGACCGCTGCGTCTTCGCGGGACTCACGGTCGCGGAAAACTTGCGCTTGGCGGTCCGCGACAAGAACCCCGATTTCCGTACGGTTCACGAACTGTTCCCGGAGCTGCGGCAACGAGCCGCGCAACGCGCCGGCACGCTCTCCGGCGGCCAGCAGCAGATGCTCGCGCTGGCCCGCGTGCTGCTCAACCCGCAGCGCCTGCTGCTGATCGACGAGCCCACCAAGGGCCTTGCTCCCGCCGTCGTCACCGCGGTGACCCAGGCACTGGCCCGGATGGCCGACCGGGTGCCGATGCTGCTGGTCGAGCAGAACCTCGCCGTCGTCCGCCGGCTCGCCCGGGACGCGGTGGTGCTCGCCGCCGGCCGGGTCGCCTGGCACGGACCGGCCGCCGAACTGCTCGGCGACCCTGCCCTGACCCGCGACCTGCTCGGCGTCGGATCGACCGCCTCGCGTCATCCGGCCCGCCCGGCGAACGCGGCTTCCTCTGGAGAAACGGTTGGCTCGGGAGACGCGGGGTCCTCGACCGATGCGGCCGGGAGGCGGGCCTGATGTCGACCGTCGTCCTCTTGACGCTCACCGGGCTCGGCCTGGCCGCGCTCTACTTCCTCATCGCCTCCGGCCTGTCGCTGGTGTTCGGGCTGGCCGGGGTGCTCAACTTCGCGCACGGCCTGTTCCTGTCCGTCGGCGCCTACGCCGCGTGGCAGGCCGCGCAGCAGTGGGGCCTGGCCGTCGCCGTACCCGTCGGCATCGCCGCCGGCGCCGTCACCGGCGCGCTCGTCGAGCTGATCGTGATTCGCCCGCTCTACCGCCGGCCCACCGAGCAGGTGCTGGCCACCGTCGGCCTGTCCCTCGCCGGCGTCGCCCTGCTGCAGTCGGTCTGGGGCGCCGACCCGCGCACCTACCCACGCCCCGCCTGGACCACCGACACCACCTCGCTGCTCGGCGCCGAGGTCCCCAACGACCGTTTCCTGCTGATCGCCGCCGCGGCGCTCGTGCTCGCCGGCCTGCTCGCGTTCCTCCGCTGGACCCGGTACGGCCTGATCATCCGGGCCGGCGTGGAGAACCGGGCGATGGTCAGCGCGCTCGGCATCGACGTGCGGGCCGCGTTCACTTTGGTCTTCACGCTCGGCGGCGCGCTCGCCGGCACGGCCGGCGTGCTCGGCGGCATGTACTTCGGCTCGGTCTCCCCGTCGCAGGGCGCCGGACTGCTCATCTTCGCCTTCATCGTGGTGGTGATCGGCGGCCTCGGCTCGATCACCGGCTCGGCGGTCGCGGCCGTGGTCGTCGGCGTGCTCCAGCAGTTCGTCAACTACTACGGCACGTCCGGCGCCGGCGACGTGAGCGTGGTCGCGCTGCTCGCCATCGTCCTGCTGCTCCGCCCGGGCGGCCTGGCCGGAAAGGTCACCACCGCATGAGGCTCACCCGGCTGTTTCCGCTCGTCGCGCTGGTCGTGGCGATCGCCGTGCCGTGGTCGACACTGGACGTGCCGGTCCTCTTCGACGGGCCGTTGAACTCGCCCGGGACGCTGCAGCTGCTCGGCGTCTGCCTGGTCTTCGGCGGGCTGGCGCTCGGCTATGACCTGCTGTTCGGACACGCCGGGCTGCTCTCGTTCGGGCATGCGCTGTTCATCGCGCTCGGCGCCTACGGGACCGGCATCCTGCTCGAACACGTGCCGCTGTGGACCGCGATGCTGCTCGCGGTTCTCCTGGCCGCGGTGGCCGCCGCCCTGCTCGGCGCGGTGGCGCTGCGGGTCGGCGGGATCGCGCTGGCCATGGTGACGCTGGCCTTCGCCCAGGTGGGCTGGATCGTCGTGAACCGGGACCCGGGCGGCCGCACCGGGGGAGAGGAGGGGCTGCCGCTCGACTCGGCCGCCCTGCCGCCGGGGCTCGTCGGGGTGGTCAATACGGTGAACCTGTATTGGCTGGCGCTGGCGTTCCTGGTCCTGGTGATCGTGGTGGTGCACGGCATCCGCCGGGCGCCGCTCGGGCGGGTGCTGACCGGCCTGCGCGACGACGAGCGCCGGATCGCGGTGCTGGGCCTGTCGCCGTACCGGATAAAGCTGGCGACGTTCGTCCTGGCCGCCGCCCTGGCGGCGCTGGGTGGGGCCGTCTACGTGCTGGTGGTCGGCGGCGCGACACCGCACCTGGCGTCGACCGACCTGACCCTGTCGCTGATCGTGATGGCCGTCCTCGGCGGCGCCGGCACCCGGTGGGGCGCGGTGCTCGGCGGCATCCTCTACGCCTACCTGGACCAGCGGCTGACCCACGTGGGCGGCTCGCTGCCCGGCCCGCTGGGTCAGCCGCTGTTCGTGCTGGGGGCGCTGTTCGTGCTCGCGGTCGCCTTCCTCCCGGGCGGCCTGACCGGCTATTCGTTGCGGTCCCTCAAGGCGGCGGCGTCGAAGTGAACGGACGTCGGTCAGCGGGCGGTCGCGCGCCCGTGCAGGAACGTGACGCCCCAGAGCACGATGCCGATCAGCAGGAGGATGCCGCCCACCCGGTAGTCGTCGACGGATCGGCCGGAGAGCGGGCTCGCCAGGTAGGCGCAGACGACGGCGCCCAGCACCGGAATCGCGGTCGGCGCGTGGAAATGCCGGTGTTCGACCCGGTCGCGCCGCAGCACCAGGACGGCGATGTTGACGACCGTGAAGACGCAGAGCAGCAGCAGCGAGGTGGTGCCGCCGAGCGCGGTCAGGTCGGCGAACCAGATCAGGCCGAAAGCGATCACCGTGGTGAAGACGATGCCCACCCACGGGGTACGCCGGGCGCGATGCACCCGGCCGAGGACCTTCGGCAGCACCCGCTCGTTCGCCATCCCGTAGAGCAGGCGGCTGGCCATCAGCATGTTGATCAGGGCCGAGTTGGCGACCGCGAACATCGTGATGAACGCGAAAATCCACAACGGAAAGCTTGCCGCGCCCGCCTCCACCACCTTGAGCAGCGGCGCGTCGCCCTCGCCCAGTTCCTCGGGCGCGACCAGGGCGACCGAGGAGATGGACACGAGAACGTAGATGAGCCCGGTGATGCACAGGCCGGTCAGCATCACCTTCGGGAAGATGCGCACCGGGTCCTTCGTCTCCTCGGCCATGTTCACCGAGTCCTCGAAGCCCACCATCGCGAAGAACGCCAGCGCGGTCGCGGCGGTCACCGCGAAGAACGGGCTCCCGCCCTCGGCCCCCTTGAAGTCGGCGAGCCGGGAGAGGTCCCCGTGGCCGCCGCCCAGCGCCCACGCGCCGATGCAGATCACGATGAGCAAGCCGGACAACTCGACCAGGGTGAGCACCACGTTGAGCTTCACGCTTTCGCCGACGCCGCGAAAGTTGACGAGGGCGACGAGGGTCATGAAGCCGATCGCCACGGCGGTCAGCCCGACGCCCTCGCTGAGCGAAAGGTCGAACGCCTCGGCGAAGTTCTGCGCGAAAGCCTTCGACGCGCTGGACGCCGACGTGAGGCCCGAGCACATCACCGCGAAAGTCACCAGGAAAGTCAGGAAGTGCAGGCCGAAAGCCTTGTGCGTGTACAGCGCCGCGCCGGCCGCGCGCGGATATTTCGTGACCAGCTCCAGATAGCTGCACGCGGTCAGCAGCGCGACGACGAACGCGATGAGGAACGGCAGCCACACCGCGCCGCCGACCTCGTTGGCCACCCGGCCGGTCAGCGCGTAGACGCCGGTGCCGAGGATGTCGCCGACGACGAACAGCAACAACAGGCCCGGGCCCATGACCCGCTTGAGGGAGGGCTCCGACTGGGTCACCGAGTCTGCCATGGTCGTGAGCCTATCGACGGAACGCAGCCGTACGGTAATACTGCGTGACATGCGCATCGTCGTCGCCGCGAAACCCGATGCCGATCAGCCGTGGCTCGTCGCCGCCGTGACCAGCCTCGTCCGGCAGACCGGCGGCGACGTCACGGTCGTCGCGGCGGACGAGGTCGAGTTGGAGCGGCTGGCCGCCGTTCCCCGTTCGGTGTTCGACGACAAGGCGCGCGGCGCGATCGAGCGGATGGCCCGGCAACTCCTGGACGCCGGTGTCGAGGCCGGGACGGCGGTCCTGCCGGGGCGCCCGGTGCCGGCCATTCTGGAGTTTGCCGAGCGCCATCAGGCCGACCTGATCGTCGTCGGGTCGAGCAACCGGCCGGCGGTCGCGGCGCGGCTGCTCGGCAGCGTCCCGCTCACCTTGATCAAACGGTCCGCGCGCCCGGTCCTGGTGATCACGCATCCGCACCACCCGGGCGGCGCGTCGTAGCGGGTGATCGCGCGCCGGTCACCGGACGCCGCCCATCAGGCGCTCGAGAGGCTTGCGGATCAGCCACAGCAGAACCCCCAGCACGATGGCGATCGCCCCGAGGATGCCGAAGTACGCGACCTCGTGATCCTCGCTGTAGTAGGTCGCCAGGGTGCCCGACAGCGCCGTGCCGAGCGCCACCGACAGGAAGAACAGCGCCACCATCTGGGTACGGAAGGCGTCCGGCGCCAGCTTGGTCGACAGGGACAGCCCGACCGGCGAGAGCAGCAACTCGGCGATCGTGAAGACCAGGATGATGCCGGCCAGGCCGATCAGCGGCACGCCGTTCGGGCCGGTGCCGGCGAACGGCAGGAACAGCAGGAACGCCACGCCCATGGTGGCCGTGCCGAGGGCGAACTTGACCGGGGTGGACGGCTGGCGGTCGCCGAGGCGCAGCCAGATCGCGGCGAAGACCCCGGACAGGATGATGATCATGATGGGGTTGATGGACTGGACCCAGGACACCGGCATGGTCCAGCCGAGGAAGGTGCGGTCGAGGCGCTGGTCGGAGTAGATCGTCACGACCGTGAACTGCTGCTGGTAGAGGGACCAGAAGGCGGCGCTGGCGATGAACATGGGGATGAAGGCGATCACCCGGCGGCGCTCGGTGGTGTTCACGCGGTGGCTGCTCAGGATCACGGCGAAGTAGGCGACGGCCACCGCGATGCTGAGGACGACCACGATGGTGGACAGGTGCTCGGCCGGGAGCAGGCCGGCGAAGGCCAGGATGGCGATCAGCACGATCGCGGCGGCCGCGATGACGGCGACCAGCGGACGCCGGCGCGCCGGGAGCGGGTTGCCGACCTCGCGGGCCAGCGCGGGCAGGGAACGCCGGCTCATGGCGTACTGAATGAGACCCACCGCCATGCCGGCCGCCGCCGCGCCGAAGCCGTAGTGAAATCCCAGATCTTTCTGCAGCAGACCGGTGAGCAACGGGCCGAGGAAGGCGCCCACGTTGATGCCGAGGTAGAACAGCGAGAAGCCGGCGTCGCGCCGCGGATCCCCCTCGGCATAGAGCGTGCCGACGATGGTGGTCGCGGTGGCCTTGACGCCGCCGCTGCCGAGCGCGATGAGGATCAGCCCGATCGTCACGCCGGCCAGGCCCGGGATCAGCGCCAGGCCGAGGTGACCGCACATGACCAGAATCGCGCTGTAGAACAGGACGCGTTCCGGCCCGAGCAGGCGGTCGGCCAGCCAGGCTCCGATCACGGTGGCGAGGTAGACCGAGCCGCCGTACGCGCCGACGATGCTGGCCGCGGTGTCCTGGCTGATGCCGAGGCCGCCCCGGGAGGTCTCGTAGTAGAGATAGATCAGCAGGATGCCCTGCATGCCGTAGAACGAGAACCGTTCCCACAGCTCGACGCCGAACAGGTTGGCCAGCGCCCGCGGCTGCCCGAAGAATGTCTTCTCCCGCGCTTTCCCCTCGACCGACATGGATGTCGGCATACCCCGGTTACCCGGGATACGAACAGGGTTTGCCGGCGACGACCGTGAGTGGTCGGCGTGGCCATGCGGCCGGGTCGCCGTCCGAGCTGTCAGTCCTCGGCCAGCAGCGCCCGCAGCCCGGCGATCTCGGCGATCCGCCGTACGATCGGCTGCAGCCCGGCCGCCCGGACCCGCACGCCGCGCACCCGGGCCGCCTCGTGCACGGCCAGCAGGGCGGCGACCCCCGCCGCGTCGAGCATCGGCATGCGGGAGAGGTCCAGCACGATCGAGGTGCCCGGACTCAGGTGGGCGATCACCGCCAGGACCGCCGTACGCAGCCGGTCCGCGTTGTCCCGGTCCACCTCGCCGAACACCCGGATCGACAACCGGCCGCCGGGCCGGCGGCGGGTGACCACGGTCAGCGGGCTGGTCTCCGGGTCGGCCTCGCCGGGCCACGGCGGGGTCGAGTCGCTCAGCAGCCCCTCGCGCAGCCAGCCGAGCGCGCGGCTGATCAGCCGGGACACGTGCATCTGCGAGATGCCCAGCTCGTCGGCGATCGCCGACTGGGTCCGGTCGCCGTGGAAGCGCATGGCGAGGATCCGCCGATCCCGCGCCGGCAGCCGCTCCAGCAGGCCGGCCAGCGTGACCTGGTCGGCGACGAGCTCGGCGCCCGGGTCCACGCCGCCGTAGAGGTCGCCCAGTTCCTCGGACCCATCACCGACCGGCCGGTTGAGCGACGCTGCCTGGTGGCCGGCGCCGCACACCCGGGCGGCCCGGACGTCCGCGACGTCGATCCCGCATCGATCGGCGAGCTCGGCGTCCGTCGGCCGACGGTGCAGCTCGTGGACGAGCTCCTCCTGGGCCCGGCCCACGACGAGCGCGAGCTCCTGCAGGCGGCGGGGCACGTGCACGCTCCAGCCGTGGTCGCGGAAGTGCCGCTTGATCTCGCCGAGGATGATGCTGACCGCGTACGCGGTGAACGAACCCCGCGCCGGGTCGAACCGCTCGACCGCCTTGACCAGGCCGAGGCGGGCCACCTGACGGACATCCTCGGCGGACTGCGGGCTGTACCGGTAGCGGCGGGCCAGGCGGTCGGCCATCGGCAGCATCGCCCGGATCGTCTCGTCGCGCAGGCGGCGGGCACGCGGTCCCTCGCACCGGCGCAGCTCGGCGGCGTACCGCTCGGCGAGCTCGTCCAGATCTTGCCAGCGGCTGGTGTCGGTGTGCGCGGACATGGTGAATCCTCCGGTTGTCCGCGGACACAGGGCGGAGGGTTTGGCCGGCCCCGTATGTTGCCGGAAACCGGACGGTCAAACGTCGAACGAGCCGAATTTCCGGTTTCGCGGCCGGCGGCTCCGGGAAGTGGGCCGGTATGCCACCGGATCAGGACACCGGTTCTCGACTGCCGCCGGGCGGGTGGGGGTAGGCGACGTGGCCAACATCGACCCGGAGGTTCTGGCCGGCACCCTGCGCCGGCTCGAGAACGCCGGCCGCGGGGACGTCGCCGAGGCGGTCGGCGAGGTGGTGCACGCGGCCGTCGACATGTTCGGGGTGACCGGCAGCGGGCTGATGGTCGCGGACGAGCAGCACATCCTGCACTACGTCGCGGCCAGCAACGCGCCCAGCAAGATCATGGAGGAGGCGCAGAGCACCGCGGGCGAGGGACCGTGCGTGGCGGCGTTCGTGCACAACCGGGTGGTCCGCGCTGACGACCTGCGGGCCGAGACGCGGTGGCCGCGCATCCGGGACACGTTCCTGCGGCACCGGGTGGTCTCGGTGCTGGGCGTGCCGGTGCGCCTGGGCGGGGTGCCGGTCGGCACGCTGGACGTCTTCCTCGACCGGCCGCACGAATGGGACGACACCGAGGCGTCGGCGCTGCAGCGGTACGCCGACCTGGCCGAGACCATCCTCGCCGCCGCCCTGGCCGCGCGCCGGGCCGGCGAGCTGGCCGGCCAGCTGCAGTACGCGCTCGACTACCGGATCGTGATCGAGCGCGCGGTGGGCTACCTGATGGCCCAACGGGGCACGGACGCCGAGCAGGCCTTCACCGTGCTGCGCGCCGCGGCCCGCAGCCGCCGCCGCAAGGTCGCCGAGGTGGCGCAGTACCTGCTCGACACCGGCAACCTGCCCGAATCCTCGCCCTGAACGGGCGGTTCATCGAGCCGCCTCGGCGCCGCGCCACCGGCGGCCGGCCCGGTAGGCGAACGCCCGGACGCCATGCACCAGCCCGGTCGGGTGCAACTCGGGGCGCGAGTTGCCCACCGGGTCGAAGGCCAGCGCCGCGTCGGCGTCCGGCGGCAGCGCGCGGTTCAGCGACACCTCCCCGGCGGGCCGCTCGTCGTCGCCGTGGCGGGCGAGAAGCGTGAAGCGCGCGCCCTCGCCGATCTCGCCGAGCGCCCGGCCGACCGCCGCGGCGGGCCCGGCAATCCAGGCATCTTTCGCGGTGGTGGTTCCGCTCCGCCACGCGTTGCCCGGCCGCAGCTTCGCCCCGCTTGTCCGCGTCGCCTTTGCTCTGCTCACCGGTAGTAAGCACAGCTTCGGTCGCTTCGGGTCGATCTGGGCGTAGCGGCCGTCGCGGACGTCGGCGCGGGGCCGGGTCGCCTGGCCTGGGCGCTTCCTGTGGGTGAGCAGAGCAAAGCGTGGCGAACACCCAGCTCAGACCGCGGAACAGGGCCTCGATCCCGGCACCTCGCTAGGGTGGGGCCATGCCGCTCGGCGTTGGCATCGACCTCGGGACCACCAACACCAAGGTCGTCCTGGCGGAGCTGGGCGAGGCGGCGCCTCGGGTGCGCGCGGCGGCGAGCGCGCCGACCCCGGAGCCCGGCGATCTTCGCGCCACCCTGCACGCCCTGCTCGGACGCGTCCTGGACGGATCCGCGCCGCCGGACGCGGTGGGGATCGCCTCGATGGCCGAGACCGGCGTCCCGCTCGGCGACGACGACGCGCCGCTGACCGGATGGCTGCGCTGGACCGACCGGCGCGCCGCCGGCGAGGCCGACGCCCTGGCCCGCCGCCTCGGCCGGGACCAGTTGGTCGCCGCGACCGGGGTGCGGCCCAGTGCCAAGGCTCCGCTCGCGAAGTGGTCCTGGCTGCGGGCCCAGGAGGTGGCCATGACCCGCTGGGCGGGCGCGGCCGACCTGGCCGGCCTCCTGCTCACCGGCCGGCTGGCCACCGATCACACCCTGGCCGGGCGCACGATGGCCTATCGGCTGCCGGGCCCGGGCGAGCCGTTGCCGGCCGGCTTCGACGCCGGGCTGCTCGCCGAGGCCGGCCTGGGCCCCGCGCAGCTGCCGGCGGTCATGGCGCCGGGCGAGATCGCCGGACGCGTACGGGGTCGGGGCTGGGGGCTGCGGGCCGGGACGCCCGTGGTGATCGCCGGGCACGACCACCCCGTCGGCGCCTTCGCCTGCGGGGTGCGCCGGCCGGGCGAGGTGGCCGACTCGCTGGGCACCGCGGAGGCCGTCATGACGGTGGTCGCCGGGGCGCCGGATCCCGTCGAGGTCGGCCGGGCCGGCATGAGCGCAGTGATCACGGTGGGTGGCCGGCACCGGGCCGTCGTCGCCGGTTCACCGAGCGCGGGCGCGGCGATCGACTGGTGGCTCACCCACGAGAAGGTGGACGCCACGATCTTCGATCAGGCCGGCTTCGATCAGGCCGGCCCGGAGCCGACGGGCATCCTGGTCCTGCCCTATCCGGCCGGCCGGCAGGCGCCCGATCCCGACCCCGAGGCCCGGCTGCGGGTGATCGGGCGACGCCCCGAGCACACGCCGGCCGAGCTGGCCCGGGCGCTGCTCGAGGGTTTGTGCCTGCACACCCGGTGGATGCTCGCCGAGCAGGTCCGGCTGTCCGGGACGGCGCCGGCGGTGGTGCACCTGCTCGGCGGTCCGGTCGCGGCCAACCCGGTGTGGACGCGGATCCGGGCGGCGGTGCTACCGGCGCCGGTACGGGTGATCGCCGAGCCCGAGGCGGTCGCGGTCGGTGCCGCAATGCGGGCCTGCGGCGTGGAGACACCGCTGCCGGGCCGGCCGGAGAAGCCCGCGGAGGCCGATTACGACGCGATGTTCGAGCAATTTGTCGCCGCGGCCCGGAAGGAGTGATCGGCCAGCGCTACTTCATCGAGGGGGTGGCCACCCAGGGCCGCAAGGGGTAGGCCGGCGGCAGGCGGCTCAGCCGGCCGAGCTTTCCCGCACCAGGAGCTCGAAGCCCGCGTACGCCTCCTGCGGCGGCGTCTCGGCGCCCGTGGTGATCCGGTTGTCGAGCAGGGACAGCGCGAGCCGGGCGATCTCGCCCCGGTCCGGCCGGATCGTGCTCAGCGACGGCGTGTGGAAGTCGCCCTCCTCGATGCCGTCGAAGCCGATCACCGCGACGCCGGCCGGCACCGGGACGCCGCGCTCGTGCAGCGCCCGCAGCGCGCCGATCGCCATCAGGTCGTTGAAGCAGAACACCGCGTCAGGCGGCTGCGGCAGGTCGAGCAGCGCGGTCATCGCGGCATAGCCGTCGGCCCGGTGGTACCGAGGCGCCGGCCTGATCAGATCGGCGGAGGACGGGATGCCGGCCGCGCGCAGGGCGGCCCGGTAGCCCTTGAGGCGCAGCGCCGCGGTGCCGCCGGAGACGTGCGGCTGGCTGCCGATCGCGGCGATCCGGCGGCGGCCGAGCTCGAGCAGGTGGGCGGTCGCGGCCCGGGCGCCGTCGACGTTGTCGATGCTGACGTGGTCGACCGGCGCGTGCGCGAGCCGCTCGCCGAGCAGCACCAGCGGGGTGCGGTCGCGGCGGGCGTTGATGTCGTGCGCGGTCAGCGCCAGCGGGCTCACGATCAGGCCGTCGACCAGGTGCGACTTGATGCCGTCGAGGACGATCCGCTCGCTGTCGCGGGCGCCCTGGGTCTCGTCGATGAGCACGGTCCAGGCGTGGCTCTTGGCGTGCTGGACGAACTGGGCGGCGAGCTCGGCGAAGTACGGCGAGCTGATCTCGGGGACCGCGAGGGCCACCACGCCGGTGCGGCCGCCGCGCAGCAGCCGGGCCGACAGGTTGGGCCGGTAGTCCAGCTCGGCCAGCGACTGCTGGACCTTGGCCCGGGTGGCCGCCGAGACGAACGGGAAATCGTTGATCACGTTGGAGACGGTCTTGACCGAGACGCCCGCGTGCCGGGCGACGTCCTTGATGCTCGCGCCCACCCGTGGCCTCCTCGCGACAAGTATCAGAACGAGCAGCATCATAGTCCGGCTCTTTACAACGATGTAAACAACGTTGTAAAACTCCAACGTGAATGTCGCACAGCTCACCCTGGATCCGGCCTTCCGGATCGGGGCCATCGACCGCCGGCTCTTCGGCTCGCTCGTCGAGCACATGGGCCGCTGCGTCTACACCGGCATCTTCGAGCCCGGCCACCCCGCGGCCGACGAGCTCGGCCTGCGCACGGACGTGCTCGACCTGGCCCGTGAGCTGGGCGTGACCGTGGTGCGCTACCCGGGCGGCAACTTCGTCTCCAACTACCGATGGGAGGACGGCGTCGGGCCGCGCGAGACCCGGCCCACCCGGCTCGACCTGGCCTGGCGCTCGATCGAGACCAACCAGTTCGGCCTGGGGGAGTACATGGCCTGGGTCCGCCGGCTGGGCGCCGAGCCGATGATGGCGGTCAACCTCGGCACCCGCGGCCTCACCGAGGCGGTCGAGCTGCTGGAGTACGCGAACTTCCCGGGCGGCACCCGGCTCTCCGACCAGCGGATCAAGAACGGCGACACCGAGCCGTACGGGATCGGGCTCTGGTGCCTCGGCAACGAGGCGGACGGCCCGTGGCAGATGGGCCACAAGACCGCGTACGAGTACGGCCGGCTCGCCGCCGAGACCGGCCGGGCCATGCGCCGCCTCGACCCCGGCATCGAGCTGGTCGCGTGCGGCAGCTCCGGCCGGCACATGCCCACCTTCGGCTCGTGGGAGGCGACCGTCCTCGAGCAATGCTACGACCAGGTCGACTTCATCTCGATGCACGCCTACTACGAGGAGCACCACGGCGACACCGACAGCTTCCTCGCGTCCGCGGTGGACATGGACGCCTTCATCGACGAGGTGGTCGCCACCGCCGACCACGTCAAGGCCAAGCTGCGCAGCCCCAAGCGCCTGCGGGTCTCGTTCGACGAGTGGAACGTCTGGTACCAGCGCGACTGGCACGGCGAGGCCGCGCTCGAGTGGCGGCAGGCGCCGCGCCTGATCGAGGACGACTACTCCGAGATCGACGCGGTGGTGGTCGGCACCTACCTGATCTCCCTGCTCGGGCACGCCGACCGGGTCGGCATCGCGTGCCAGGCGCAGCTCGCCAACGTGATCGCGCCGATCCGCACCGAGCCCGGCGGCCCGGCCCGCAAGCAGACCACCTTCCATCCGTTCGCGCACATGGCCGGCCTCGCGCGGGGCGACGCGCTGCGGGTGGAACCGGTCACCCATCAGATCAACACCGACGCGTACGGGCCGGTGCCCGCGCTCACGGCGGCGGCCAGCCACGACCCCGCGACCGGCGCGGTCGTCCTGTTCGCCGTGAACCGCGACCGCACCGCACCGATCGCCCTCGACCTCGACCTCCGCGGTTTCAACGGCGCGCAACTGCGCACCCATCGTCTGCTGCACGGCGAGCGGGCGACCCGGCCCGGCCAGGTCACCGTCGAGCTTCCCCCCGCTTCCTGGAACGTCCTCGAGTTCTCCACCGACCAATCCGACGCCTAGGAGATTCCCAATGTCCGATTTGAACCGTCGTCGCTTCCTTGCCCTCTCCGGCGGCGCCGGCGCCGCGCTCGCCCTCGCCGCCTGCGGCGGCACCTCCAAGGCCCCGCAGGCCGCGCCGGCCGGCGGCAACGGCGGCGCCAGCTACAGCGGCCCGAACGTCACGATCAGCTTCTGGAACGGCTGGACCGGCAGCGACGGCGAGACCGCCCAGGCGATGGTCGACCAGTTCAACAAGGCCAACCCGAACGTCCAGGTGAAGATGAACGTGTTCCAGTGGGCCGACTTCTTCACCAAGCTGCCCGCGGCGGTGCAGAGCGGGAACGGCCCGGACGTGGGCGCCATGCACATCGACGACATCCCGACCCAGGCCGCCCAGCAGGTGATCGTGTCCATCGAGGACGTCGCCAAGGCGCTCGGGCTCAAGGAGTCGGACTTCGCGCCGGCCGTCTGGAACGGGGGTGTCTACCAGGGCACCCGGTACGGCATTCCCATCGACGTACACAATCTCGGTCTTTATTACAACAAGACGGTCATGGAGAAGGCCGGCCTCGATCCGGAGAAGCCGCCGACCACCAAGGACGAGTACATGTCCCAGCTGGAGACCCTGAAGAGCAAGGGCATCCAGGGCTCGTGGGTCTCGCCGTTCCAGTTCACCGGCGGCTTCCAGTTCGAGTCGCTGCTCTGGCAGTTCGGCGGCGACGTGTTCAGCTCCGACAACACCAGCGCGACCTGGAACTCCGACGCCGGCGTGCAGGCGCTGACCTGGATGGTCGACCTGGTCAAGAACGGCTACAGCCCCAAGAACGTGGGCCAGGACGCCGACTACATCGCGCTCAAGAACGGCAAGAACGTCTTCAACTGGCAGGGCATCTGGCAGGTCAACGACGTCACCACGCTCAAGACGTACGAGATCGGCACCGCGCAGCTGCCCAAGATCGGCTCGACCGGCGGGGTCTGGGGCAACAGCCACCAGTTCGTGTTGCCGCGCAAGAAGGACAACGACGCCAACAAGGCCAACGCCAGCCGGTTCTTCATCAACTGGTTCACCCAGCAGGCGGCGGCCTGGGCCAAGAGCGCCAAGGTGCCGGCCCGCACCGACCTCGCGCAGAGCGCCGAGTTCAAGGCCCTGACCGACCTGCAGTCGTTCGCCGCCGACGTGCAGTTCACCCACTTCCCGCCGTCGGTGGCCGGTATCGGCGACGCGCTCGCCGAGCTCTACACCGGCGTGCAGAGCGCGGTGCTGCTCAAGCAGGCCCCGGCGGACGCGCTCACCACGTCGGCGAACCGGGCCAACAAGATCCTCGCCGACAACAAGAAGAAGTACGGGGCCTGATCATGGCCGTGACCACCGCGCCGGCCCGGCAGTCGCGCCGGGCCGGCCGGGCGAGCGGGAGGACGGGCGTGCGGCGGTACGCGCCGCTGACGCCGTACCTCTTCCTGTTGCCGTTTTTGATCTTGTTTTGTGGTTTCGTGCTGATCCCGGCAATTTTCGGCCTGTGGGTCAGCTTCCACGACTACAACTACCTGCTGCCCGGCAAGCCGTGGGTCGGGCTGCAGAACTACATCGACCTGTTCACCCCGGGTAGCCGCGACAGCGGCGACTTCTGGAAGAGCATGGAGGCCACCGGCATCTTCACGGTGTTCAGCGTGCCGTTCCTGATCATCTGCCCGCTCGGCGTGGCGTTGCTGCTCAACCGGGTCTTCCCCGGCCGGTCGTTCTTCCGCGCCGTGTTCTTCGCGCCCTACGTGCTCGGCGTCGCGGTGGTCGGCATCCTGTTCCGGTTCGTGCTCGACCCCAACATCGGCCTGGTCAACTACTACCTGGGCCACGCCATCCCGTGGACCACCGACCTGCCGTGGGCCTGGATCTCGCTGATCGGCATGACGGTCTGGTGGACGCTCGGCTTCAACGCCATCATCTACATGGCCGGCCTCCAGGAGATCTCCCCGGACCTGTACGAGGCCGCGCGGGTGGACGGCGCCTCGCGCTGGGCCGAGTTCCGGGCGGTGACGCTGCCCGGGCTGCGGCCGGTCATGGCGTTCGTGACCACCGTGACGATCCTGGCCTCGGCCAACATGTTCGGCCAGTCGTTCCTGCTGACCGACGGCGCGCCGGCCAACGAGACCCGCACGGCGATCATGTACATCGCCCAGACCGGCTTCTCCAACAACCGCCAGGGCATCGCCGCGGCCATGAGCTACATCCTCGCGGTCCTCCTGCTGGCGATCAGCGTCCTCAACCTTCGCCTCACCCAGCAGCGGGAGGGCTCGTGACCACCACCCCGGCGACGACCGGCCAGCGCCGTCCGTGGACGGTGGGCCGGATCTTCTTCTGGCTCACGCTGCTGGCGCTCACGATAATTTTCGTGGCGCCGCTGCTGTGGATGCTGATCACGTCGTTCAAGACCAACAACGACGCCACCGCGCTGCCGCTGTCCTGGCTGCCCAACCCGTTCACCACCGAGGCGTACTCGACGGTGCTCACCACCAACTCGGCCACCCCGGTGCTGCGCTGGTTCCTCAACAGCATGATCGCGGCGACGGCCAACGCGGCGCTGATCGTCGCGGTCGACGCGATGGCCGCGTACGCCCTGGCCCGGATGCGTTTCCGCGGCCGCAAGCTGGTTTTCGCGACGGTGGTCGGCACTCTTTTCGTGCCGCCGTTCCTCTTCCTCGTCCCCAACTATCTGATCGTCAGCCAGCTCGGCTGGCTCGACTCGCTCTGGGCGCTGATCGTCCCGTCGGCCGGCGGCGCGTTCGGCGTCTTCTTCCTGCGCCAGTTCTTCACGTCGCTGCCGATGGAGCTGGAGGAGGCGGCGCTGATCGAGGGCGCCAACCAGTGGCAGATCTTCACCCGGATCGTGCTGCCGCTGGCCCGGCCGGCGCTCGCCACCCTCACCGTGCTGTCGTTCCTGACCAACTGGAACGACTTCCTCTGGCCGATCTACGTGCTGTTCAGCGCCGACCGGCTGACCCTGCCGGCCGGCCTGGGCAACCTGCAGAACGCCGCCACCACCAACTACCCGATCGCGATGGCGGGCGCGGTGGTGGCCAGCGTGCCGGTGCTGATCCTGTTCGTGATCGCGCAGCGGCACGTCATCCAGAGCGTCACGCACACCGGGGTGAAGGGATGATCGCATGCTTCGTACCCTGCTGATGTTCCTGAGTCTGCTGGTCAATCCGGTCTCTTCCAGTTTCGCCGACACTTTCGCCGATCCCACCGTGATCAGAGGCCAGGACGGTTTCTGGTACGCCTACGCGACAAGCGATCCGCTGCGCTCCGGTTCGGGGGTGGCCCGGCGGATCCCGATCTCACGCTCGCCCGACCTGACGCACTGGACCTACGTGGGGGAGGCGCTGTCCGGGCCGGCCGCCCCGTACGTGGCCCCGGGCGCGTCCTACTGGGCGCCGGATGTTCGCTATCTCGACGGCCGCTATGTCATGTACTACGCGGTGACCGACACAAACGTTTCCCCGGAAACTTTTGACTTCGCCATCGGGGTGGCCACCGCGTCCGCCCCGGCCGGGCCGTGGACCCAGCAGCCGGCGCCCGTGGTGGCGCCCCGGCCGGGTGGCGGCGGCGGTTACCTGAGCACGATCGACCCGGCCGAGCTCACCGCCGCCGACGGCACCCGCTACCTGTACTTCGGCAGCTACTACGGCGGGATCTCGGTGGTGCGGCTCGCCGCCGACGGGCTGAGCACGGTGGGCGCGCCGGCGATGGTGGCTCTCGACAACAAGTACGAGGGCGCGTACGTCGTCCGCCGCGACGGCTGGTACTACCTGTTCGCCTCGTCGGCGAACTGCTGCGCGGGCCCGGCGACGGGCTATTCGGTGTCGGTCGGCCGGTCGCGGTCGCCGCTCGGGCCGTTCGTGGACGCGCGCGGCGTCTCGCTGCTCGACTCCCGGGTCGGCGGCACCCCGGTGGTGACCCAGAACGGCAACCGGTGGATCGGCGCCGGGCACAACGGCCTGGTCACCGACCTGTCCGGGCAGGACTATCTCGTCTATCACGCGATCGACCGCAACGCGCCCTATCTGGACGAGCCGTTCGGGGTCAACCGCCGGCCGATGCTGCTCGACCGCCTCGACTGGATCAAGGGCTGGCCGCTGGTCCGGGCCGGCGCCGGCCCGTCCGACACGCCGCAGGCGGCACCGGTCGCTACCGGCGCCGAGCGGTTCGACCGGGCGCCGTCCTGGCTGCCCGGCAGATGGCGGGTCGCCGACGGATACGCAACCGGCAGCGGGACCGTGCTGCGGCCGTCGCCCTCGGGTGACGTGCGGGTCGAGGCCGATCTGCGGGTGCCGGCGGGATCCTCGCTCGGGCTCGTCGCCGGCGGCGTCCGAGTCTCGATCGACCGCGCCGCCGGGCAACTGGTGGCCAGCACGGGTGCGTCGGCGCCGCCGGCCACCGCCGGTGCGTCGGCGCCACCGGCCATCGTCGGTGCGTCGGCGTCGGCGTCGGCGTCGGCGTCGGCGTCGGCGGGCGCCGGGGGCAGGGTCCTTGCGTCGGCGCCCTTGCCGCCGGGGCTCGACTTCGGCACGTGGCACAACCTCGCCGTGTCGGTGCGCGGTGACCGCGTGATCGCCGAGCTGACCGAGGCCCGGCAGAGCGGGCCGATCGTGTCGCTGTCGTTCAGGGTTCGCTCTCACCCCGCACAAGTCGGATTTGTCGGGCGGGGCGACGTCGACAACTTCAGCGTGCGGCGGCTCTACCGGCCGGTCACCCACGCGGTGCCGGCCCCGGCCGTCGGGCGTCTCGCCTGGTCGGACGAGTTCAACGGCACCGCGCCCGGGCCGGGATGGAGCTGGATCCGGCCGGACTCCGCGGCCACCGTCTCCGGCGGCAGTCTCCACTGGCCGGTCGAGGCGGGCGACCTGACCGGCACCGGCAACAACGCCTCGGTGCTGCTGCGCGACCCGCCGGCCGGGAACTGGACGGCCGAGACCAAGCTGACCCTCGACCTGGGCGTCGACGAGGTGCGCAACTACCAGCAGGCCGGGCTGATCGCGTACGCCGGGGACGACGACTTCGCGCGGCTCGACGTGGTGGCGATCTGGAACACCCGGCAGATCGAGTACGGGCGGGAGTTGCCGTACGCGGGCTCGCTCGCCTACGGCGGGATCACCCTCGGGACGCCGGCCACCACGACGTGGCTGCGGCTGGTGCACCGGACCGACCCGGCCACCGGGGAGCATCTGCTCCGGTCTTCATCGAGCGTCGACGGGCACACCTGGACCCGGGGCGGAGTATGGACCTTCCCGGCCGGCGCTCCGCTGCGCATCGGCCTGGACGCGCACGGCGGCGCCGCCCCGCCGGTCACCGCCCAGTTCGACTACTTCCGGATTCATCGCCCGTGACTCGTTTACCAGGCATGTCGCTGCGGGCGGCCATCGCGGGGTCCGTCCTCGCCCTGGCCGCCTGCGGCGCCGCCCCCGATCAAGCCAGCTCCGATCAAGCCAGCTCCGATCAAGCCAGCTCCGATCGAGCCAGCCCGGACAACGCCACCGCCGCACCCACCGGAGCCGCCATGACCTTCCAGAATCCGGTCTACGCCAAGAACTTCCCCGATCCCGGCGTGCTGCACGAGGACGGCACCTGGTTCGCGTACGGCACCAACAACGCGTCCCAGAACGTGCCGCTGCTGACCAGCACCGACCTGGGCCACTGGGCCGAGGCCGGCGACGTGCTGCCGTCGGTCGGCTCGTGGGCGGAGCCCGGCAACACCTGGGCGCCCGAGGTGGTGCGCACCGCCGCCGGCAAGTACGTGCTCTACTACACCGCCCGGTGGAACAAGGCCGACCGGCAGTGCATCGGCGCGGCCGTGGCCGACAACCCGCGCGGCCCGTTCGCCGACCCGTCGCCGTCGCCGCTGATCTGCCAGGACGAGGAGGGCGGCTCGATCGACGCCAGCCCGTTCCGCGACGAGGACGGCGCCCTCTACCTGTACTGGAAGAACGACGGCAACCACATCGGCGTGCCGTCGCATCTGTACGCCCAGCGGCTCGCCCCCGACGGGCTGTCGCTCACCGGCGACCGGGTCCGGCTGCTCACCAACGACAAGCCGTGGCAGGGCGCGGTGGTCGAGGCGCCGGAGATGCTCCGCCACGACGGCAAGCTCTACCTGTTCTACTCCGGCGGGGCCTTCGACTCCGACGGGTACGCCGTCGGATACGCCACCTGTGAGGGGCCGATGGGCCCGTGCCACGACGCGCCGGAGAACCCGATCCTGCGCTCGTCGCCGGCCGCGGCCGGTCCGGGGCACTGCTACCCGGTCACGCTGGGCGACGGCACGACCTGGCTGCTCTACCACGCGTGGCCGCCGGACGCCATCGGCAGCACCAGCCCCGGACGCCAGATGTGGCTCGACCGCGTCGACTGGGCCGACGGCCGGCCGGTGGTGCACGGCCCGACCGCCGATCCCCAGCCCCTGCCCGCCTGACGCCCCGCCACCCTCTCCGGATCTTGACTCGCCCGCCCTTTCCGGATCTTGATGAGCTGCGGTTCGAAGCGAGCGCCAACTCATCATCCTTGCCCGCGCGCCCCGGCTGGCGGCGAGATCTTGGTGAGTTGGTGTCGGCGGCGGACGGCAACTCATCAATCTTGCCCGCGCGGGTGGCGGCGTTCGCGGGTCAGGCGCCTGGGCGGGCGCGCTGGTCCGGTGGCGGGGCGTCGCCGGTGGCGATGGCGGCCAACCGGGGGAGCAGCCAGGGTGCGATGATCTTCTTGACCGCGGCCGGGGTGTAGTGCAGGCCGTCGCTGCGCACCTTCATGCCGTCCATCCGCCAGGTGAACTTGCCGTCCGGGCACACCAGCGGGTTGAGGTCGAGGACGGTCACCTGCGCGGGATGCCGCGCCGCGACCTCGTGCAGCAGCGCGTTCCAGGCGTCGACGCGGTCGGGCTCGTCCTCGGGGTAGAGGCCACCGTCGGGCCGTTCCGCGCGGTGCGTGTAGGCGGCGGTCAGCAGCACGACCGCGGCGCCCCGCGACCCGGCGATGCGGATCGCCGTCTCCAGTTGCGTCTGCAGGTAGGCGTCGTACGCGGGATCGCCGACGTGCTGATAGCGGCCCTGATAGCGGCGGTCCATCAGTTCCCAGCGGTTGAGCTCGATCACCGCGACGTCGGGGTTGTCCTGGTCGACGCCGCGTTGCCAGCGCCGCTGCCAGGACGTGCAGCCGGGGTAGTTGGTGTGCGGGGTGCCCAGCTGAAGGATGTCGGGCAGGGTGGCGATGCCGCAGCCCTGGATGGCGCGCACGCTCGTCCACATGCCGGGGTGCTCGGGCAGGTAGCTGCCGATCACCCACGAGACCGAGTCGCCGAAGAACGTCACCCGGGGCTCGTGCGGCGGCGCCGACTTCGGACGCTGGGGCCGGCTGATCGGCGCGGCCGCGTGCGGTTCGGCGTCCGGGACCGAGACGATCACCGGAGCGGCGGCGATCCCGCTCGTCGCGTCGCCTGCGCGGGGAGTGGTGCCGAGCGCGACGACGCCGATCAGCACGGCGAGGGCGCCCGCGGTCACCGCCGCGGGGGCCGGCCGGGGCAGCCGCCGGGCCAGCACGCCGCGGCGGATCGGCTGTTCGACGAGGTGGTAGCTGAGCACGGCGACGCCGAGGGTGCCCGCCAGCCGGACCGCGAGCAGGGGCCAGCGGGACAGGCCGGTGAGGTCGGCGGTGACAAAGGTGAACAGCGGCCAGTGCCACAGGTAGACGCCGTAGGAGATGCGGCCGAGCCACACCAGCGGGGGCAGCGCCAAGGCCCGGGCGAGCGGCGCCGCCGGCTGGACGATCACGTGCGCGATGACGACGGCCGTGGCTAGTGCGGCGAGAGTCAGGCCGCCGTGGTACATCCACGCGGCCTGGTCGCCGGCCGCGTGCCAGAGCCAGAAGGTCACCGCGAGCGCCGCCCCGGCGAGAACGCCGAGGCGCGAGCGGCCGAACGCCCGGCTGAGCCACGCCGGGGCGGGGCCGGTGAGCAGGGCGGCGAGGCCGGCGCCGATGAGCAGGGCCTGAGCCCGGGTGTCGGTGCCGTAATAGGCGCGGCCCAGGGACTCCGGCCGGAACAGCCAGGCGCACAGCGCCTCCGACAGCACCGTGCCGCCGACACAGAGCCACAGCAGCGTCGCGAGCGCCCGGCGGGCCGCCAGCCAGGCCAGCAGCCCGGCCACCAGCAGCGGCCAGAGCAGGTAGAACTGCTCTTCGATGCCGAGCGACCAGGTGTGCTGCAGCGGCGACGGGGTGGCGGTCGCGGCCACGTAGCCGGTGCCTCGGAAGATCATCCGCCAGTTCGCGACGTAGGCCAGCGCCGCGTAGGCGTCGGTGCGCAGCAGGCCGAGGTCGCCCTCGTCCAGCAGGTAGTGCCCGGCGATCACCGTCGCCGCGAGCACGGTCAGCAGCGCCGGCAGGAGGCGGCGGGCCCGCCGTACCCAAAAATGCCGCAACCGGATCCGCCCGGACCGCGCCCTCTCCCGCAGCAGCAGGGAAGTGATCAGAAAGCCGGAGAGGACGAAGAAGGTGTCCACGCCGAGGAAGCCGCCGCTCAGCCCGCCGACGCCGGCGTGGAACAGCACGACGGCGGTGACCGCCAGCGCGCGGATGCCGTCGAGGGCGGGGCTGTAGCCGAAGCTCCTCCGCGGGACGGCCTGGTGCGAATCGGGCATACCCATGTGAACGGCGCTTCCTACGAACGGTTTCGGGGCACGTCCCCGTTCTGCCGGGCCGGAAACATGGAACGCCGTCGCGGTCGCGCATTTCAACTGCGTCCGCCGGTCGGTGCGGGATCGCCCGTTTGCTCCCGCGCCGCGTGGGAATGCTCCCGGCGTCGCGGTCGCGCGCCGCGCCGGACCCGGAGGGAGACGAGGTGTCACGCAGGCTCACGGATCAGCTCCTTCCGGCTACCGGCGCGGCCCGGCACGCCCGCAACATGGTCACCGAGGCCTGCGCGCTGTGGGACCTGCCCGACCTGATCGGCCCGGCCAGCCTGGTCGCCGACGAGTTGGTCACCAACGGTGTCGAGCACGCCGGCACCCTGATGACGCTGCAAATCAGCCGCCGGGGCCGCGGCCTGCATCTCGCGCTCGGCGACGGGTCCCCGGCGCCGCCGCGGCTGCCACCGCCCCCGTCGCCCACCGAGCCCCGCGGCCGCGGCCTGATGCTGGTGGATGCGATCGCCACGCGGTGGGGATGGCTGCCCGCGGGAGAGGGCGGAAAAGTGGTCTGGGCGACGCTCTCGATGGGTAGTCGGTGACCCGTGGAGACATTGGACTGGCTGGCCGTGGTGCGCCACGGCGAGAGCATCGGCAACGCCGCCGCGGCGGACGCGGAGGCCGGCGGCGCCGAGGTGATCGACATCGCCGAGCGGGACGCCGACGTGCCGCTGTCCCGGACCGGGCGCGAGCAGGCGACGGCGCTGGGCCGGGCGCTCGCCGGGCATTCCCCGGGCGTGGCGGTGGTGTCGCCGTACCTGCGGGCCCGGCAGACCGCCGAGGCCGCGCTGGCCGGGTTGGACGTGCCGGTGCTCGTGGACGAGCGGCTGCGCGACCGGGAGCTCGGGGTGCTCGACCTGCTCACCACGCGCGGGGTCGCGGCGCGGCTGCCCGGCGAGGCCCAGCGCCGGGCCCGGCTCGGCAAGTTCTACTACCGGCCGCCGGGCGGCGAGTCGTGGGCCGACGTGCTGCTGCGGCTGCGCTCGCTGCTGCGCGACGTGCGCGCCGACCATCCGGACGGCCGGGTGGTGCTCTTCGCCCACGAGGCGATCGTGCTGCTGATCCGCTATCTCGTCGAGGGGCTGGACGAGGCGGAGCTGATGGCGATCGCCGGCCGGACGACCATCGCGAACTGCTCGATCAGCAGCTGGCGGCGCGTCGGCGGGGTGCTGCGGCCGGAAGCGTTCAACGACGTCGCGCACCTGCGCCGGGACGACGCGCCGGTGACCCGGCAGGAGGAAGTCCATGCCGACTGAGCAGGTGATCACGCCGCGGTTGCTGCGCGAATGGCCGCTGCCCGACCCGGCGGGCGACAAGGAGTCGCGCGGCACGGTGCTGGTGGTGGGCGGGTCGCGGTTCAACCCGGGCGCGGTGCTGCTGGCCGGGGTGGCCGCGCTGCGGGCCGGCGCCGGGCGGCTGCAGCTCGCGGTGGCCGAGGAGAGCGCGGTCGCGCTGAGCATCGCGGTGCCCGAGGCCAAGGTGGTCGGGCTGGCGTCGGACGAACTGGCCGAGCTGGCCGGGCAGGCCGACGTGATCGCGATCGGGCCCGGGCTCGACGACATCGGGCAGACCCGCGAGCTGATGGCGGCCCTGCTGGGTGCGGCGGGTCCGGGCGCCGGGGTCGTTCTTGACGCGTACGCCCTGGGCGCGCTGAGCAAGGAGCCGGGACTGCTCCGCCAGGAGCGCGCGGTGCTGACGCCGAACGTGACTGAGGCCGCCCACCTGCTCGGGCACGACCCGGGCGACGATCTGACCGCGGCGGCGCGCACCCTGGCCGGGCAGTACCGCGCGGTCGTCTCGCTCTACGGCCACATCGCCGCCCCGGACGGCCGCGTCTGGCACGAGGAGAGCGGCGACGCCGGCCTGGGCACCTCGGGCAGCGGCGACGCCCGCGCCGGGGTGGTGGCGGGCCTGCTGGGCCGCGGCGCCGACCCGGCACAGGCGGCCTGCTGGGGCGCGTACGCGCATGCGGTGAGCGGCCAGCGGCTGAGCCAGCGGTACGGCCGCACCGGCTTCCTGGCCCGCGAGATCGTCGGCGAGGTGGCCTACACGATCGCCACGGTGTAGGCCGGGTTTGGGTGGCGGGGCGGTGGGCAAACCTTGCTCCAGACGACACGGAGAGAGGTTGCTGATGAGAATCGTGAAGCTGGCCGCCGGCCTCGCCATCGGTTACGTGCTCGGCGCCCGGGCCGGGCGCGAGCAGTACGAGCGGATCGCGGAGGCCGCGCGCGGGCTGAGCGGCAGCCCCAAGGTCGAGCAGGCGAAGCAGAAGGTCAAGGACACGGCCGGAGCGAAGCTCGACCAGGTCGCCGACAAGACCGGAGCGCCCCGCAAGCCGCGCTCGTCGCGGAGCAAGGCCACCGACAGCACGTCGGGCCAGAGCACGTCGGGCCAGAGCTCGTCGGGCATGGGCACGTCGGGCCAGAGCACGTCGGGCATGGGCTCGTCGGGCCTGGGCACGTCGGCCGACCGGTCGGTCCTCGCCGGACAGTCCGAGTGACCGGACCGGTCGAGGGCCGGCCGACGGCCTAACCGTCGCGGTGGCGGGCGTCGCGATGCGACTCGAGCAGGGCTTCCAGGCGCTCGGCGGGCATCGGCCGGCCGAGCAGGTCGCCCTGGCCGAGGCGGCAGCCCGCCCCGCGTACGGTGTCCAGGTCGTCCGCGGTCTCCAGGCCGTGGGCGATCACCTCCATGCCGAGCCGGCGACCCAGCGTCACGGTCACGTCCAGCACCGCACCGGCCTGGCCGAAGACATCACGGTCGATCTTGAGCAGGTCGATCGGCAGGATGCGCAGCCGGCTCAGTGAGGTGGGCCCGGCCCCGAAGCTGTCGACCGCGGTGCGCAGACCCTGCGCGCGCAGCCGGCCGAGGTGCGCGGGCAGATCGAGCTCGTGCTCCTCCCGTACGTAAGAAAGATCCTGCTCTTTGATCTCGACGACCAGGGCCGCGGGCGGGATCTGATACAGGTCGAGCGCGGCCTGCAGGCCCGCCTGGAAGGCCGGATCGGCCAGCGTGCGAGGGCGCACGGTGAGCGCCAGCCACAGGTCCTCGCGCTGCCGCCGCCAGCCGGCCAGCAGCCGGCACGACGCATGCAGCGCCCAGTGCCCGATCGGCCCGAGCAGGGCCAGATCCTCGGCCAGCGCCAGCAGCTCGCCGGCCGGCACCGCGCCCAGCGTGGGATGCCGCCACGACGGCAGCGCGGCCACCCCCACCGGATCGCCGCTCGCCAGGTCGACGATCGGCTGGTACGCCAGATCGAGCTCGCGCCGGGCGACCGCGCCAGGCAGATCCTGCTCCAGCGTCGACCGCCGCAGCAGCCGCTCTTCCAGCTGCTCGTCGTACCATTCCACCGCGCCCGGCGGGCCCTGCCGGACCGCCCGCAGCGCCAGCACCGCCCGCCGGATCACCTCGTCCACGCCCGCCTCCGGGCTCAGATCGGCCAGGCCGGCCCACGCGGACAGGTGCGAGACCGTGCCGGCCGCCTCGTAGGGCGCGGTCAGCGCGGTGACCAGCTGGCTCGCCAGCAGGTGGGCCCGCACCGCGCCGCAGTGGGTCAGCACCGCGAACCGGGTCTCGCCGAGCCGCGCCGGCACGTCGGCGCCGGCCAGCCCGGTACGCAGCCGGCGGGCCGCCTCGAGCACGACCACCTGGGCCTGCTCGGCCCCGCGGACGTCGGCGATCGCGGTGAGCCCGCCCAGCTCGATCACGATCATCGCGCCCGCGTCCGGCGCCAGCTCGCCGGCCCGGCACAGGCCCTCCCGGTTGGCCAGGCTCGTCTGCGGGTCGAGGTGGGTGGCCTGGCGCAGCGCCCGCTCGAGGTCGCGCTGGTTGCTCACGTCGCGGACGTGCACGACCAGGGTGCGGCCGGGCTCGGCCGGGTCGGCGCCGTCGGTCGTCCACTCGGTCTCGCGCCAGCGGCCGAAGCCGTCCCGCAGGCGGACCGTCAGGCTCGCCTCGGTGTCCCGCCCGGCGATCCGGCCGGCCAGGTAGGCGTGCACGGCGTCGGCCTGGACCGGATGCACCAGGGCGGACGCCGCCTTGCCGAGAACGTCCTGATCGGAGAGCCCGAACTGGCGGGCCGCGGCCGGCGACTGCCACCGCACGGCCAGGTCGGCGTCGAGGATCATCGCCACGTCCGCCGAGCCGAACACCAGGTTGCGCAGGCGGTTGCCCTGCACGGTCAGGTGATCGGCGTGCCGGCGCAGGGCGATCGCCGACAGCCACTCCCGGCCCGCGACCGCGGTGATCGCGGTGAGGCCGAGGACGATCGACACGGTGTCCATCCGGCCGCCGGTGAGCAGGCGGTGCACGGTGACCAGGGCGGCGGTGATCATCGGCAGCGCCAGCAGCGGGAAGCCGGCCGAGGGTTCGCTGCCCGCCGGCGGCAGCGGGCGGGCGTCCGGGGCGATCCGCACCGAGCCGTGCCACATCAGCAGCGCGGCCGCGTTGATCGCGGCGCCCGCGGCGAGGCCGGCGATCTTGGCGTTCGGCTCGTCGTGGAAGTCCATGGCGATGACCAGCGCGGTCAGGGCGACCAGCGAGAGCGAGGCGCCGGGCGTGCACCACTGCAGGGCGGCCCGGTGCCGGACGGCGTAGACACCGGTCACGGCGACGGCCGCGGCCGCGCCACCGCCGAAGATCAGCGCGGTGACCGTGGCGCCGCGGCGCTCGGTCTGCTCGGCGCCGAACAGCAGCAGCCACGGCGGGAAGATCAGGCAGGCGGCGAGGGCCAGCGTGTCGAGACCCGCGCGCAGGCCGCGCTTCTGGTGCGGGCGGAGCACGGCCGGCAGGTACATGCCGGCCGCGAAGAACAGGGCGACCAGCGGGATCTCGGCCGGCAGCGGGACGCCGTCGACCAGCACGCCCGGCGCCAGCAGGGCGGCCAGGCCGCTCGCGGCGCCGGCCAGCGCGGTCACCAGGATGCCGCCGGCCAGCGCCAGGACGCGGATCCGCGGACCGCTCGGGCGCGCGCGCAGCATGAGCACGGCGACGCCGGCCGAGCAGGCGGTGAGCAGGCCGGCGGCGGCCTGCGGCGGGACCGCGGCCAGCACGGCCACCACGCAGACGGCAGCCGCCGACCAGGCGACCTGCCGGTCGGTCGGGCGGGCGAGGGGTCCTGCCATCGCCCGGCCCAACGACCGACCGGCCGTCCGGTTACGGCTCGGTCAGCAAAATCCCATCGTGCTCAGGAGACCGTCATCGCCACGTCGTCGAACCACACCGTGCCGGTGTTGTCGCCCGACTTGAGATGGATCTGGAGGCTGGCCGCCCCGGCCGGCGCGACCTGGTCGACGCCGAGCTTCGTCCAGTTCGTGGTGCCGGGCGGCAGGCTCGCCGACGACGCGCCGCCGAGCCAGCGGTTGCCGGCGTCGAACCAGCTCAGCGCGATCTGGGTGGCGCCGGTCGCGGCGTTGCCGCGCGCCCACACCTCGGCGTGCCAGTTCTGCCCGGGCTGGACCGGGACGATCGGCGACACCCGGTACGAGGGCGAGCCGGCCGGCGTCTTGCCGGTGTTCGTCATGGTGACCGACCACTTGCCGGACCGGGCCACCGCCGTGGTCTTGGTGGCCACGCCGAGCTCGGGCAGGTACGTGCTCCACGGCGTCTGGCCGGCGGCGTTCTCGAAACCGAGGTCCAGAACGGAGGACGGGTACGCCACGCCGGCCCAGGCGGCCCGCACCACGCCGGCGGCCGGCTTGGCGGCGCCGTCGGTGCGGTAGAGGCCGAACTTGTACTGGGCCGGGCTCTGCGCCACCCCGGAGGCGGGGATCGCGCCGGCCGCGAAGTCGGTCAGCGTCCACGGCGCGACCGACTCGATCCCGGCGACCTTCGCGGCCTCGAAGACCCGGGCCAGGTACGCGGCCTGCTCGCCCTCGGTGTTGGTCACCGTGCTGGCGCCGGTCTCGCCGAGCACCAGGGGCACCGGCGCGACCGCGGCCTGCGCCTGCCGGAGCTCGGCGAGAGCCCGCTCGGAGTTGCCGTAGAAGTGGTAGTCGTAGTAGTCGACGGCGACGGCGGCCTTGAGCTTGGCCAGGTTGGCGACGTCGTTCACCGAGATGGTCACCGGGATGTTCGGGGCGGCGTCGCGCACCACCGGGACGAGCTTCTTGGCCCAGGCGAGGGCGGCGGCGTTGGTGGGGTCGAGCTCGTTCTGCAGTCCGATCGCGATGATGCGGGTGTCGTAGCGGTACGGCGCGAGAATGGCGTTCGCCCAGGTCGTGCTGCCGGCGATGTCGGTGTAGCCGTCCCACCAGTCGAAGAGGGTGAGCTTCACGGTCATGCCGTGCGCCGCCGCGAGCGAGACGAACTGGGCGAGCTTGGTGGTGTACTCCGGTTTCGGTGTGGGCCAGCCGAAGACCGACGGGAAGACGATGGCCCGCACGCTGTCGGCGCCGAGGGCCGCCGCCTTGGCCAGGTCGGCGTCGATCGTGTCGGGGTCGAAGTCGGTCCACATCCGGCTCCAGCCGGCTTGCGACGGGTAGTAGTTGATCTGCTTGGCCGTGGTGACCGTCGCCAGCCGCCCGGGCAGCGTCGTGGCGGCGGTCGCCGTCCCGGCCGCCGTCGCGCTCGCGGGGACGGTCATCAGCGGCAACGTGGCGATCATGGCTGCGGTCATCCCGCGAGCTAACTTGCGCACTTGTCGAGCCCTTCTGCACTGCCGGTCGGAGGTGGTAGCTCCTGTCGGCCGTGCGGCGGGCCGGAAAAGGCCTGTTGAGTGCGGGTGGCGGGGCGATTCGGTTGCGTTTCGGTTGATCGTCGGCCGGACCGGGGGTCGGCCGGCGGTGGTGTCGCTGCCAGGCGGCGTCTGCCGGCGGTGGTGTCGCTACCCGGCGGCGTCTGTCGGCGGTGGAGGTTTCGCTACCAGGCGGTGAGGAACAGGTGGTTGATCGCGAGGGCGAGCGCGGCCTGGGCGATCAGCCAGCGGCGCCGGGCCGGGTTCGGCAGCAGCCCGGCGCCGGCCATGAGCCAGACCGCGAACGGCAGCCAGATCCGTTCGACCTCGGCCTTGCTGTAGCCGGACAGGTCGGCAGCGAGGATGGCGGCCACGGCGGCGAGCGGCAGCAGCCACGGGCCGCGCCGGGCCGCGACGGCCCGGCGGACGATCACCGCGGCGACCGGCCCGGCGGCGATGGTGACGGCGGCGAGATCGGCCCAGACCCAATACGCGTACGGGCGGTGCGCGGCGATCCCCTGGTAATAGCGCTGGATCAGCAGGTGGTAGCCGGTCAGCCAGTCGAAGCCCGCCACCGTGAAGGCGGCGACGGGGACGGCCGCGCCCGCCACCGCCCACCACGCCCGGTGCCGGCCGTTCGGTGCTCGGTGCCGGGCGGCCAGGAGGACGGCGGCCGCGATCGCGGACATCAGGACCAGGCCGTAGGAGAGGTAGGCGCCGAGGCCGAGCAGCAGGCCGCCCGCGAAGGCCGCGGGGCCGGACCGGCGGACGAGACCGAGGGCGAGACACGCCACCCCGGTCGCGGTGACCCCGGCGAACAGGCCGTCGGCGGAGACCCCGATCCAGATCGCGCCGGGGAACAGGGCCACGAACGGCGCGGCGGCGCGTGCCGCCCGGTCCGAGACGAGCAGCCGTACGGTCACCGGCACGGCGACCGCGGTGAGCGCGCCGGCCGCGACGCAGAGCAGGCCGGCCCAGGCGCCGCCGGACAGGCCGAGCCGGTCCAGCGCGGTGAAGATCAGCAGGGCACCCGGCGGGTGGCCGGCGACGTGCGTGGTCCACGAGTCGGGCTGATGGTCGAGGATCCGGCCGGTGAAGCCGCGCAGCATCGCCGGGATGCTGGTCACGCCGGGCACCTCGGTCAGATATTCCGGGCCGGTGGTCAGGCGGCCCGCCAGGCCGCGTTGCCAGCCGTCGACCAGCGCCAGCGAGAGTGTCCAGGCCAGAGCGGTCACATAGGCGGCCGCCAGCAGCGCGCGCCATCGCAGGCGAAGGGCCAGTGCCGGGCCGTAGCGGACGACCAGGGCGGCCACGGCCAGCGCCGGAAGGGTGCCCGGGCCGGCGTGCGGCAGCCAATGGGCGAACAGCGGCGCCGCGCCGGCGTGCACCGGATGGCCGAGACGCTGGAAAACCACGGCGCCGACGGCCGCCGCGGCGACGAGCGCCACGGCAAGACCCGCGACGATCAGGTCGGAGCGCGGCTTCGTGCGGGCGGCGTTCGCCGGCTTCGTCGGCGCGGCGTTTCCGGACTTCATTCGGTCACGTCTCCCGGCTTCGTCCGCGGGTGTCGTTGCTGCCTCGGGTACGCGCGGCTGCTTCGGGTGGGTGGCGGGTGGGGCCTCATCCGCGGAGCGGGGCGTGTGCGAATTCCCGCACGCCCTCGGCGAGGCCGACGCGGGCGCGGAAGCCCAGCTCGGTGGCGGCGCGGCCGGGGTGGGCGACGATGTGCCGGACGTCGCCGAGCCGGAACTCGCCGGTCGTCACCGGCGCAGGCCCGCCGGCGGCCCGGGAGAGCTCGGCGGCAAGCTCACCCACGGTGGCCGGCCGCCCGGAGGCGATGTTGCAGGCCCGCCAGCCGCCGGACGCCGCGGTCGCGGCCACCGCGGCGACGTTGGCGTCGGCCACGTCCCGGACGTGCACGAAGTCCCGCCGCTGGCCGCCGTCCTCGTAGACCCGGGGCGGCCGGCCACCCGCCACCGCCGACCGGAAGATCGCGGCCACCCCGCTGTAGGGGGTGTCGCGGGGCATGCCCGGGCCGTACACGTTGTGGTAGCGCAGGGCCACGACGGCGGCGCCGGTCTCCCGCGCCCAGGCGGCGGTCAGATGCTCCTGGGCGACCTTGGTGGCGGCGTACACGCTGCGCGGGTCGAGCGGCGCGTCCTCGCCGACCAGCTCGGGGGCGAGCGGTTCGCCGCAGCGCGGGCACGGCGGCTCGAAACGGCCGGCGGCCAGGTCGTCCACGACGCGGGGGCCGGGCCGGACCGGGCCGTGCGCGGCGCAGGCGTAGCCGCCCTCGCCGTAGACCACCATGGAGCTGGCCAGCACGAGCCGGCGCACCCCGGCGCGGGCCATCCCGGCCAGCAGCACGGCGGTCGCGAGGTCGTTGTTCCCGACGTACTCCGGGAGATCGTTCAGGTCGACGCCCAGCCCGACCATCGCGGCCTGGTGGACGACCACGTCCACGCCGGTCAGCGCCGCCTCGACCGCCACCGGATCGCGCAGGTCGGCGAGCTGCACCGGGGCGCCACCCGAGTGCGCACCGTCCGAGGGGGCGTCGCTGGTGATCACGGACGGCAGCGGCCGGCGGTGCGCCGCGGGGTGGCCGGAGTCGAGGACGGTCACCTCGTCGCCGGCGGCCAGCAGGGCGGCGACGACGTGGGATCCGATGAAGCCGGCGCCGCCGGTCACGAGTACGCGTGTCATGGCGGCGACGCTAGGGCGCGGACGGGCCGTGCGGGGCCCGCGTCAGCGGTTCGTAAGGGTTCGTCATCGCCGCGTAAGCCCTTTCCGGGCCGCCCGTGCCTAGCGTCGGCGGACATGACCGATGTGGTGCTGCCCTGCCGGAACGAGGCCCCGGCCCTGCCCGATCTGCTGGCCAGGATGCCCGCCGGATACCGGGCGATCGTCGTCGACAACGGCTCGACCGACGGTTCGGCGGCGGTCGCCCGGGCCTGCGGCGCCGAGGTGATCAGCGTGGCCGAGCCGGGCTACGGCGCCGCGGTGCACGCCGGGGTGCTGGCCGCCGCGCCCGACGACGGCGTGGTCTGCGTGATGGACGCCGACGGCTCGTTCGACCCCGGCCAGCTGCCGGCGGTGGCCCGGCCGGTGCGCGCCGGCGAGGCCGACCTCGCGACCGGCCGCCGCCGCCCCTCCGCGCGCGGGGTGTGGCCGCTGCACGCCCGGGCCGCCAACGCGATCCTGGCCGGGCGGCTGCGGCGTACCACCGGGCTGGCGGTGCACGACATCGGCCCGATGCGCGCCGCGCGCCGTGACGGCCTGCTCGCGCTCGGCCTGCGCGACCGGCGCTTCGGCTATCCCCTGGAGCTGCTGATCGCCGCCGGCCGGGCCGGCTGGCGGGTCACCGAGATCGACGTGGACTACCTGCCCCGCGCGGCCGGCACCCGCTCGAAGGTGACCGGCACGGCGCTCGGCACCGCCCGCGCGATCCGCGACATGAGCCGGGTGCTGGCCCAGTGAGCGCCCCCGGTCCCCGTCCCGGCCAGGATGCCGGCGGGCGCGGCGCCGGCCCGGTGAGCGCCCCCGATCCCGGTCGTAGTCGGGATGCCGGCGGGCTCGGCGCCGGCCTGGTGAGCGCCCGCATCGCGGTGCTGGCGAAGGTGCCGGCGCCGGGCCGGGTCAAGACCCGCCTGTGCCCGCCCTGCACGCCCGGGCAGGCCGCCCGGGTGGCGGCCGCGGCGCTGGCCGACACCATCGCGGCGGTGAGCGGCGCCCGGGCCGGCGGTCGCGTCCTGATCACGGACGGTCCGTGCGCCGCGCCGCCGGGCTGGGCGAGCGCGCGCCAGCGCGGCGGGCCGCTCAGCGACCGGTTGGCCAACGCGTTCGCCGACGCCGGGCCGGCCCTGCTGATCGGCATGGACACCCCGCAGCTGACCGCCGGCCACCTCGACGACGCGCTGCGCCTGCTCCGGGACGCCGACGCGGTGCTCGGGCCGGCCGAGGACGGCGGATGGTGGGCGCTGGGCCTGCGCGATCCCGGTCACGCCGAGGCGCTGCGCGGCATACCGACGTCCACCGCCACCACCGGCGCGCGGACCCGGACGGCGCTGCTCCGGCGCGGCCTGCGGGTGGCGGAGCTGCCCCGGCTGCGGGACGTCGACACGGCGCCCGACGCGTACGCGGTGGCCGCGCTCTGCCCGCCCGGCCGCGAGTTCCCCCGCGTGGTCGCCGCCGAGGTGCCGCGATGAGCGCGGGCGTGCTGTTCGACGCCATCTTCCGCCGGGCCGCGGCGTTCACCGTGCGGCACACGACCGGGGCGGAACACCGCTTCGACCCCGCGGCGTGGTCCCAGGACCACCTGCCGGGCGACGAGGCGCTCCTGGCCCGCTGCGACGGGCCGACCCTGGACGTCGGCTGCGGGCCGGGCCGGCTGGCCGGGTCGCTGGCTCGCCGGGGCTGTCCCGCGCTCGGCATCGACATCAGCGACGTCGCCGTGCGCCTGGCCCGCCGCCGCGGGGCGACGGCCCTCCGGCGCGACGTGTTCGGCCCGCTGCCCGGTGCCGGCCGCTGGCAGCACGTGCTGCTCGCCGACGGCAACATCGGCATCGGCGGCGATCCCGCCCGCCTGCTGCGCCGATGCCGCCGGCTGCTGGCGCCGCACGGCCGCCTGCACGTCGAGGCGGCCGCCCCCGGCACCGCCGGCTGGTCGGGCCCCGCGGTCCTGACCCCCGTTTCCGGCCCGGAGGGCTGGTCCGCGGTGGTGGCGCCCGCATCCGCCCCGGAAGTCCGGTCCGCGATGGTGGCGCCGGCTGCCGGCCCCACCGGCCGGCCGGGAGTGGCGGTCGTGGCGGGCGGCCGGGCCGAACTGCGCTGGGCGTGTGTGCCGGTGGACGAGCTTCCCGCGCTCGCCGCCGCGACCGCGATGCGGGTGCTCGAGACGTGGGTGGAGGAGGGACGATGGTTCGCGACACTCTCCGAGCGCTGAGCCGGCGCGGGCCCTTCCGGGCTGGCGCCTTCCCGTCGCGGCTGCGGTCGGTGCGGCTGACCAGCCAGCTGGGCGTCGCGCTCGGGGTGGCGTTCGGCGTCTGCTTCGCCACCGGGCTGCTCAGCCACCTGATCCAGCACCCGCCCGGCTGGTTCTGGTGGCCGTCGCGGCCGGTGGGGCTCTACCGGTTCACCCAGGGCCTGCACGTGGCGACCGGGCTCGCCTGCGTGCCGCTGCTCGGCGTCAAGCTGTGGTCGGTCTACCCCCGGCTGTTCACCTGGCCGCCGGTGCGGTCGCTCGCGCACGCCGCCGAGCGGGCCGGGGTCGCGGCGCTGGTGGCGGCCGGGCTGTTCCAGGTGGTCAGCGGGGTCCTCAACATCGCGCACTGGTACGCGCCGATGCCGTTCTTCTTCACCACCGGCCACTACTGGGGGGCGTGGCTGGCGGTCGGCGCGATCCTCGTGCATCTGGGCGTGCAGCTCCCGGCGGCCCGCGCGGCGCTGCGCCGGCACCCGTCGGGCCCCGTGGACGGCGCCGATGACAGGGCGCTGCCTGCGGTGGACAAGGGGCGGCGGGTGCTGCTCGCCGGGGTCGCGGCCGCGGCCGGGCTGATCACTCTCACCACGGTCGGGCAGACCGTGCGGCCGCTCGCCGGCCTGGGCGTGCTCGCGCCGCGGCGGCCAGGAGAGGGCCCGCAAGGCCTGCCGGTGAACAAGACGGCGGCGGCCGCGGGCGTGACCGCGGACCCGGCGTATCGGCTGGTGCTCGCCGGACCGGCGGGGGAGACGAGCTTCGACCTCGCCGGGCTCAACGCGATGCCGCAGCACACCGCGCACCTGGCGATCGCCTGCGTGGAGGGATGGAGCTCGGGCGCCACGTGGGGCGGCGTGCGGCTGCGCGATCTGGTGGCGCTGGCCGGCGGCGACCCGGACCGGGCGACCGTGGTGGTCGAGTCGCTCCAGGCGAGCGGGCGGTACCGGGTCTCGACCCTGCCGCCGGAACACGTCCGGGACCCGCTCACCCTGATCGCGCTCCGGCTCCGGGGCGAGGTGCTGCACCTCGACCACGGCTACCCGGCCCGGCTCATCGCGCCGAACCGGCCCGGGGTGCTGCAGACCAAGTGGGTCGGGCGGATCACCGTCCGGATGCCCCGATGAGGACGAGGGTCGCGCTGGTCGCGACGGGTGCGGTGCTCATCGCGTACGCGATCGGCGGAGCCCTGGCCGACGACGGCGCGGACCCGATCGGGATGGCCGTTTTTCTCCTGGCCGTGCTTGTCGCCCACGACGCGGTGTGGATGCCGGTCGTGCTCGCGATCGTGGCCGTGGCCGTCCGGGTGCGCATCCGTACGAAGCCGCGGCCCGGAAACTTTCGTAAGAAGGCGCGTCCCGGAGGCGTCCGCAAGAAGCCGCGGCCTGGCAACTTTCGTAAGAAGTTCGCAAGGCCGGTGCCGCCGGGTGCTGGGTAGCGTGGCGGCGTGGGACATCGCGTGCTGGTCGTGGACGACGATCCGACGGTGAGCGACGTCGTCCGGCGCTATCTGGAGCAGGACGGCTGCGAGGTGCGGCTGGCGGCCGACGGCGCGGACGGCCTCGCCTCGGTCGCCGCCGACACGCCCGATCTGGTGCTGCTGGACGTCATGATGCCGGGCATCGACGGGATCGAGGTGTGCCGGCGGCTGCGGCGGCAGCGCCCGGACCTCCCGGTGATCATGCTGACCGCCCTGGGCGAGGAGGCCGACCGGGTGCTCGGCCTCGAGGTGGGCGCCGACGACTACGTGACCAGGCCGTTCTCGCCGCGCGAGCTGGTGCTGCGGATCCGGTCGGTGCTGCGCCGCGCCGCGCCGGCCGCCGAGCCGCCGGCCTTCCTGCGTGACGGCGACCTGACGCTCGACACGGCGCGCCGGCTGGCGGAGCGGGACGGCACGCCGCTTGCGCTGACCGTACGCGAATTCGACCTGCTGATCTTCCTGCTGCGTCATCCGGGCCGGGCCTGGTCCCGCGCCGAGCTGCTCGACAAGGTGTGGGGCTGGCAGTTCGGCGACCAGTCGACCGTCACCGTGCACGTCCGCCGCCTGCGGGAGAAGATCGAGCCCGATCCCGCCGAGCCGCGCCGGATCCTCACCGTCTGGGGCATCGGATACCGCTACGAGCCGAGCGGCCGGTGACGGACACCCTGCTCATCGCCGCCTACGCGCTGGTCGCGGGCGGGGTGGTCGGCGCGGCGGGCGCGGCGGTGCTGCGGCTGCTGCGCGGCCGGTCGATCCTCACCCACATCGTCGTGCTGCTGGCCGTGACCGTGCTGGCCGTGGTGGCCGGCGTCGCGACGGTCGCGCGGGCGATGTTTCTCTCCGGCCACGACATGCGGGTGGTGCTGCTGACCGTGTGCGCGGCCGCGCTGGTCAGCCTCGCGGTCGGGGTGATCTTCGGGCGCCGGCTCGCCGCCGCGGCGGTCTGGGCGCAGCAGGCCCGCGACCGCGAGCGGCGGCTGGAGGCCGGCCGCCGGGAGCTGGTCGCCTGGGTGTCGCACGACCTGCGGACCCCACTCGCCGGCATGCGGGCGATGGCCGAGGCCCTGGAGGACGGCATTGTGGCCGACCCGGCGACGGTCGCCGAGTATCACCGGCGGCTGCGGGTCGAAACCGACCGGATGACCCGGCTCGTCGACGACCTGTTCGAGCTGTCCCGGATCAACGCGGGCGCCCTGCGGCTGGTGCCCACCACGGTGCCGCTGCGCGAGGTGGTGTCGGACGCGATCGCGGGCGTGGCGCCGCTCGCGGCCGGCAAGCGGGTCACGCTGGTGGCGGCGGAGACCGGCTGGCCCACCGTACGCGGCGGCGAGCGCGAGCTGGCCCGGGTGGTCACGAACCTGCTGGTGAACTCGGTCCGCTACACCCCGGCGGACGGCACGGTGCACATCGACGCCGGCCGTGGCCGCGACGGTGTGTGGCTCGCGGTCTCCGACACCTGCGGCGGCATCCCCGACGGCGACCTCGACCGGGTGTTCGACATCGCCTTCCGCGGCGAGCGCGCCCGGACCCCGGACGAGCAGCCCGGCGGGGGCGGCGGGCTCGGTCTCGCCATCGTCCGGGGCCTGGTCGAGGCGCACGGCGGCCGGGTCGGGGTGCGCAACACCGGCGGCGGCTGCCGCTTCGAGGTGCGGCTGCCGGCCGGATGACGTGTGCCTCGCCGCGCGCGGGGTATTCGGCGCCCATGAGATTGGCGACCGGAATCCTGGCGGGCGCGGTCGCGGGCGCGGCCGGCACGGCCGCGCTGAACGCCGTCACGTACGCCGACATGGCAGTGCGCGGCCGGGGCGGCAGCGACACGCCCGAGCAGAGCGTCGAGGCGATGGAGGAGCGGCTGCCGCTGTCGGTGCCGGGGGAGGGACGGGCCCGGGAGAACCGGGTCAGCGCCCTGGGCAGCCTGTCGGGCATCGTCACCGGCGTCGGGATCGGCGTGGTGTTCGGCGTGCTGCGCCGCGCCGGGTTGCGGCCGCCGGCGCCGGTGGGCGCGATCCTGGTCGGGCTGACCGCGATGGCATCGACCAACGCGTCGATGGCCTCGCTGGGCGTCAGCGACCCCCGCGACTGGTCGGTGAGCGACTGGCTCAGCGATCTCGTGCCGCATCTCGCCTACGGCACGGTCACCTACGGCGCGCTGGCCGCCTTGGATCAAGGGCGGCCGGATTGATGGCGGCGAGTGCGGCTACGCGCTGGCGCGGTGCAACCTGTCGCGGGTGACGTTCAGGTTCACCACACCCGGCTCGCCCTCGACGCTGTCGCGAATCTGGTCGCCGCCGGCGTACGTGTCGTTGGACAGGAACCCGGTGCCGTCGACCCGGATGTAGCCGGAACCCATCAGCTCCTCGGCCACTCCGGCGACCACGTCGGGCCGCACGTCCGTGCCGGGCATCTGCACCGCGGAGACGACGCCGGCCTGCTGGTCGTCGGAGTCGACGACGGTCATGCCCACGTTCACGGTGGCGATCGGTAGCGCTTGTGGTTGCATGCGGCAGTGATTTCCCGCGACGCCCGCCCGGAAACCACCTCGCCCTGATCTTCGAGACCGGGCCAAACCCGGAGGTGCGTGCCGGGCCGGCGCGGCCGGATCAGCCCGGCCGCGCCGGCAACCGGCGACGAAGGCCGGCCGCCGGCCTCAGCGGCGTTGCGTGTCGCCCTCGCCGGTGCGCTGCTGCGCCTCGTCGACGCCTTTGTCGACCTTGTCGGTGTACCGGTTCCCGGTCCGGTCGTCGATCTGGTCGCCGGCCTTCTCCAGGCCCTGGTCGACCTGCTCGTCGTGCTTGTCGGCGAAATCCTTCGCCTCGTCCATGAAGCCCATCGAAAGCTCCTTCCTCGGGTGGTCGGCCAGGAGCTTGCCCGGCCCCATCCCGGCCAAACACGCGAAGCCGGCCGCAATACACCGGAATCAACCCCGGCACGGTGGGTACCCGGCTGCGATGCGTGCGGAAGTCACCTTCATCGGCAACGCCACCACCCTCCTGCGGCTGGGCGACTTCACCCTGCTCACCGATCCGGCGTTCGGCCCGGCCGGGAGCCGCGTCTCGCTCGGCTACGGCATGTGGAGCAAACGCCTCCGCGACCCGGTCCTCGATCCGCTGGCGGACGCCGGCCCGGACGCGATCGTCCTGTCGCACCTGCACGGCGACCACTTCGACCGCGCCGCCCGGCAGCGCCTCGACCCGCGCCTGCCGATCCTCACCACCCCGCAGGCCGAGCGGCGCCTGCGGCGGCGGTTCACCGCCGTGCGCGGCCTGCCCACCTGGGAGTCGCACGAGTGGACCCGCGGCAACCAGCGGCTCCGGGTGACCGCCGTACCGGGACGGCACGGCCCCGGCGCGGTCGACCTGCTGCTGCCCGACGTGATGGGCTCGGTGATCGAGCTCGCCGTCGACGGGCGGACCCGGCTGACCCTCTACGTCACCGGCGACACGCTGTGCCGGCCAGGGCTGGCCGAGATACCGCGCCGCCTCGGCGAGATCGACGTCATGCTGATCCACCTCGGCGGCACCCGGATCCTCGGCCTGCTGGTCACCATGGACGACCGCCAGGGCGCCGAGCTGACCCGCCTGATCCGCCCGGGCCGCACGATCCCGATCCACTTCGACGACTACCGGGTGATGAAGTCCCCGCTGGACGACTACCTGCGGCACAACCTGCCCGGCGTCCGCCCGGTGTCTCGCGGCGAGACGTTCGAGCTGCCCGTACGCGTCGACGAAGAGCCCAAATGAGCGCCGACCCGCCGCTGCCCGGCCACCTGCAGGTCGAGGTGACCTCGGCCTGCAACCTGCGCTGCACCATGTGCCTGGTCCGGTACCGGCCGCCGGTCAACAAGCTGGCCGGCGCCATGCGTCCCGAGCTGTTCCGCCGCCTCGTGGACGAGCTGCCGCTGCGCCGGCTCACCCTGCAGGGGCTCGGCGAGCCGCTGCTCTCGCCGTACCTCCCGGAGATGATCGACGTCGCGGTCGAGCGGGGCGTGCGGGTCGGCTTCAACTCCAACGCCACGCTGCTCACCCGTCGCCGGGCCCGGGAGCTGGTCGCGTCGGGCCTGGACTGGCTGCACGTCTCGGTCGACGGGGCCACGCCGGCCGTCTACGAGGCGATCCGCGACGGCGCCCGCTTCGACACGGTCATCGCCAACCTCGCCGGGCTGGTCGAGGCCAAGCGGGAGGCGGCGAGCGACACCCCGTGGATCCGGGTGGTGTTCGTGGCGATGCGCGCCAACGTCGCCGAGCTGCCCGCGCTGACCCGCCTGCTGGCGAGCGTCGGCGTGAACGAGCTGCGGGTGCAGAATCTTTCGCACGACTTCGCCGACACCGACCCGGCCGGGGCGTACCAGGAGATCCGGCAGTTCACCGCGGACCAGGCGCTCTGGGACGACCGCGGCGCGTTCGCCGAGGCGGCCCGGGAGGCGAAAGTTGCCGGTCTGAAGTTGCGCCTTCCGTCGTCCGGGCCGGACGGTGGCGGCGGAAACTGCACCTGGCCCTGGGACGCCGCGTACGTGACCAGCGCGGGCCTGGTGCAGCCGTGCTGCATGGTGATGGGCGACGACCGGGTCGCGCTCGGCGACCTGAACCGGGAAAGTTTCGCCGACATCTGGCACGGCGAGCCGTACCGGGATTTCCGCCGGCGGCTGGACAGCGCCGACCCGCCCGAGGTCTGCCGGGGATGCGCGCTCTACCGGCACACCTTCTGAGCCGTTTGGGCGGCCCGGCGGCGGGCAATCGCCTTGCATGCGGATGATGACCCGGCTGGAAGAAGCACACGCGCTCGATCCCGTCAGCGACAAGCTGCAGGCGGCGGTGCAGGCCGTCGCGAAACCGCAGCGGCTGCGTGACGTCCTGCACGGCACCTGGCTCGGCCACCCGCTGCACCCCGTGCTGGTGCAGCTGCCGGTCGGCTCGTTCGTCTCGGCAGCGATCCTCGACCTGCTGCCCGGCCGGAGCCGGTCGGCGACCGCCCTAATCGGTGCGGGCGTGGCCGGCGCGGTCCCGGCCGTGGCGGCGGGCTGGCTCGACTGGTCGCAGCTGACCAGGGACCAGCGCCGGGTGGGCCTGGTGCACGCGACGGCGAACGCCGTCGCGGTCGGTCTCTACGCGACATCGCTGGTCGCCCGCCTGCGCGGGCGGACCGCCCGCGGCAAAGCTTTCAGCTTCGCCGGACTGACGGTGGCCGGGCTGGGCGCCTATCTCGGGGGACATCTTTCGTACGCCCAGGGCGCCGGCGTCAACCAGGCCGCGCCGGAGCTGGTTCGCGTGCCCGGCGAGTGGACCGAGGTCGCCTCGCTGGCCGACCTGCCCGACGGCCGCCCGGTGGTGCGCAAGGCGGGGGAGGTCCCGATCCTCGTCTTCCGCCGCGGCGACCGGGTCTCGGCCATGATCGAGCGCTGCGGCCACGAGACCGGCCCGCTCGGCGAGGGCGAGATCACCGGCGCGGGTGCCGACGCGTGCGTGGTCTGCCCGTGGCACGGCAGCGTCTTCCGCCTCACCGACGGCGCGGTCATGCACGGCCCGGCCGCCAGTGCCCAGCCGATGCTGCGGACCCGGCTCCGCGACGGCCGTGTCGAGGTCACCCAGCCGTGACCGGGCGGGTCGTGGTGGCCGGGCAGCTGGCCCGCGATCTCGTCCTGCGGGTGGAGCGGATGCCGGCTGCCGGCGCGGCGGCCGACGTCGCCCTGCGCCGCGAGATGCTCGGCGGCAAGGGCGCCAACCAGGCGGTCTCGCTCGCCCAGCTCGGCGCCACGGTCTCGCTGATCGCGGTGGCCGGCGGCGACGACATCGGTGATCGGCTGGTGGCGCGGGCCGCCCGGGACGGCATCGACGTGAGCGGGGTGGCCCGGCGCGACGGCGAGCCGACCGGCCTGATCGTGGAGGCGCTCGACGCCTCGGGCGGCTGGCGCTATCTGCAGCACCTGCCGCCCGCCACGCTGCTGACGCCGGCCGACATCGAGAAGGCGGACGCCCTGTTCGACGACGCGGCGGCCGTGCTGGTGCAGCTGCAGCAGCCGCCGCGCGCCGCGCTCGCCGCCGCGCGCCGCGGCCGGCGGGCCGACGCGCTGGTGGTGCTCGACGGCGTCCCGGCCGAGGAGGACCGGGCCGAGCTGCTGGCGGTCTCCGACGTGCTGCGCGCCGACGAGCAGGAGACCCATCTGCTGACCGGCGTGCCGCCGGACGACGAGGAACAGGTGCGGGCGGCGGCCGAGAAGGTGCTGAACGCCGGCCCGGGGCTGCTCGCGCTCGGCATGACCGGCGGCAATCTTTTCGTGTGGCGGGAGGGACACCTGTTCCTGCCGCTCGGCGACGCGCCGGTGGTCGACACGACCGGGGCCGGAGACGCGCTGACCGCCGCCCTGACGGTGGCGCTGCTGCGCGGCGATCCGCCGCCGGACGCCGCCCGCTTCGCCGTTGCCGCGGCGGCCCTGACCGTCGGCCATCCCGGCGGCCGGCCCAACCTCCGACGGCTCCGCACCAAGCCGTGAGGCGCAATGCCGGGATCGGCTCGGCGATAAACCCGGGCTCGAGGCGCGACTGCTGGTGTCGTCCGCCGCTGAGCGGGTAAGCGCGCCGCCATGTCGACCATCACCGCCGCGCACGGCAGCGAGCAGGCTCCGCACCCGATCGAGACCGACGAGGTGACGATCGTCGTCGCCACCCGCAACCGAGCCGATCGGCTGGCCGAGACCGTGCCGCGCCACCGGGCGCCGGTGATCGTGGTCGACAACGCCTCCGACGAGCCGATCGACGTGCCCGGCGCCGACGTGATCCACCTGAGCCGCAACCTGGGCGCCGCGGCCCGCAACGTCGGGGTCGCGCGGGCCGGCACCCCGTTCGTCGCGTTCGCCGACGACGACTCGTACTGGGAAAATGGCGCACTGGCCGGGGCCGCCGCAATCCTGCGGGCCCACCCCCGGGTCGCGTTGCTTGCCGCCGAGGTGCGCGTCGGCGCCGAGGGACGGCTCGATCCGGTGTCGGCGGCGATGGCGGCGGCGCCGCTCGGCACTCCCGAGGGCGCGCCCGGACCGGCGGTGCTCGGCTTTCTCTCCTGTGCCGTGGTGGTGCGGCGCGATGTTTTCCTCGCGGTCGGCGGCTTTCAACCCCGGCTTTTCGTGTACGGGGAGGAAGCCCTGCTCGCCATGGACCTCGCCGCCGCCGGCCATCTGCTGTCCTACGTCCCGTCGCTGCGGGTCCGGCACCTGCCCGAGCCGTCCGGTCGTGACCCGCGCGCCCGCCGCCGCGTCGAGGCCCGCAACCGCCTGCTGACCGCCCTGCTGCGTCGTCCGCCCGCGACCGTGGCCCGCACCGCGCTGGACGCCGGCCCGGTCGCGCTGGCCGCCGCCCTCCGCCACCTGCCCTGGGCGCTGCGGCACCGCCGTCGCGTTCCACCGCCGGTGGAGGCGTCGTTGCGTTTGGTCGCGGATGCGGTGGGCACCACAGGGACGAAGGCATGGAGGTGAACACGGTGACCACAACCGCACCGGCGGGCAGCCGGCACGACGGCAAGTCAACCGCCGACCTGGTGAACCAGGCGGCCGCGCAAATTTCCACGCTGGTTCGCGACGAGCTGGCGCTGGCGAAGTCGGAGCTGGCCGAGAAGGGCAAGCGGGCGGGAATGGGCGGCGGCCTGTTCGGCGCGGCCGCGGTGCTCGCGCTCTACGGGCTCGGACTGCTGCTGACGCTGGCGGTCGTCCTGCTGGCCCTGGCGTGGCCGCTGTGGCTGGCCGTACTGGTCGTCGCCGCGGTGGTCTTCGCCGCCGCCGGCGTGGCCGCGCTGATCGGGCGGGCCAAGCTGCGCGAGGCGACGCCGCCGCTGCCGAAGGACGCGATCGCGAGCGTCGAGGCGGACGTGCGCACGGTCAAGACCGCGGCCCGGGAAGGACGGCACGCATGAGCACCGCACAGGATCCGCAGCAGCTGCGGGCCGAGATCGAGCAGACCCGCGCCGAGCTGGGCGAGACCGTCGAGGCGCTGGCCGCCAAGGCCGACGTGAAGCAGCGGGCCAAGGAGGCCGCCTCGGACGCGACCGATCGGGCCCGGGAGGCCGCGTCGGACGCGGCCGCGCGGGCCAGGGAAGCCGCGTCGGACGTGACCGCGCGGGCGAGGGAGAAGCTCGGCGGCGCGCGGCACATCGCCACCGACCAGCTCGCTCCGGCCCGGGAGCAAGCGTTCGTGCTCAAGAAGAACGCCGTCCAGGACCCGGCGGTCCGGCAGTCGCTGCCGCTCGTCGGCGCGGCCGCGATGGCCCTGACCGGAGTGATTCTGGTGGCGAGATCGCGCAAGAAGCGGTAACCGCCCGGAAGCACCGCACCCCCGCCCGGTGCGGTGCGGTGCGGTGCTTCCGGCGTACCCCCTAATTGGTCTTGATGTTCTGGTTGAGCCGGAAGAGGTTGGACGGGTCGTAGCTCTCCTTCACCGAGACCAGGCGGTCGTAGGTCGCCTTCGGATAGGAAGCGCGCACCCGGTCCTCCGAGGCCTCGCCGGTGAAGTTGACGTAGGTCGTGGCGTCGCTGCTCAGCGCATCGGTGGCCGCGCGGGCCCAGGAAACCGCCGCGGGATAGCCGTCGGCGTCGGCCGCCCGCGCCACCACGTTGAGCAGATACTCGCGGTCGCGGGTGGCGAACGCGGTCGCGTCCCCGGCGATCCGGGACATCGCCCCGCCCAGGTGGTGGATGTGCAGCTCGGAGAGCGGATTCGGGACGGCCGCGTATTCCGGGACGAGCGAGTCGGCGGCGTCGTCGAGGCTGTCGAAGAAAGCGGAGCGGAAATAGTTCCACATGCCGCGCGGAAAGAGCGGGTCGAGCAGGGTCTGCATCGCGGTGTAGGGCATCGGCGCGAAAAGGTCGGTGATGACCGGCGCGAGGTTGCGGAACGGACGCGTCGCGGCGTCGCCATCCTCGGGACGGCCCGACCACATGCCGACGACGGCGACGATCGGTTTGCCGTGGACCTCCGCGGGCAGGAACGGCGCGGGCGGCGCGGTGGTCATGTTGATCACCATGGAAAGTTCGTCGGGCGCCTGCCGCGGGAAGGTGCGCAGAATCCGCTCGGCGTGCTCGCCGGGATAGAAGACCAGGCCGGCGAAGACGGTCGGGCCGACCTCGTGCAGGCGGAATTCGAACGACGTGACCACGCCGAAGTTCCCGCCGCCGCCGCGCAGCGCCCAGAGCAGGTCGGGCCGCTCGTCCGCGCTGACCCGCAGGTACTGGCCGTCCGCGGTGACGATGTCGGCGGCGATGAGGTTGTCGCAGGTCAGGCCGCACCGGCGGACCAGCCAGCCGATGCCGCCGCCGAGCGTGAAGCCGGCGATGCCGGTGCTGGAGACCAGGCCGCCGGTGACCGCGAGGCCGAACGCCTGGGTCTCGGCGTCGACGTCGCGCCACAGCGCGCCGGCCTGGGCGGTGACGGTCTGGCGGCCGGGGTCGACGCGGACCGCGTTCATCGGGCTCAGGTCGAGGACGACGCCGTTGTCGACGGTCGAGAACCCGGGAATGCTGTGGCCGCCGCCGCGCACCGCGAGGGGCAGGCCCTCGCTGCGGGCGAACTCGACGGTCCGCAGGACGTCGGCCACGCCGTGGCAGCGGACGATCAGGGCGGGGCGCTTGTCGTGGGCGCCGTTCCAGATGGAGCGGGCCTCGTCGTAGGCCTCGTCGCCGGGGCGGATCAGGTCGCCGCGCAGGGATTGTGCCAGCTCACCGAGCGTGGCTTCGCCAATCGTGTTCATGTGGTCCGACGCTAGGAAGCCGGCCTTCGCAACGGCTTAGCGGAAATTTAAGGCGCGGGGCAGCCCGATCCGGCAGCCCAGGCGGCGGAAAATTTCCCGCGCCTTCGCGGCGTGCTCGCCGGGTGCGCCGAGCTCGGCCGCGAGCAGCCGGGCCCACGCCTCCACCCGCAGATAGCCCTGGTCCTGGAAGGATCGGGTGGCCTGGTCGGCCAGGGCGCGTGCCCGCTCGCGCCGACCGGCGAACAGCTCGACGACGGCCAGGTTGAGCAGGGCGCCGCCGGTGCCGGGCCCGTCGTCGACGGCCTCGCCGCGGTCGAGCGCGCGGCGGGCCAGGCGGCGCCCCTCGGTGGCGTCGCCGGCCGCGGCCGCGAGCAGGCCCAGGTTGGCGAGGCTGAGGTTCTCGGCGCGGCGGTCGCCGAGCTGCTCACGCAGGCGCAGCCCCTCGCGCAGGTGCTTCTCGGCGGCGTCGAACCGCCGGGCGTCGCGTTCCACGCAGCCCAGATGGTTGAGGGCGTGGGCCAGGCCGGCCGGGTCGTCGATGCGCGCGAACTCCTCGACGGCCCGCTCCGTGCTGTCGAGGGCCGCGGGGAGGTCGCCCGCCAGGCGGTGGGCGTAGGCAAGAGCGGAGCACGCGTACGCGTGACCCTGCACCGCCCCGACGCGGCGCCCCAGGAGCCAGGACTCCTCGAAGATCGGCACGGTGCCGGCGCCGAGCGGGACGAGCGGCACGCACAGCGTCACCACCGGCAGACGCGGCAACTCGTCCGGATCCGTCACCTCGAGCTCGCGCAGGAACGCGACGAAACGCTCACGTGCGGCCGGCACGTCCTCGCGGAAGAGGGCCGTCAGGGCGGCGAGCCATCGCGCTGTGGCGTGGTCGGAGTTCTGGGTGACCTGCTCGACCTCGTCGAGATCGGAAACGCCCAGCAGCAGGAAGCCGCGCATCAGCCGGGCCTCCTCCGACTCGGCGTCGTCGGCGACCGCCGCGTCGGCCAGGGGCCGCAGCCGCGCCCCGAGGCCCTTGCGGGCCTCCAGGATCGCCAAGGCGAACGAGGCACGGGACCGCAACGGCGAGGGCGTCGCCGCCACCCCGAGGATGCGCTGCAGCCACGCCGCCCCCTCCACGAAATGGCCGCGCGCCAGCCAGTACCGCCACAGGCTCACGCCGAGCCGCAGCGCCTGCTCCGGATCGTGCCGCACCGCCCAGCCGAGCGCCGCCCGCAGGTTGTCGTGGTCGATGTCGAGCAGTTGCGGCCGTTCCACCACGATGCCCGACGCGCCGCCGTCCGGGTCGCTGTCGGCCGCGAGCCGGATGAAGAACCGGCAGTGCGCCGCCTCGAACTCCGCCTCCTCGCCCGCCGCGACCAGTTTCTCCCGGGCGAGCTGCCGGATCGTCTCGAGCAGCCGGTAGCGGGAGCGGTCGCCGGCCCGTTCCACCTGCACCAGCGACTTGTCGACCAGCCGGCCCAGGACGTTCTCGTCCGCGCCGATCCGCTCGGCCGCGGTCAGCGAGAAGCTCCCGGCGAAGACGGCCAGCCGGCGCAGCAGCGCCTGTTCGTCCGGGCCCAGCAGGTCGTGGCTCCACTCGAGCGCGGCCCGCAGCGTCGCGTGCCGGTTGACCTCGGCGCCCTGCCCGCGCAGCAACGACAGCGCGCCGGACAGCCGTTCGGCGATCTCGGCCGGCTCCAGATGCGACATCCGGGCCGCGGCCAGCTCCAGCGCGAGCGGGATGCCGTCGAGGCGCCGGCAGATCTCCGCGACGTCCGCGGCATTGCCGTCATGGAGCGCAAAATCGACGCGTACGTCCCGGGCACGCTCGACGAAGAGCCGCACCGACGCCGTCTCCCGGTCGGCGCCGTCCGGCACCTCCAGCGACGGCACCCGGAAGGTCACCTCGCCCGGGACGTGCAGCGGCTCGCGGCTCGTGGCGAGCAGGGTCACGCCCGGGCACGAGCGGCGCACCGCCACCGTCAGCTCGGCGCACGCCGTGAGCAGGTGCTCGCAGTTGTCCAGCACCAGCAGCAGGGTCCGGTCGCGCAGCCGTCCGGCGAGCGTCCGCAGCGGATTCCCGCCGGCCGCCGGGTCGAGCCCGAGCGCCGCCGCGACCGCGTCCGGCACCAGCCCCGGATCGGCGACCCGGGCGAGCTCCGCGAACCACACCCCATCGCGATATCGGGGGATCCGGCGGCGGGCGGCCTCCTCGGCCAGCCGCGTCTTGCCGGCCCCGCCCACGCCGGTCAGCGTGAGCAGCCCGCCCCGGGTCAGCAGCCGGTGCACCTCGCCGATCTCGCGCTCCCGCCCGACGAAGCTGGTCAGCGGCTCGCCGAGGTTGGTCCGGCCGGCCTTCTCCACCAGCAGCTCGCGGAACAGATCGCGGGTCTCGTCGTCCGGATCAGTGCCGTACTCGGCGGCCAGCTCGTCGCGCAGCCGCTCGTACCGGGCGAGCGCCTCCGACCGCCGGCCGGCGTCGGCGAGCTGCCGCATGAGCCCCCGCACGGCCCGCTCGTGCAGCGGATCGACGGCGAGCGCCCGCTCGTGCTCCCCGAGGCCGACGAGCAGCTCGCAGAACGTGTGCCGCAACTCCTCCCGGCGCCGCGCCGCCCAGTCCTCGAACCGGTCCTCCGGCAACAGGTCGCCGGCGTACAGGGCGACGGCCGCCCGCGGATCCTGGGCGGCCGTCCGCTCGAACCGCAGCACATCGACGTCCACCGGCCCGCCCGCGTGCAGCACGACCACGTCGTCCCGCAGCTTCAGCAGCTCGCCCGGATCGCCGTCGCCGGCCAGCGCCCGCCGCGCCACATGCAGCGCCTGATGCAGGTTGTTGGCCGCCGCCGCCGCGTCCTTGCCCGGCCACAGCGTCTCCAGCAGCACCTCCCGGTGCAGCCGCTGCTCGGGCGCCAGCGCCAGCAGCTTCACCAGCGTCCGTGCCTTGCGCAGCCGCCACTCGCGGGCCTCGACGGGCGCCCCGCCGTCCCGGTCCACGCCAAATCCGCCCAGCAGCCGGATCCGCACGCGGCCAGCCTAGGATCAGCCGCCCCGAGATCGGCTCCCGAATCGCAACCCCGACTCATCCCGCCCCCGGGGTCCTGGCGCCGGGGTCCTGGCGCCGGGCTTCGCCGCCGGGCGATCATCGGGGCATGACGACGCGGATAGCGATGTGGTCCGGCCCGCGCAACATCTCGACCGCCATGATGCGCAGCTTCGGCGCCCGCTCCGACACCGTGGTGGTCGACGAGCCGCTCTACGCGCACTATCTGGCCGTCACCGGCATCGACCACCCCGGCCGCGACGAGATCCTGCGCAGCCAGCCGACCCGCTGGCCGGAGGTGGCCGCCCAGCTCACCGGCCCGCTCGACGGCGACCCGGCGGTGCACTACCAGAAGCACATGACCCACCACCTGCTGCCCGGGATCGGCCGCGACTGGCTCGGCGCGCTCACCCACGCGTTCCTGATCCGCGATCCCGCCCACGTGGTCACCTCCTACGCCCGGGTGCGCGGCGAACCCACCCTCGAGGACCTCGGCTATCCGCAGCAGGCCGAGATCTACCGGGCGTTCGGCGGCCCGGTGGTCGACGCCGCCGATGTGCTCCGGGATCCGGCCGGCACGCTGACCCGGCTCTGCGCGGCGCTCGGCATCGCCTTCGACCCCGCGATGCTGGCGTGGGCGCCGGGCCCGCGGGCGACCGACGGCGTGTGGGCGCCTTTCTGGTACGCCGCGGTGCGGGCGTCCACCGGCTTCGCCCCCTACGACCCGGCCCCGGCCGAGGTGCCGGCCCGCCTGCGCCCCCTCGTCGAGGCGGCCCGGCCCTACTACGACGAGCTAGCCCGCCACCGGCTCCAGCCCTAGGCGTACCCCGTTCGCCGCCGCGTGCTCCTGGTACATCCCGGCGATCCGCCTCGTCACCGCCCCGACCTCGCCGCCGCCGATGGTCCGCCCGTCGATCACCGTGACGCCGGCGATCTCGCCCATCGTGCCGGTGCAGAACACCTCGTCGGCGTTGTACATCTCGGTCAGCGACACGTCGCGCACCTCGCTGCCGATGCCCGCCCGGGCGGCCAGATCCAGCACGGTCTGCCGGGTGATCCCTTCCGGACACGCGGCCGTCGTGGGTGTGACCAGCCCACCGTTGCCGACGGCGAACAGGTGGGTCGCGTTGGTCTCCGCCACGAAGCCGCGCCGGTCGAGCATCAGCGCGTCGTCCGCGCCCGCCGCGGTCGCCTCGATCTTGGCGAGGATCGAGTTCAGCAGGTTCGCGTGGTGGATCTTCGGGTCGAGCACGTCCGGACCGGGCCGGCGCACGCTCGCGGTGGCCAGGCGCAGCCCGCTCGTGTCGTACACCGGCGACTTGTGCTCGGCGAGCACGATCAGCGTCGGACCCGTCGTGTTCAGGCGCGGATCCATGCCGCTGGTCACCTTCACCCCGCGCGTCAGCGTGAGCCGCACGTGCACACCGTCGTACATGTCATTGGCCCGCAGCGTCGCCACGACGGCCGCGACGATCTCGTCATCGCCCGGGACGTGCGCGAAGTTGAGCGCGGTCGCCGAGCGCCGCAGGCGCGCGAGGTGCTCGTGCAGCCCGAAGATCGCGCCCCGGTAGAGCCGCAGCCCCTCCCACACCGCGTCGCCGCCCTGCACGACCGAGTCGAACGGGGAGAGGCCGGGCCGGTCGCGGTGCAGCAATTCGCCGTTCACCCAGTACCGGAGGTCGGCATTGCGCTCGTCGTACTTCTGCAGCATCGGGCGACTATAGATCCGCTCCGGTCCGGCGCGGGTGGTCATCGTCACCGGCATCCGGCCGGCTCGCGCGGGTAGCATCCGGCGGGATGGATCAGCTGGAAACAATCGCCGCCGACGTGCTCGGCATCAGCCTGCGCCCGGCCCAGCGCCGCGCCCTCACCGCGCTCACCACCCACGGCGACACCCTCGCCGTGCTGCCCACCGGCAGCGGCAAGAGCGCGATCTACCAGGTCGGCGGGCTCGCGCTGGGCGGGCTCACGGTGGTCGTGTCGCCGCTGATCGCCCTGCAGCGCGACCAGCTCCGGTCGATGACCGCGCACGGCCGGGTGCGGGCCGTGATGCTCAACTCGTCGCAGCACCACGCCGACCGGCAGGCGGCCCTCGGCGAGCTGGCCGGCGGCCGGGCCGACTTCGTGATGCTCGGCCCCGAGCAGCTGGCCAACGCCGAGACGATGGCCGCGATCGCCGGCAGCCCGCGGCCGGTCACCCTGGTCGCCGTCGACGAGGCGCACCTGGTCAGCGAGTGGGGCCACGACTTCCGTCCCGAGTATCTGCGGCTCGCCGACGTGGTCGAGGCGGCCGGGCGGCCGCCGGTGCTGGCGCTGACCGCGACCGCCGCCCCGCCGGTGCAGGCCGACATCACCCGCCAGCTGCGGATGCGCGACCCCCAGGTGATCGTGGCCGATTTCGATCGGCCGAACATCTCGCTCTCGGTGCGCCGGGCCCGGCACGACCTGCCCGAGGACCGGGCGATCGACGATCGTACGGTCGAGGTGGTGCTCGCCCACGACGGCCCGGCCCTGGTGTACGCGCTGAGCCACGCCCGCTGCGAGAGCCTGGCCGAGCGCCTGCGCCTCGACGCGTACCGGGCCGAGCCGTACCACGCCGGACTGCCGGCCGCGCGCCGCGCCGGGATCCAGGACGCCTTCTTCGCCGGCGAGCTCGACGTGGTCGTGGCGACCAGCGCCTTCGGCATGGGCATCGACAAGCCGGACGTGCGCACGGTGGTCCACGCCGGCGTGCCCGGCAGCCTCGACGAGTACTACCAGGAGATCGGCCGGGCCGGCCGCGACGGCGCCCCCGCGACCGCGGTGCTGGTGTACGACCCGCGCACCGTCCGCATCCCGCGTCTGCTGGCCGCCCGCTCCAAGATGGGCGACGCGGCCGTGCACAAGGTCGTCGACGCCATCGAGGCCGCCACCGGCCGGATCACCGTCAAGGAGCTGGCCGAGTCGACCGCCGTCGGCCGGTCGGCGACCGCCCGCGTGGTCGACGAGCTGCTCGAGCTCGGCCTGGTGCGCCCGGACGGCAACGACGCGGTGCTGGCGGCCCCGATGAGGGACGCGTTCCGGCAGGTCACCGCCGCGGGCAACCGGCGCCAGGCGATCCTGCGCTCCCGCATCGAGGCCGCCCGGGGGTACGCGGAGAGCGTCCACTGCCGGCGGGCGGAGCTGCTGGGCTACTTCGGCGAGCACTACGACCCGCCGTGCAAGGCGTGCGACAACGACGACCACGCGCCGGCCGCGGCGCCCGCCTCCGCCTTGGGGCAGGCCACCGGTGAGCGGGTGCGGCACCGGCTCTGGGGTCCGGGCACTCTGCTCAGCCGCGACGACCACGAGCTGGTGGTCGCCTTCGACTCGGTGGGTTACCGCCATCTCACGGCGGCGGCGCTGACCAACGGCCTGCTCACCACGGAGTAGAGACGCCGCCGACGCCCGCTCGGTCAGCCCTCCAGCAGTCCGGTCAGGTTCTCCAGGCTGCTGATCAGCGCGCCGGCATAGCCGAAGATCCGGCCGGCCCACTTGGCGACCGCGGCGACGATCTGCGCCGTGACCACCGGGATGGTCACGATCGCCAGCGCCTCGGCGGCCCAGACGATCACCCGCGCCACCAGGTCGCAGATGAGGTCGCGGACGATGTCGCGGGTGAACTGGACCAGGTTGCCCGCTGCCTCGGTGGCCGCGGACATCGTGGCGGCCAGCACGCTCAGGCCGCCGAGCCCGTCCATATTGTTGGCCATCATGCCCCGGTACGAGTCGGCCGCACTTCCTCCCCAGCCGGGCAGGTCGGCGGCCAGATCCGCATGCAGCTCCTCGGCCATGGCCTGGAGCGCGCCGGCCATGTTGTGCCACGTCCGGGCGTGCGCCGTGACCTTGTCGGGGATGCCGGTCAGCCGGTCGAGCACCTCGCGCAACGGCTCGAAGTGCTCCATCACCCAGCCGAGGCCGTTGGCCAGCAGCGCGCTGAACGGGTCGATCACGGTGGCGGCGGCATCGCCCGCGAACGAGCCGCCGGCCAGCATGGTGTTCACCCAGCTGCCGCTCCGGACCGACTGGTCGAGGCCCTGCAGGCTGTCGGCCAGCGAGCTGCCGGTCCACGCCGTACGGGTGGTCGTCGAGGTGGCGACCAGCGAGGAGGAGGCCATGGTCAGCCGATCCCGCCGGCCGCTCGTACACGGTCCTGCGCGGCATTGTCGGCGGCGTCGTAGTCCTTGCCGGTCTCGACCAGCGCGTCCGCCATCAGCTGCAGGTTCTCCGCCACGTACGCGTAGAGGTCGTCCTGGCTCCCGTGCCGGCGCTCCAGGACCGCCGAGATCCACCCGCACAGAACGCCGTACGCCGCGTCGTCCCGCGCGATGGCGCGGCTGGCGTCCTTGATCGCCCCGAGCTGGTCGCGTACGGCCCGGACATGCGACGCGTGCCGATGGAGCTCGGCCGAATCCACCTGGAACGAGTCGGACATGTCCGCTAAGCCCCCTGCTCGCCGGTCGCCTCCGGTCGCTCGAGCAGCTCCCGCATGCGATCGGCGGTCGTGCGCGCCGACAGCGAATCCGGTCCCATGGTCTCGACCGCGATCTCCTGGGCCCGCCGGGCTGCCGTCGCGCGCGCCTCCCGGAGAGCCGTCATCACCGCTCTCGCCACCGCCTCCGGCGTGTGACGGTGAATGCGGTCGGTGAGCGTCAGATCCAGCACCACGCCGGAGGAGTCGATCGTCACCTCGGCCAGGCCGTTGCCGTCCTTGGCTGTGGTGCGCAGCTGCTGCAGTCGCTCCGCCATGGCCGCGGCCCGCGCCGCCGTACGGTCGATGTTCTCCCGCCACGACCGCAGGTATTCGCGCGACGCATCCGGATCCAGGAACGCCTCGGTGTCGGAAATCTCGGGCATGAGCATCACCCCCGTGGTGAGGCGCAGTGTAACAACGACGTGCACGAATGGATCACGGAGCGAGGACGGCCACCCGGGCGTCGACGTTCACGATGTGGCCGTCGCCGAGGGCGGCCACCGGCACGTCCCAGTGCACGTGACCGCAGAGGGTCAACGACGGCGGACGGCGTGCGAGCAGCTCACGCACCGATGCATTGCCCCGCTGGTTCGCCTGCTCACCTCGCGGTCCCTCGTGCAGCAGCAGGATGTCGGTGGCCGGCGTGATGGCCTTCTCGACAAGACGCAGAAATTCCTTTTCCGGTCGTCGGAGCGGGCGCGCCGGATCACCCACGATGCCCGAGACCCCGGCGACCGTGATACCGCCGTAGTCCCGCCGGTCGCCGTCCAACAGCGCCACGCCTGGCCCCAGCTCGGCGACCTGTGCGGCCGACACCTGGTCGTGGTTCCCGGCGACGCCGAACACCATCGGGCAGCCGGCTGCCGCGAACGCGAGCCAGACGTCGAGGACATCGCCGGATGCTCCGCGCTTGTCGGCGCCGGGAGCCGAGAACAAATCACCCGTGAGCAGCACGCCGACCCGGTCCGGCGGGGGCAGCAGCCCGCACTCCGCCCACACCGTCAGGTAGTCGGCGAGCGCGAGCCCCAGCAGCCCGGGACTGCCGCCGAGCGGCGAGGAGGCGATTCCCTGCAAGTCACCGGCCGCAAGCAGGGCCGCGCATCCGGCGGGTAGCTTGTCGACCCGCAGCTTCTCGACGGCCAGCTGCTCATTCCGCGGTCCGCCACCCGGGCCGGCGGCCCGGTAGGGAATCGTCGCCAGCCGTTCCGGCCGGGTGTGCAGCAGCCTCATCCGGGCGTCAGTCCACCCTCCTGCGCAAGAGGAAACGCCAGTGCGGGAGGCTCGCGATCCGGGATCGAATCTCGTCGGGGCGCTCGGCCTTGTCGACGAACAGGAGGTAGCGGTACTCCGGGAAGTCGGGCAGCTGGTGATACTCGCCGTTGCGGTCGCGGAGGTCGTTCGACTGCAAACGAAGCTTGCCGCCACCGGGTGCCGGACCGGCGGCGGCGTAGTACACACCGCGGTAGTCGCTCTCGTGCAGCCGCCACCGGACACCCAGCACTTCCGCGAGCCGGTCGGGCTGCTCGCCGAGATCCGGCTCGCCGAACCCGTACACGTCGAAGATCACTGTTGCTGTCCGTTCAAGTCAGAACCACACCCGGATGGTCGGTCTACGGTCGACGGCGTCGTCCATCGTACGGAAGATCATGACGTTGACCGGGCGCCCCGCCTCGGCCGACGCCTCGTCGACGATCTCATCGAGACCCAGCCTCGCCAAGTCCGCATCGTCCAATGGTCCGGTGGACACGCCGTCGCCCCGGAACGGAACCCCGCCGTCGCGGGCGGCCGCGTTGACCGAGTCCCCACTGATCGCGATGTCGTAGTCGCTGGTGCGTCCCTCGTCGAACGGCGCCCTGGTGTCGGCGCTACGTCCCGTGACGGCGCTGCCCTGAAATCCCATGTCCAAGTCGGGATAGAGCGCGCGCATGCGGTCGCGGTACCGGCTCGCAAAATCTCGGAAGTGCTGGAAATCGCGGAAGCCCTGCGGGACGTTGCCGGCCCGCCGAGCCGAGGGAGCGGACGGGGAGGAGGAGCCCGGCGTGTCGCCACGGGCGGTGGTCGGGCGACCCTCGCTCAATACCTCGCGGGCGTCGCCCTGGCCACGCTGCACGTTGCCGGCCCGGCCACGCCGGCGGCCGGGCCGACCCGAGGGAGTCTCGTCGCCTCCACCCCCGTGCGGTCTCCGCGGTCTCGGTGTCAAGCGCCTCCTCCATCGACATCGGTCACGACATTATCGTCGCGGTGCCAACGCCGCGCGGGTCTATACGCTCGCCATGTCGGCTGCCGCCGTCTCGGAGCGGAACGTGTGTCCCAGTTCGGGGCCGAGGCCGAAGTAATGCCGGAAGTTGTAGATCAGCGGACGCCAAGCGGCGGGGGAGACGTGCTGGGTGCCGGGCACCACAATGGCGGGTTCGGCGTGCACCCGCAGCACCTCCGTCTCCACGATGACGTAATCGGCGTGCGAATCGGATGTCATTCGCACGACCCGGGCTTCCAACTGAAGTGGGCAATCCGCGACCCGCTGCGGCCGTACCAGCTCAGCCGGCTCCGCCCGCAGCCCCGCGGCGGCGAATTTCCCGGGCTCGAACCGGTGCGTGTCCCGCTTGTGCTCGGGGACGGGGTCACGGCCGGTGAGCGGGGCCAGCCGCTCCACCGCCGGCCATTGGTCCGCGCTCGGCAGGTTGATCACCAGGTCCGGCCGTTCCCACAGATTGCGGGCGGTCTGCCCGTCGGCTCCCAGGCCGAGCACCACGGCCTGGCCGAGCGCCCAAGCCGACGACATCGGTGCGAGGTTCGTCGTTCCGTCCTCGTTCTCGGTGCTCAGCAGCGCGACCGGGGTACCGAAGTACAGGATCTTGGGATGGATGGTCACATGATCGTGGGTCCGGCTCATGATCGAACGGTACGGGCGAGACGGTTCGGGCCGAGCCGAACGGTGGTGAGCCATGCGGATCGGCGGTCGGCGTCGAGGTCACGTGCTCCACGTGTGGGCCATTGCCGCGTGCTGCTGAGGTCTTCGCCCAGCGCGGACCGGGCATGCCCGCCGAATACCTGGAGCGCATGGCCGCGGCTCGAGCGGCTCGATGACGAGGACTCGCAGGTCTTCGAGATCTCCGAAAGAGACGGCGGCGCGGAGGTCCATTTCGCCCACATCGGCCTGGTTCCGCGGTACGAATGCTATGACGTGTGCTCGATCGCGTGGGGGCGAGCCGGAGCACGCCTGAGCGCCAACCGGGGCATCGGCATGTGGCGGCCGGAAAGTTGGGAAACATGGCAGCCGGCCGGGTTCTTTCCGTCGCCATTGTCTGCTCATATTGATGGCAGGCTATGTGATGACGCGACGGAAAGAGGAGGACCCGTATGAAGATTCGCACCATCGCCGCCGTCCTGGTCTGCGCCGCCGCTGCCGTTGCCGGCACCTCGACGCCGGCGAACGCATCGCCTCCAGCCAGCCGGCCCGGCGCACCCACCGTGTCGATCGCTCTTGTTGCCCTCCAGCCGCCGACGGCGCCGGTGGCCTCCGACATCACCTCGTGCTCGGCGACGCTGAACTGGACCTCCGGCGGCGGGCCGGTGCGCCGGCTGCGCGTGTTCCAGTTGGTCGACGGCGTCTGGCATGCCTACGGGCCCTTGCTCGGTCCGGCGGAAATCGCCATGCCGTTGAGTGGTCTGAACCCGGACACCGTCTACACGTTCGCCGTTCAGGCTTACGCGACGCCCGGCACCGGCTACAGCGACAGCCCGCTGTCCGAACCGGGCAGCTTTACCACTCTGGCCGGCCGATGAACTTCATTCCTGTGGGGTGAGGTCAAGCGCTCCGGAAGCTCCCACGATGGCCGCAGCCGCCATCGGAGGGAGCATCATGAGCGCGCCCAGGACCGACGCCTTACCCATCGTGCTGATCCACGGGCTCTGGATGACCGCCCGCAGCTGGGACCGCTGGGTCGAGCACTACCGGGCCAAGGGGCACGAGGTGATCGTGCCGACCTATCCGGGATTCGAGATCGAGGTGGAGGCCTTGCGGGAGAAGCCCGAAATCATCGCCGAGGCCACGGTCCCCGGGACGCTCGAGCACCTCGCCGAGGTGATCGAGAGCCTCGACCGCCCGCCGATCATCATGGGCCACTCGTTCGGCGGGACCTTCACGCAACTTTTGGTCAACCGGGGTCTGGGCGCCGCCGCGGTGACGATCGACTCGGCGCCGCCCGAAGGCGTACGCGTCAATCCGCCCTCGCAGATCAAGTCGCTGTTCCCGGTCCTGAAGAACCCGGCCAACCGGCATCGCGCGGTGGGCTTCACCAAGGAGCAGTTCCACTACGCCTTCGCCAACACGGTCAGCCGGGAGGAATCCGACGCGGCTTACGACCGGCTGCACATCCCGGCGCCGGGCAGCTGGGTGTGGGCCTACGGCCTGATCGCCAACTGGAAGCCGGGCCACCAGGAAACTTGGGTGGACTACGACCTGGACGACCGGGCTCCGCTGCTGTTCATCATCGGTGGCAAGGACCATCTGATGCCACCCGCGGTGATTCGCTCGAACGCCAAGAAATACCGCAATTCAGAGGCGATCACCGACGTGTACGAGTTTCCGGAGCGCTCCCACTTCACCGGTGTCGAGCCGGGGTGGGAACAGGTGGCCGACTACGCCCTCGAGTGGGCCACGACGCACGCGCGACCAGTTCCGGCCTGACCATCAGGAGGTGATCCGATGCCCGGCGCCGGCCCGGCAACCGTGCGATGGACCCCGCCCCTGCCCACCGTGGCGGACCTGGCCCGCCAGCTCCGGGACGTCGTCGCCGATCTGCCCCGGTTCGTCGTGGCGCCGCTGCGCCGGCGGCGGCACCGCACCTGGGGCGCCACGCCGGCCGAGGTCGCCGCGCGGATGCCGGGGGACGATCTGCTGCCGCGGGCCCAGTACCGCAGTACCCGCGCGATCACCGTCGGCGCCACGCCCGCGCAGGTGTGGCCGTGGCTGATCCAGGTCGGCGTCGGGCGCGCCGGCTGGTACGCCGACGACCTGCTGGACAATTTCGCCCGCCCCAGCGCCTGGCGGATCGTTCCCGAGCTGCAGCACCACGAGGCCGGTCAGTGGCTGGGCTACGGCCCGAAACCGTCGGAGCGGTTGTCGTTCGTCGTGGAAAGTTTCGAGGAGCCGCATTGGCTGTTGTGGCGCGGCCGGGTCCGCAGCTGGTCCTGGCGGCTGGTCCCGCTGGCCGGCGGACGGACCCGGCTGATCTCCCGGCTGAACGCCTTCTACGACTGGCGGCGGCCCGGAGTGCTGGTCACGGTGCTGCTGATGGAGTTCGGCGACTACGCGATGATGCGCCGGATGCTCCTCGGGATCAAAGAACGGGCCGAGCGAGGATCCGGCGGGCCGCCCTAACCGCCCGCCGGCGTGCCTCGTCGTGGCCGAGGGTCACCACCCGGCCGCTTATGCCGGCGTGGCGTTCCTCTTCGGCAGCACCCAGTTCGGGCGCGGGAAGTGGCAGGTGTAGCCGTCCGGCAGCCGTTCCAGGTAGTCCTGGTGCTCCGGCTCGGCCTCCCAGAACGGCCCAGCCGGCTCGACCGCGGTCACGACCTTGCCGGGCCACAGCTCGGACGCCTCCACGTCGGCGATGGTGTCCTCGGCGACCCGCTTCTGCTCGTCGCTGGTGTAGAAGATCGCCGAGCGGTAGCTGAGGCCGACGTCGTTGCCCTGCCGGTTCAGCGTGGTCGGGTCGTGGATCTGGAAGAAGAACTCCAGGATCTCGCGGAACGAGATGACCGCCGGGTCGAAGACGATCTCGATGGCCTCGGCGTGGGTGCCGTGGTGGTAGTAGGTGGCGTTGGGCACGTCGCCGCCGCTGTAGCCGACCCGCGTGCTGATCACGCCGGGGCGCCGGCGGATGAGTTGCTGCATGCCCCAGAAGCAGCCGCCGGCCAGGATGGCGGTCTCGGTTTGGCTCATGCCGTAACGGTACCCGCGGGAGTTGACCTTTCCCGGTGCCGTGCGGCCGGACACCGCCCTCGGCGCGATCCGGCGGAGCGCCCGGGCCGGCCCGAGAACAGCAATTTTCGCTAAGACGGCCCCGGCCGCGGTGCGGCTGAGCCTTCCCGGCCGGGCCGACCTCGGGCTGTCGCACTGGTCGCAGCCGACGTGCTCGTCGTGATCGTCGTGCTGGGCGCCCTGGCGCGTAAGCGGGGCAGCCCACCGGCCGAGCGGCCGCGCCGGCTCTGCAAGCTGCCGGCCGAGTAGCTGGGAGGACTATGGTGTGTGCTCATGCCACAGGGCGCTTTCCCGATCGTGTTCGCCACCGGAATCCGCGCGACGGTCGCGTTCTACGAACAACTCGGCTTCGAGTCCTTCTTTCAATTTCCGGCAAAGGGCGAACCCGGATACGTGGGAATGCGGCGCGGCCCGGCCGAGCTGGGAGTCGTCGACGCGAGCTGGCCCGCGGAGCAGTATGGACGCCCGCTCGGCTCCGGCCCTCGGTTCGAGATGTTCGTCTACGTCGACGACGTCGACGAGGTGGTCACCCGGCTCCGTGAGTCGGCACCCGTGCTTCGCGAGCCGGCCGACATGCCTTGGGGCGAGCGCATCGCCTACGTCGGCGATCCGGACGACAACCCGGTGGCACTCGCCGCACCGATCGCGCGGCTTCGCCCCGGCTGAGGATCCGGTCACGTTCCGGACAGCAGCTGCATCCCTAACGGAGTAAGCGTGTGCTGGACGGCGCGCCCGGTGCGGCGGGTGGCCGCCAGCCCGGCCTCGCGCAGCGCGGTGACGTGCGACGACGCGGTGGCCGGGCTGATCCCCACGTCGCGGGCGAGCTGCGTGGTGCCGCAGCCGGTGGTCAGCGCCCGCAGGACTTCCGCCCGGGTGGCGCCGACCAGGGCGGACAGCGGATCGTCCCGCGGCGCCGGCGGTGAGGCCGGGGCCGGGTGGATCGGGTAGCTCAGCGTCGGCCGCCGATATCCCGCGACGCTCACGCCCGGCCGCGTCCAGAACACCGACGGCACCAGCCGCAGCCCACGCCCGCCGAGCCGCACCTCGCCGTCGCCGGGTGCAAGCACGCTGAGCACCGGCGGCTCCCAGCTGATCCCCGGCCCGAGCGACGCCAGCGCCGCGTCCACCCCCGCCGTGAAGATCAAATGCGCCCGGTGGGCAAGCTCGGCGCGCAACAACGCGCCGATGGTGGTCATTGCCGGAGCAATACAAGAGATTTGGTACGAGACCAGGGCGTCACCGAACGCAAGCAGCTCCGTCCCGCGTTTCGTGCGCCGGAGCCCCGCAACGACCCGGTCGGTCGGTAACCGACTGTAGTCCTCGGGGGTGAACAGGTCGGGCACGAAGCCCTCGGCCGGCACCGCGTCCAGCAGGGCGGCGGCCGCTCCGCGCACCCGCGGGCGCATCGTCTGTCCCCACCGGTCGACGAAGGGCCCGCGGCCCGGTTGCCGCAGCGCCTGCAGGCTCCCGATCGTCTCGGAGTGCCAGGCAAGGTCGAAGACCACCTTCCCGCGGTCGGCGGGTTCGAAATGCAGCCGGAGCATTCTTCGACCCTGCCCGAAAGGATCGCATCCGTCGATCCCCGCGGCGATCCTGACCGCCATGACCGTTCTGCACTCCCTGAGCGCCCTGCTCCTGCTGGCGCCCATCACACCCGCGTCTTCCCCACCCGAAACTTTCCGGCCGGCCGCCGCTTCCTCGCACGCCGCCGCTGCTTCTTCGCCAGCCGGCGCCCCTCCCGTGGCCCAGCCGGTGGCCTACGACGTGCAGCTCACCAGCGACGCGACCGGCGCGCGGTGGGACGGCCGGGAACGGATCGTGCTGCGCAACCCCGGACCGGGGACGATGGATCACATCTGGCTGCGGCTGTGGGGCAACGGCGTGGACGGCTGCACTTCCACGCTGGACGTGACCGTGTCGTCGTTCCGCGGCGGCATCCCCGGCACGCCCGAGGTCGGCTGCACCGCCGTACGCGTCACGCTGAGCAAGCCCTTGCCGGCCCGCCGCACCGCCGACCTGTCGTTCGCGCTGACCATCCGCGTCCCGGAGCGCGCCGACCGCTTCGGCCGGGTGGGCGCGTATGCGTTCCTCGGCAACGCCCTGCCGGTTCCCGCCATCGGCGACGACCTCCCGCCGTACGTCAGCGGTGGCGAAAGTTTCCAATCTGTGACCGCAAGTTTCCTGGTCTCCCTGAACCACCCCGCGGCCATGGCCGTCCCCGCGACCGGCACGGTCGTGTCCGAGACCCGCCACCATGACCGCGTCACGACCCGCATCGCCGCGCCTCTGGTGCGCGACTTCGCGTGGGCGGCCGGCCCGTTCGCGAGCGTGACCGGCCGCACCTCCACCGGCGTTCGCCTGCGCACCTGGTACACCGGCGAGGTGACCCCCGAAACGGCGACCGGCGTCCAATCCGACGTGGCCCGGACCCTCGAATACGGGGCGCGCGAGTACGGTGCGTATCCGTACCCCGAGATGGACACCGTGATCGGCGGTTTCGAAGGTTTCCAAGGCATGGAGTACCCGAATTTCGTGCTCACCGAGCCCGCTGCCCTTCCCGCCGTGCACGAAACCGCACACCAGTGGTGGTACGCGCTGGTGGGAAACGACGAGTACCGGAATCCGTGGCTCGATGAGTCCCTGGCCCAGTACACCACCGACAAGCTCCTGGGAACGCCGGATTACTGCGCCACCGCCCCGTTCTGGTTCGACGACGGCATGCGCATCGACGCCGGCATGGACTATTACGCCACCCATTACGACTTCTACGCTCCCGGTATCTACGGCGACGGCGCCTGCATGTTCCTGGAGCTCGAAACGCTGATCGGCGCCGACAAGATGCGCACGGCACTGCGCAACTATCTCGCCCGGAACCGCTTCGGAGTCGCCGGCCCGGCGACGCTGCGAAACGCTTTCCAGGCGGTCACGATGGTCGACCTGACGCCCTTCTGGGAGCGCTGGCGCAACACCGCCGCCTGACGCTCGGGTTTATTGCGTTGTGGGTGACGCCGGGGCCGGGTCATGCTGATCACGGCCCCGGCGGCTTCAGAAGTACGCGCTTCCGTGGCGGATGCATTGGCGATCAAACCACGCTCATCCGTTGCCCTCCTGGCGACCGATCCTTCACATCGGATCCGCTCCGGGGCCACCCGAACGCTCATGAAGAAGGTGAACAAATGTCCCACGAGGTGACCGTCCACAGCGGATTCCGCGGCCTGCGCTACGTCGACGGTCGCTTCGACCAGGTGCTCGAGCCGGGCCGGTACGAGCTGCCCGCGCGCCGGCGTTTCGCGCGGCGGGCGCCCGCGGTCTCGATCGTGCCGATCGACGTGCGCGAGCGGGAGCTGAACATCAAGGGCCAGGAGATCCTCACGGCGGACAAGGTCGCGGTGCGGGTCAACATCATCACCCAGTTCCGGGTGGTGGACCCGAAGGCGGCGGTCGAGCAGGTCGCCGCGTACCTGGACCGCATCTACAGCGACGTGCAGCTCGCCGCGCGGCGCTCGCTGGCGACGATGACGCTCGAGGCCATCCTGACCAACCGCAACCAGCTCAGCGAGGACATCCTGCGCGACGTCGAGGGCATCTCGGCGGGCTACGGCGTGCAGATCATCCGGGCCGACGTGAAGGACCTGGTGTTCCCGGGCAACCTTCAGGAGATCATGAACCGCGTCCTGACGGCGCAGCGCATGGCCGAGGCGCAGATGGTCGAGGCCCGCACCCGGGCGGAGCGTGAGGCGCTGGAGGCCACCTCGCACGCCGACGCCAAGCGGGTGGCCGCCGAGGCCGACGCCGAGGCGAAGCGCATCCGCGCCGACGCCGAGGTGGACGCCCTGCGCCGGCTGGCCGCGGCGGCCGAGGCCTACGCGCAGCACCCGGCGCTGCTGCGCCTGCGCGAGCTGGAGACGCTCGGCGCGCTGGGCGCCAACGCGTCGGCCCGGCTCTACATCGGCTTCGACAAGCACAGCGACGGCGTCGACAACTGACGGCGATGCTGGCCGGCCTGATCCTCGGCCGGCCGACCCTGCGGCTGCGCGGTGACTATCTGGCGCCCGGTGGCGGTGTGCGCCGTGCTGGTGCGCCCGCCCCGGGCCGGCCGTGGGTCAGTCCTCGACCCGGAAGCCGATCTTCAGGCGGACCTGGAAGTAGGCGACGTCGCCGTCCACGATCTGGCCCCGGACCTCCTGGGTCTCGAACCACTCGATGTTGCGGACCGTCTGCGCCGCCTTCTTGACCGCAGTGCGGATCGCGTCGTCGACGCTGGTCGGGCTGCTTCCCACTACCTCGGTCAGGCGATACACGTGATTGGTCATCATGGCCTCCTCGGTCGCGAACTCGTCGGGGCCAGGCTGTGCACACGGCGCCCCACGGCGATCGTAGCCAGCCGGGCGCCCGGGGTCGCCGACGTTGGCCGATAACCGTTCGTAATGAACGTCGAGGTAAGCACCGGCACGGTGGGTTACTCAGCCCTGGTAGAAGGTGGCGACCCGGCCGGTCTCGCGCTCGTGGTGAACGTGGGATCGCGCCGGTCCCGGCTCACTGATCGGCCCGGCGACGCTGCGAGCGACTTCGGGCCCGAGCACCTCCTCGAGGCGCACCTCGGGAACCACGTCGAAGGAGCGCCCGAGGTCCCAGCTGCGGCCGTACGCGCACGGATCCATCACGACGACCCGGCGCCCGCGATGCAGCGGGATCAACGCCGGACGCCCATCGATCGGTACAGCCATGCCGTCGCCGTCGGTGAGCTGGAACAGCGCCCGCGTCCGGTCGGCGCCGTCCGGCGCGCCGGTGGCCGCCGCGGCCACCCACTCGGGCTCCGGCCGGATGCCCTCGACGAGCCCTTCGCGGCTCAGCACGTCGGCGATCAGCGTGTGCAGCTGGAAGTTGTCGCCGACCCCGCTGATGCGCAACCGGAACGCCCGCTTCCCGGCCCGGTCCACCACGATCAGCGGCTCGTCGTCGAGCATGTCGAGCAGCCCGATCAGGCAGAACATGTCGCGCCGTAACGGGTCGAGTTGCCGGGCGAGACGGGCAACTTTCTCCCGGTGCGGGAAAGCGACCCGCACCTCGCGCAGCTCCAGCAGCCCGGTGGCCGCCGTCATCCAGTCGTCGAGCATCATCCACGCGCCCGCGTAGCGCGCCGCCTCGTCGGCCGGGAGCGCCCTGCGGGGCCAGCGGCGTTCCCGGCTCAGCGTCGCCGCCGCGTACTCGAACCACTCCTGATCGTTGCCGTCGCCCGGCGCCGGGAACGCGGCGTTGCGGCCGGCCGCTTTCGGCCAGGCGTCGGCGAAGGCCGCCGCGTCCTCCAGCGCCCGGCGCAGCCCATCGGCGACCGCCGCGACAAGGCCGTGCTCCGGCGCGCCGCGGCGATATCGCAGCACAGCGCCGACGGCAAGTTGCCCGGAAACAGCCGGCGGGACTTTCGCGAACAGCGGCACGATTCTTTCCAGGACGTCCGCCGCCTCGCCGACCCGCGCCCACAGGTCGGCGGCGGCGCGCTGAAAGGCGGGAAAGTCCGCGTTCTCCGCGGCCGCCTCGAGCGCCGCGAATTCCGATTCACCGACCACGGCGGAGATGGTACGGCCTCGACGTTCGCCGCCGGTCAGCCGGGAGATCGACTTCCATGTACGCTGTCCGCCGGCCTCGATCGACAGGAGCAACGGTGGCGGAGAGCGGCGCGCACACGTGGGGTTACACGCTGGGCTACGTGGGCACGCGGATCTGCTGCTGCCTGATCGTGATCGGCGCGATCGTCGGTCTCATCGTCTGGATCGTGCGGCGCAGCTCGAAGCCGGGGCCGCAGCCGCCGGCGTATCCGGGATACCCGCCCGCGGGTGGCTATCCACCGCAGGGCGGTTTCCCGCCGGCGGGTGGCTATCCGCCGCCATCTCCTCCGCCGGGCGCCTTCCCGCCGCCTTCTTCGTCCCCGGGTGGCTATCCGCCGCCTTCTTCGTCCCCGGGTGCCTACCCGCCGCCATCTCCTCCGCCGGGCACCTACCCGCCGCCTTCTCCGCCTCAGGATCCGTATCAGGGGCCGCCGCCGAGTTCGCCTGCCTGATTCGGCCGGCCGCCGCCGAGTTCGCCCGCCTGACCTGGCCTGGCCGCGGCCAGACTCGCCCGCCTGACCCGGATGGGCTCGCCCGCTTGACCCGGACGGGCTCGCCCGCTTGACCCGGCCGGCCTCGCCCGCTTGACCCGGCTGGCCGGAGCCGCGGTCGCCTGGCATGCCCGGAGCGATGAGTTCGGGCGTTGCCGCCGGTCCACCCCAGTAGCAGCCATCGTTTCGGCGCCCACTGGAGGACACCATGACCGGCCGGATGCTCGCCTTCATGCTCGCCTCGCTGACCCTCATCGCGATCCCGGGCCCGAACATGATTTTCATCGTGACCCGTTCGGCGGCGCACGGGCTGCGCGCGGGCGTGGCCTCCGCGTTCGGGGTCGAGACCGGCACGCTGCTGCAGCTCACCCTGGTCGGGGCGGGCCTGGCCACCTTGGTGGCGGCCTCCCCGCTCGCGTTCTCGGTCATCAAGTACGCGGGTGTCGGATACCTCGCCTACATCGGCCTCCGCGCCCTGCGCAACGCCCGCAAGCCGGCCGCCGCCAACGCGCCACCGACCCCGCGCCGCCGGCTGTTCCTGGACGGCGTGCTGGTCAGCGCGTTCAATCCCAAGGTGGCGCTGTTCTTCCTGGCGTTCCTTCCCCAGTTCGTCCGCTCGGAGGGCGAACTGCCGGCCTTCGGCGCGGTCTTCATCGCCCTCGCGCTCGCCGCCGACATCGCCTCCTGCTTCGCCGCCGACGCGATCGGCCGCTGGCTGCGCGTCCGCTCGGGCGGCAGCCGCGTGGTCGGCTCCATCTACCTGGGCCTGGGCCTGTTCACCGCGGTCTCCGCCTGACCGGCGGTGGCTTGCCCGCACGGTGGTGCTGGCCGCGTGGTGCTGGCCGCGCGATGGTGCTGGCCGCGGGGTGGTGCTGGCCGGCCGCGCGGTGGTGCTGGCCGCGCGGTGGTGCTGGCCGCGCGGTGGTGCTAACCGCGGTGGTGCTGGCCGCGGTGGTGCTGGCCGCGCGGTCGTACCGCGAGGTGGGAGCGGACAAGGCGGGCGCCGGAAAAGCGACATGGCGGGCCAAGCGACATGGCGGACCAAGTGGATAAGCCCGGGCGCGTGACGTGCCGGGCAGCGCGTGAGCCCCACGCCGGGCGACGCGTCTGGCGGATGGCCCTCAGGTCGGACCGGGTCAGCGAGACCCGATGGCGGCGAACGGGATCGGGCAGCGCGGCTCGCCCGCGCAGGTGACCAGGTCGTCGCAGCCGGCCGCGACCGTTGCGCGTAGCGTTCCGGCGATCGCCTGGAGGTCGGCGATCTTGGCCTCGACCTCGGCCAGCTTGGCCCGCGCCCGCTCCTGCAGCCGAATGTCGGGGCTGCCGTGCCGGTGGGTGCCGGCGGCCAGCAGGTCGGCCACCTCGTCGAGGGTGAAGCCGAGCCGCTGGGCAGCCTTGATCACGCGCAGCACGGTGACCGTCTCGGCGGGATAGAGGCGGTGGCCGCCGAGACTGCGCTCCGGTTCCGCCACCAGGCCGCGTCGCTCGTAGTAGCGCAGCGTCTGCAGGTTCACCCCGGCCGCGGCGGCGACCTGGCTGCTGCGCAGCGCGCTCATGGCCGCATCCAGGTCGCGATCGGGCCGCCGGGCGGAAGGCTTATGGCCGGCCTGGCAGCGACTTGGCCGCCGTGCTGGGCGTTCATGGCCGGATCCCGGCCGCGGCGCGTTCCGACAGCGCGTCCAGGACCTCCACCTGGGTGGCCGGCACCGCGACGTCGAGCCGCAACATCGCCGGACCGGGCGCGAAAGTGAAAGTGAAGAAGGAGCAACATTCGCTCTCGCGGCGGGTCAGGTCGCGGGCCGTGGCCTCGGCGGCGGGGTCAAGCTCCCAGCGCAAGGCCGTGGGCGACATTCGCTGCTGGTTTCGCAGCGAGGTGGCGAACAGGTCGTCGAACTCGGCAAGTCGCAGCGGGCGTTCGGCGGTCGGAAGGGTGCAGGCGTCGGGAAGGTTCATGCCTCGACGGTAAACCTGTACCTAGGTACCGGATGCAACCCGCGTGAGCTCGCGCACGCGATCCAGCGCGGGGCCGGCGTCGCCGGGGCGGCCGGCCACTGCGCAAGTTTCCGCGTACGCGCGCAAGCAGTCGATTTCGAGCTGCACCTCGGCCAGCGGCCGGAGCAGCTCGAGGGCGCGGCGATGATGATCGAGCGCCGCCGACGGATCGCCGGTCTCGCGCAGGACGATGCCGAGGCAGTTGTGGCACCAGGCCTCGTTGTGGGCAAGGTGATGCTGTTCGGCAAGGGCCAGCGCTTGGTGCAGGGGTTCGGTCGAGGCCCGTGCGACGCCCAGGGTGAGCAGGCCGGGTATCCGCGCGGGCCCGTCGGCCAGTTCCAGCGCGGCGAGCGCCAGCGAAACCGCGGCGTCGGGCGTGCCCAGACGCAGGGTCACCCAGCCGTCGAAGGCGATGGCTTGCGCCTGGCCGGCTCGGTTTCCCTGCTGTTCGAAAAGTTTCCGCGCCCGCCGGAAATCCGCCTGCGCGGCGACGAAGTCGCCCAGGTCCCGGCGAACGAAACCGGTGCGCAGCGCGAGTGTCGCGGCGAGATCGTCGGAGCGCTCGACCGGCTCGCGGCCGAGACCGTCCGACGACTCGGGGGCGAGATCGTCGGAGCGCTCGGGCGACCCGAGGGCGAGATCGGCGGAGGACTCCATGGCGAGGTCGGCGGAGCGCCTGGCCGACTCGTATGCGGCCAGCGCCTCGGGCAGGCGGCCGGCCGCGGCGAGCGCGAAACCCAGGTCGGCCAGCAGCGACGCCCGTTGCCGCTCGCGGCCCAGCCGACCGGCGGCGTCGGCGGCCGCGGCGAGCATGCGCGTCTGGTCGCCGGTGCCGCGGTGGCGGAAGAACCAGACCCGCATCGCCGGCGGCAGCCCGGCCACCAACTCGTCGGCCCCGAGACGGACGGCGGCGTCGAAGCAGGCGACGAGGTTGACGTACTCCAGGTCGAACCAGGCCAGCGCCCGCGCCGGATCGCCCGGCTCGGGCCGCGGCCGGTGCGGCGAGGGCAGAATCCGATCCTGAGCGACCGCCCGCGCCAGGTAGTGGTCGAAGACCCGCCGTAGATGGCCGGGAATGTCGGCTTCCTCGGTGGCGGCCAGGTCGGCGGCGTACCGCCGGATCAGGTCGTGCATCCGATACCGGCCCGGCGAAGTTTCCTCGACCAGGTGGGCGTCGACCAGCTCTTCGAGGAGATCCTGAGGATCGGCGGACCACAGCGCCGCCGCCACGCCGTCGTCGAAGTCGACCCCCGGCAGCACACCGAGCAGGCAGAACAGGCGCCGCTGCGCGGCATCGAGCTGCTGCAGCGACATCCCGAAAACGGCGTCGAAGCGCCCGGCGTTGTCGCGCATCCGCTCGGCCAGAACGGCGACGGACCACCCGGGCCGGTGCCGCAGGCGCGCGCCCGCCATCCGCAGCGCCAGCGGCAACCCGCCGCACTGGCTCAGCACCTGCTCCACCGCATCGTCGGCACCAAGGGCGACGCCGGCCGCGCGACCGAAAAGCCGGGCGTCGTCGGCGCCGAGGGCGACGCCGGCCGCGCGACCGAAAAGCCGGGCCGCGTCGGCGTCGTCGAGCGGCGCCAGCGACACCGGCGGCACGCCGTCGAGGCTGACCAGCCGGTTGCGGCTGGTGATCAGCACCGCCGACCTGCCGGCGCCGGGCAGCAGCGGCCGCACCTGGTCGGCGTCGGCCGCGTTGTCCAGCACCACGAGGGCCCGGCGACGGGACAGCTCCGACCGCCAGAGCGCCGCCCGCTCGGCGGCGCCGGCCGGGGGATGCGTGACGTCCAGCCCGTCGAGGAGCCGGCCCAGCGCGACCTGCGGGTCGAGCGGCTCCTGGCCCGGCGTGAAGCCCTGCAGGTCGAGGTAGAGGCCACCGTCGGGATACGCCGGGGCGAGCCGGTGGGCGACGTGCAGCGCCAGGCTGGTCTTGCCCACGCCGGCCATCCCGTCGACGACGGCCGCGCCGACCGTACGCAAAAGCTTCTCGACCTCGGCCGATTCCGCCTCCCGCCCGGTGAAATCGAACAGGTCGCCCGGCAGGTCGTTGCGGCGCGGCGCGGGGGCCGGACCGGCCTCCGACGCGGCGGCCCAGATGGCGCGCAACGGGCGGGGATCCTTCTGCACCGCCCGGCAGAGCGCGACGACCGCCTCCCACGGCGGGACCAGCCGGCCGGTCAGGTAGCGCGACAGCGACGAGCTGCTGAGCCCCGACTCGCGGGCCAGCGAGCGCAGGCTGAGGCCGCTCAAATCCTTGATCTGGGCGAGCTGAGTTACCAGTCGCTCCTGGGGGCCGGACACGGGGAACAACGTTACCGTCCCGGCCCGCGCGAACGGATCATCAGTGCGTTCGCCCAGCTCACGGCCGTTGCGAGTGTCCCACGGTGTCCCACGGGCGGCGCGGGATGGCGCCCGGACCTGGTCGGATGAGTCTCGTCGGAGGGAGAAGCGATGCGGACGGTACGGATGCCCCACCCGGTGGATCTCGTCCCCGGGGTCAAGCAGGCGTGGAACGCCCTGCGCACGACGATTGACGAAGCCGTGCCGGATCTGTCGGACGGAGAGGCCGCCGCCCGGGCGCTCACCGAGGCGGCCGCCCACGCCGAGGACGTGACCGACCGGATCTGGGACCAGGCCGCCAAGCACTTCGACCAGCAGGAACTGGCCGCCATCCTGCTCTCCGCGGTCCTGGCCGACGCCATCGACCGCCTCAGCACTGTGACCCGCCAATCGAAGGGAATGTCATGACCAAGTTCACCGACGCCGAGCGCAACGCCATGAAGGACCGCGCCAAGGAGCTCAAGTCGGCCAAGGGCGCCGACACCGAGCCCGAGCTGCTCGCGAAAATTGCCGCCATGCCGGACGCCGACCGGGTGATCGCCGAGCGCTTGCACGAGGTGGTCAAGGCCGCCTGCGGCGACCTGATGCCCAAGCTTTGGTACGGGATGCCGGCGTACTACCGCAACGGCAAGATGATCTGCTTCTTCCAGCCCGCGTCGAAGTTCAAGGCCCGCTACGGGATGTTCGGCTTCAGCGACGCCGCCAACCTCGACGACGGCGCCATGTGGCCGGCCTATTACGCGATCGCCGAGCTGAACGCCGACGTCGAATCCCGGATCACCATGCTCGTGAAGCAGGCGACCAGCTGAAACAGGGGCGGGCGACAAGCTGAGGCTGTGCACCGGGCCGCGCCCCACCGCGCGGCCCGGTCAGGGCTCACTGGTAGGAGATGTCCGAGGAGGAGAACTTGCAGTACGTTCCATCGGCCCCGGAACCGGTCTTCGTCGGCTCGTCGCCGTCGTCGTTGCCGGTGAAACGGTCGCAGATGGAGATCTTCCGCGAGCTGTCGCCCACGATCGTGATGCCGCGGAACGTCGCGGAATCGCCGTAGTTGGTGTTGACGCCGGCGATGGTGCTGCCCGGCGCGATCACTCGGGTGTTGGTGATGAGCACGGTGCGCTTGTACTGGGTCGAACAGTTTCCGCACGACCGGTACAACTTTCCGAAGTTCTGCACCTGGAAGTTCTGGATCGTCAGCGTCCCGCCGCCGTTGTGCTGGAACACCTTGTCCGACGCCGACTTCGCGCCGCCGCCGTCGACCAGGAACACCGACCCGGTCCCGCCGCGGAAAGTTGCCGCGTCCTCGCCGACGTCCAGCCACCACACGTTGCGCAACGTGCAGGACCCGGCGCAGTGCACGCCGTCACCGGCCGGCGCGCCGATGATCACATTGGTCAGGGTGGCCCCGGCGGCGAGGTTGAACATCGGGTCCTGGGACTCGCTCTGCCCACCGTCCCCGATGCCGTAGTACCGCCTGTTCCCGCCGTCGAACGAGCCCGACACCGCGATGGTCGCATCGACCTTCACGCTGCCGGTCTCCGACGGCCAGGGCGCCGTCGGGCTGGTGCCGCCGCCACCCCCGGAGCTGCCGCCAATCTTGATCAACGTCCACTGCTGGTTCGCGCCGTTCAGATCCGCGTACTGCGCCGCCTTGCCGCCGTCCGCGGTCGACCACTGCCAGATCTCCAGAGCCTTGCCGCTGTTCCGGTTGATCAGCTGGATGTTCCCGCCGATGTCCTCGATGCGCCATTGCTGGCTGTTCGCATGCGCGTCGCCGTTGGACTGGATGATCTGCGCGCCGTCCGCGGTCGAGGAGCCCTGCACGTTGAGCACCTTGCCGCTGTGCTTGGCCTTGAGCCGGTAGTAGCCGCCGCCCATGTCGAGGAACTGGAACTGCTGCCAGTCCCCGTCGTTGCGGGTCCACTGGTTGACCACGGCCCCGTCGGCCGTCGACCTGTTGTAGACGTCGAGCACCTTGCCGCTGTTCGCGTTCTGCAGCACGTAGTAGGCGCCGAGGTCGATCGTCGCGGCGCCGGCCTGCTGCGCGAGGACGACGCCGGCGGCGCCCAGCCCCGCGGTGGTGATGACGGTGATCGCGGCGGCAGCGAGCCGCCGCAGCCGTACTGGTGGTCTGTCACGCATCCGGATTTCTCGCTTTCGGTAGCCGGTGGTGGGGAGCGGACACCGCGAACATATCGACGTTTCCCACTGTCTTGCGGGCTACCGCCTTGCCAACGCCCGCCGGATTTCGTGTCATTTGCAAGACCGAAACCTCGTACCCGATGGAGAGCGAGCGCGGCATGACTTTCGACGACATCTTCGGCGGCACGGCGGTGATGGCCATCCTGCGCGGGTTACCGCCGTCCGAAACCGTCGCGCTTGCCGGGCGGCTGTGGGATGCCGGCGTCACCGTGCTGGAGATCCCGATCGGCCGGCCGGAACAGCTGCCGTCGCTGCGCGCCGCGGTCGAGGCCGCCACCGAGCGCGGCCTGCGGGTCGGCGCCGGCACCGTCATCACCGCCGACCAGGTCCGGGCCGCGGCCGGGGCGGGCGCCCAGTACACCGTGGCGCCCGGACTGGACCTCGGCGTGCTGGCCGCGTCGTCGAGCGCCGGAATGCCGCACCTGCCGGGCGTGGCGACTGCGACCGAGGTCCAGCGCGCCTGGCTGGCCGGCTGCCGGTGGCTCAAGGCGTTCCCGGCCGCGGCCCTCGGCCCGAAGTGGATTTCCGGACTGCTCGGCCCGTTCCCCGACGCGCGGTTCGTCGCCACCGGCGGCCTCACCGTGGCCGACGCGCCCGCCTTCCGCTCGGCCGGCGCGCGGGTGGTGGCGCTGGGCGCGGCGCTGGCCGACCCGGCCCAGCGCGAGCAGATCAGCCAGCTCCTTCAGGAAAGGTGACCGCCGCTCGAGCCGTTTCTTGGCCGGTCCAGGCTCGGCGACCGTTCCAGCATGGCCTGGCGCAGGGCGATCAGCTCGGCGCCCGGGCCCGCCCCGAGCTGCCGGCGCAGGATCTCGTGTGCCTCCCGGTATGCGGCGAGCGCGGCGCCGGGATCGCCGGCCCGGTAGTGGGCCAGCATCAACTGCGCCCAGGCCCGCTCGCGCAGCGGGTGCCCGGCCAGATGCTCGCGCAGCAGCGGCACCAGATCGCCCGCGTGGCCGAGTATCAGCCGTACCTCGACCAGGTCCTCGACCACGTGCAGTCGATGCTCGTCCAGGCCCTGCAGGCGCTGCTCCAGCTCGGTGCCCGGGGCGACGCCGTCGCCGGCCGGCCCGCGCCACAGCCGCAGCGACGCGGCCAGGTCCGGCTCGGCGCGGGCCGGGTCGCCGGCGCGGACGGCCCGCCGCCCGGTCTCGGCCAGCGTCTCGAACTCGGTCAGGTCCAGCTCGTCGGCGTTGAGGATCAGCTGGTAGCCGTGGCGGTGCGAGACGATCCGCGAGGCGAGCACCCGGCGCAGCATGACGACGTGGCTGCGGATGTTGACCACCGCCGAGGCCGGCGGCGGGCCCGGCCACAGCAGCGCGGTGAGCCTCTCCAGGCCCACCGGCCGGTTGCGCTCCAGGGCCAGGGCCGCGAGCAGCGCCCGCCGCTTGGCCGGTCCCAGGCTGGCCCCGGCGCCGTCGGCCCACAGCTGCACCGGCCCCAGAATGCGCACCCTGATCGACATCGATCCTCCCCGTTGATCGGCCCAAAGGGTAGGAGCGGGAATCAGCGGGACCAAGGCAATGCCGGACATTTACATGGTGCCGAACATCGAGCGCCCGGGGCCGCCTCAGCGGTAACAAATCGAGCCTCCGGAACGCTCTTCGCCACCGGTTGCCGTCGTCTGAGAAACCGGCCGTTGCCGTGCCGCGGGCATCGTCCGACGGTGGGGGAATGACCATTTCGACGGAGGCACGCGTGGCGAGGACCGCGTGGGCCGGAAGGCCGACCGCGCGTCGTCCACATTGGCCTTAGGATGCCTACTATGCGTGCTGCCGTCGTCACCGCCCTGGGCGGACCGGAAGTTCTCGAGATGGCCGAGCTGCCCGATCCCGTGCCCGGCCCCGGCCAGGTGCTGGTCCGGGTGCGCGCGGCCTGCGTCCATCCCGCCGATATCGCCGCCCGGATCGGGCAGATTCCCGGCGGCCCGGTGCAGCCGCCGTTCCTGGCCGGCTGGGACATCGCCGGCGAGGTCGTGGCGGCCGGCGCCGCCGCCGGCCTGGCCGTCGGCGACCCGGTCGTGGGCATGATCCCCTGGTATCTGACCCGCGGCGCGACCGGCGGCTACGCCGAGCTGGTGGCGGCCGACGCCGAGTGGCTCGTCCCGCTGCCGCCCGGCCTCGACCCGGTCGTCGCGTCCACCGTGCCGCTCAACGCCCTGACCGCCCATCGGGCGCTGGACATGCTGGCCCTTGCCCCGCCGGCCACCCTGCTGGTGACGGGGGCCAGCGGCGGCGTGGGTGGCTTCGCGGCCCAGCTCGCGGCGCAGGCCGGGCACACCGTGCTCGCCTCGGCCACGGACGACGACGAGGAGTGGGTGCGCGGTCTCGGCGTGGACACCGTGATCCCGCGCTCGGCCGCCCTGGGCCGCGCGCCGGCCGTGCTCGACGCGGTGCCGATGGGCGAGCCGGCCGCGGCGGCGGTCGAGGACGGGGGAGTCCTGGTGAGCACCCGCCCGATCGCTCCGGTCGACCCCGCCCGGCACGTGCGTCAGGATCTGGTGCTGATCACCCTCGACCGGCCGGCACTGCGCGATCTCGTCGAGGCGGTGGCGGCGGGCCGGCTGCGCACCCGGGTGGCGGCGACGTTCCCGCTGGCGGAGGCGGCCGAGGCGCACCGGCGGTTCGAGGCCGGCCATCTCCGCGGCAAGATCGTCCTGCTGCCCTGAGGCCGCCGCGAGCCGGCCGGACGCTCGGTGGCGCCGCCGGTCAATGGTGGTTGGCCAGCTCGATCGGTTCCACCGACCCGGTGCCCTCGTCGGCGGTGTCCATGCCGATCAGGTATTGCGGACGGTTCTGGACGGCCGCGTAGATCCGGCCGATGTACTCGCCGAGCAGGCCGAGGCAGATCAGCTGGATGCCGCCGAGCAGCAGCACCGCGACGTACAGCGACGTCCAGCCGGGCACGACCGCGCCGAAGCCCCACGCCACCAGGCCGCTGATCACCAGCGCTAGGCAGATGAAGAAGCTCAGCAGGCCGAGCCAGGTGGCTATCCGCAGAGGTGTCGCCGAGAAGCTGGTGACGCTGTCCAGGGTCAGCCTGATCATCTTGCTGAGCGGGTACTTGGTCTCGCCGGCGACCCGCTCGGCCCGCACGTAGGCCACCTCGGCCGAGGAGAAGCCGAGCGACGGCACCACCAGGCGGTACACCGGTCGCTGCTCGGGCAGGCCGTTGAGCACGTCCACCACCGCCCGGCTCATCAGCCGGAAGTCGCCGGCCTGGTCGCTCACCCAGGGGCCGACCAGGCGGCGCATCAGCCAGTAGTAGATGCCGGCGGTGCGCCGCTTGAAGATCGTGTCGGTGCTGCGGTCGGTGCGCACGCCGTACACCACGTCGACGCCCTGCTCGCGGGCGGCGGCCAGCATGTCGCCGATCGTTTCCGGCGGGTCCTGCAGATCGGCGTCGATGCTGACCACGTAGTCGCCCCGGGCCGAGCGCAGGCCGGCCCCGAGCGCGGCCTGGTGGCCCACGTTGCGGCGCAGCGACACCACGCGCAGCTGCGGCCAGTCGGCGCGCAGCTGCAGCAGCCGGGCGACGGTCGCGTCGCGGCTGCCATCGTCGACCGCGACCACCTCGTACGCCAGGCCGAGACCGTCGAGCACCGGCCGCAACCGGGCGACGAAGTGGTCGACCGCCTCGCGTTCGTTGTACATCGGGGTCACCACGGAGAGCGCCGGCGGCGACGCCAGGGGCTGCGGCACGGTCATCATTCCTTCTGCGCGGCGGCACCGAAGCGGCATCCCTGCTTGACCGAGAGCCGTTCACCTGTGCCTCGGGCCGGAAGAGTAGCCGACCCGCGGCAACGGGCGCAGCCAACCGAGCGATCTCCGGGCGACGAATATTTTCATTCCGGTGAATACTCGCCGCCGCTTTCGCCGCTCAGAAGGAAAGCATGCCACTGACCAGCGCCTGCCAGGTCATCGGCCCGAAGCCATACCGCCCTTCGGCCGCCTGGTCGTGGCATCTGTCCTCGATCTCGTATTGTCCTACATTTGGCTCAAGTGCTTGACTGGGTCGATGCCCCGCCTGAAGCCGAACGTGCCGCTGGCCGAGCAGGTCGCCGGCCAGATACGCCGCCGCATCGCCGGCGGCGAGTTCCCGGTCGGCGCGCTTCTGCCCACCGAACAGGAGCTGTCCCGGGAGCTCGGGGTGAGCCGCAACAGCGTCCGCGAGGGCATCCGGTCGCTGGTCCACGCCGGCCTGCTGGGCGCCCGCGCCGGTTACGGCACCTTCGTCGTCGCCACCAGCGACCTGGCGCCCACGCTGGCCCGCCGGCTGGAGCACGACCGGGCCGCCGACGTGGCCGAGGTCCGCCTGCTGCTGGAACGCGAGGGCGCGCGGCTGGCCGCCACCCGCGCCACCCCCGAGCAGCGTCGCCGCCTGGCCGAGGCGATCGCCGCCCGCCGGGCCGCCGCCAGCGGCCCCGCCTACGCGGCCGCCGACATCGCCTTCCACCACCTGCTCCTGGAGGCATCCGGCAACGCCCTGCTGGCCGAGCTCTACCGCGGCACCGGCGGCAACGAGCAGGCCCTGCTCCACCTGAACTCGCCCACGGTGGACTGGCCGGCCACCGTGCCCGGCCTGGCCGAGATCGACGCCGCCCACGCCGCCATCGTCGACGCCGTTCTCGCCGGCGACCCCGACGCCGCCGCGGCGGCCGCCGAACACACCGTCCGCCTGGCCCACGAACAGGCCGGCCTGTGACCGCGGTGACGCGGCCCGCCGCGTCGCTGCGCCCCGCCCTGATCCTCACCGGCCTCCTGCTGGTCGCCGCCAACCTGCGGGCCGGCATCACCACGGTCGGCCCCGTCCTCGATGAGATCCAGCGGGACCTGGCTCTGTCGTCGCTCACCGCGTCGATCCTGATCAGCCTGCCGCTCGTCGCGTTCGCGGTGATCTCGCCGGTGGCGCCCGGCCTGGCCCGCCGGCTGGGCCTCGAGCGCGCTCTGGGCGGCGGCCTGGCCGTCCTGGCCGCCGGGCTGGTCGTCCGTTCGCTGCCCGGCCCGGCGCTGTTGTGGGCCGGGACGGCCCTGCTGGGCGTGGCGATCGCCGTGCTCAACGTCGTGCTGCCCGCCCTGGTGAAGCGGGACTTCCCGGCTCGGATCGGCGCGGTGACCGGCGCCTACTCCGCCGTTCAGGCCAGCTTCGCCGCGCTGGCCGCCGGCTTGGCCGTACCCGTCGCGGCCTGGACCTCGGCCGGCTGGCGCCTGCCACTGGGCATGTGGGCCGGGCTGGCCCTGATCGGCCTGGCCGTCCTCGCTCCGCAGTTGCGGCGCCACACTGTCATGCCCGCCGCGCAGTCCCCGGTCGCCCTCGATGTCGCGCGGCCGTGGCGCTCCGCGCTCGCCTGGCAGGTCACCGCGTTCATGGCGCTGCAGTCGACCGGGTACTACATCTTCATCACCTGGCTGCCGTCCATCGAGGCCACCGCCGGGATCAGCACCGCCGCCGCCGGCGTGCACCAGCTGCTGCTCAACGCGTTCGGCATCGCCGGCAGCATCACCTGCTCGGCGCTGATCGGCCGCTTCCGCGACCAGCGGTTGCTGGGGGTGCTGGCTCCGGCGCTGTTCATGTCCGCCGCCATCGGGATCCTGGTCGCGCCGGCCTGGAGCGTGGTGTGGAGCAGCGTGGCCGGCATCGCGGGCGGCGCGAACATCGTCCTGGCGCTGTCGTTCTTCGGCTTGCGCACGCCCCATCACGGCCGGGCGGCGGCGCTGTCCGGGATGGCCCAGTCGGTGGGCTATCTGGTGGCGGCCGCGGGGCCGATCGCGGTCGGCGCCCTGCACGACGCGACCGGCTCGTGGACTCCGGCGCTGGTCACGGTGATCGTCCTGGACCTGGTGCTCATCGGGTTCGGCTACCTGGCCGGCCGCGCCCGCATCGTCCGATAGCCGAGATTCCGCGCTGCTTGCGCCGCCGCCGGGCAAGCGCACGGTCAGGGCCGGATGTTGCGGTTGGACCGGAAGACGTTGTCCGGGTCGTAGCGCCGCTTGATCTCGAGCAGGCGCGGATAGTTCGCGCCGTAGGTGGCGCGCACCCGGGCCGCCGACTCGTCGGGACCCTGGAAGTTGATGTAGGTGCGGCCCAGCCCGTACGGCCGGATGCGGTCACCTCCCGTGCCCACCCACGCGCGGAAGCGTTCCTCCTCCGGCTCGCCGGGCGGCCACATGCCCTTGACACCCACGACGTAACGCGCGTCCCGGTTGCCCACCGCGCCGTCGTCGCCGGCATACTCGTTCAGGGCGCCCCCCAGGTGCAGCAAGCCGATGTCGGCCATCGGCGCGGGGCAGTCGGCGAACAGCTCCCGCATCGTGCCGAGCAGCTCCCCGGTCAGCCCGGCCAGGAACTCGGATCGCCAGTCGTAGTGCATGCCTTCCGGCTCGGTGTCGTCCAGGTACGACTGGATGTCGGTGTACTGCGTGACGGCCAGCAGGTCGAGAGCCGGCTCGCCCAGGGCACGCAGGGGCGCGACCGCGTCGTCGCCGTCGCGTGGGTCGCCGGTGTAGCAGACGGCCATGGCGCACAGCTTGCGGCCCTGCCACTGCGGCGGGACGAACGGCTCCGGAGGCGCGGTCAGCAGGCTGAGCCACACCGCCAACTCGCGGGGCGCGTCGGCGGTGACGGTGCGGTAGACGTCCATGACCTCCGCGGCCCGTTCGAACGGCCAGGCGATAAGTCCGCCGTAGACGGCCGGGCCGACCCGGTGCAGGCGATAGGTGAAGCTGGTGACCACCCCGAGGTTGGCGCCGGCGCCCCGGAGCGCCCAGAAGAGATCCGGCTCCGCGTCGCGGCTGATGCGGCGTACGGCGCCGTCGGCCGTCACCACCTCGGCGGCCAGGAGGTTGTCCACCGTCCAGCCGAAGCGCCGGGTCAGCACGCCGAGTCCGCCGCCGAGGGTGAGCCCGGCGACGCCGACCCGGGAGACGAATCCGAGCGGTGTGGCCAGGCCGTGCGCCTGGGTCGCGCGGTCGACGTCGGCCAGCCGGCATCCCGCGCCCACCGTGGCAGTCCGTTCGCCGGGGTCCACCGTGACCGTCCGGAATCCCGACATGTCAATAGCCAGCCCGCCGTCGGCCAGCGCCGTGCCGCCGATGTTGTGCCCGCCGCCGCGGACGGACACGGCCAGGCCGCGCTCGCGGGCGAACGCGATGGCCGCCGCCACCTCCGCGCCGTCGGCCGGCGTCACCACCAGCGCCGGCCGCCGGCGGATCCGGCCGTTCCAGAGCCGGGTCGCTTCCTCGAATCCGGCGTCCGCCGGGGTCAGCACCGCGCCCATCAGGGCGTCCCGCATGCTCGTCATCGCGCTCTCCTCACCGCGGAACCTCGGCCCGCGCGCTCGAGGCCTCGAAGGGCATCACGCGTCGACGCTAGGTGGCGGGAACGGACGGCCGCGTCGGGCGAAATGCGCGTCGCCGGCCGGCGCCACGTGGGCATTTATGCGTACGGGATCAGACGAGGCCACGCTCGTAGGCGTAGGCGGTGGCCGCCGAACGCGACGGCAGGCCGAGCTTGGCGAGGATGTTGCTGACGTGCCGGGCCACGGTCCGCTCGCTGAGGAACAGGTCGGCCGCGATGCCCCGGTTGCTCTTGCCGGCCGCCACCAGCCGGAGCACTTCGATCTCGCGTACGGTAAGGCCGCCGGCGCCCGTCGCTCGTCCCGACAGCTCCGCGAGCTCCGCCAGGTCCGGCGCCGCGCCCAGCCGCGCGAAGGCCGCCCCGGCCGCGTCGAACTCGAGCCGGGCGGTGTCGGCGTCACCGGCCGCCCGGCAGGCCAGCGCCAACCGCACCCGTACCCGGGCCGCCTCGTACGGCGCGTCCAGCCCGTGCCACAGCTGCCCGGCGCGGCGCAGCGCGATGAGGGCGTCGGACGGCCGGGCGTCCGCCTGGCTGGTCGCGCCCTCGCAGCCGGCCGCCATCGCTCGCAGCAGCGGCATGTCCAACCGGGCAGCCAGCTCGGACAGCTCGGCGGCGGCCCGCGCCGCGCCGGCCGGATCGCCGGTCGCGAGCAGGATTTCGACGGCTGCGGCGAGCAGCGCGGGGCGCACGGCCGGGTCGTCCGGCTCGCCGAGGGCCCGCTGGATCGCGGTCCGCGCCGCTTCCCGGCGTCCCTGGGCCAGCCGCAACCGTGCGAGCCCCGGCTGCGGTGGCCGGCCCCGCTCGTTCGCCTCCCGATAGGCCGCCTCGGCCGCCGCGGACTCGCCGCGCAGCCGGTGCAGCTCGGCGACCACGTACAGGGCGGCGCCGGCCGCGGGATGCGGCGGCCGGCTGAGGTGCTCCACCGCCGAACGAGCCGCGTCGGCGGCCTCGGCCCACGCGCCGCGCAGCAGCATGATCTCGGCCCGGTGCACGAGACACTGCCCGCGGTACGGGACCAGGTCGGGCTGGGACTCGCACCACTGGGTCAGCGCCACCGTCCACTCCCGCGCCCGGAGCAGGTCGAACACCTCCTGGCAGCCGTCGATGACCGTGCAGTAGAGGTTCCCGGCGAGCGCGGGGGAGACCTCGTCGGCCAGGACGGTCACCATCACCTCGTCGAGCAGCGCCATGCCCACGGCGGTCTCGCCCTGCCGCAGCCGCGCCCGGCCCTGCACGCACCGGGCCAGCGCGACCAGGTCGGGGTCGCCGCATCTCTCGCCGAGCTCGACCGCCGTCTGCGTCTCGGCGATCGCCCGGGGACAGTCACCCGCCTCGACATGCTGGACCGCCTCCGGCACTGCCAGATAACCGCGCTCGGCGCAGTCGCCGCCGCGCGCGCCGAGCTGGCGGCGCCCCTTGGCCAGCCACCCGGCGGTCCGCGCCGGCTGTCCCCGGTTCAGCAGCCCGAACGCCAGCCAGAACGCGCACCGGGCGGCTCGCTCGTGGTCGCCGCGGCCGGCGGTCTCGCGGTGCGCCCGCTCCCAGATCGCCTCGCTGGCGTCGTCGTGCCCGAGCAGGTGTGCGGCCGTCGCCAGCAGTTCCAGGTCGTCGACCGCCAGCGGCGAGTGCCGGTCGGCGGCCGCGAGCTCACGGTAGGCGTCCGCCCAGGCCCGCCGCCGGAAGGCGAGCCTGCCGCGGTCGAGTGCCTCGTTCGCCGTCATCCGCATGTTCCCCAGTGGGCGATTCCGACGCGGTTACCGTACGCCCCGCGTCGAACCGGCACTAGCGCCGACAGGTTTGCTGTGGAAACCTATTGGCATGGCTACGGAGTCGATACCCGCCGGCGGCGATCCCCGCCGCCTGCTCGCCGACGTGCGCGCGCTCGCCCACCGCGTCCGCCTCGATCAACGGGTCACCTGGGCCGCACTGTTGGTGCTGGGCGCGGCGACGCTGGCCGGGATCCCGTTCGACTGGTTCGGCATGCGGGTGAGCTGCATGCCCGACGGCAGTTGCGAGTTCGCCCGCCGGGGAATGCTGTACTACTGGCCGTGGGCGCTGCCGCTGGCGTACGCGATCATCGCCTTCCTTTACGTGCGGGCCGCCCGGGCGCGGGGGCTGGGCGCCCGGGTATGGCCGTACGTGATCACCGGCTTCGCGACGTCGGTCGTGTTCCCGGCCGGATGGGCGGCGGTGGCCCTGTACTTCTCGAGCCACCCGTATCCGGATCCCCCGCTCCCTTACTGGCTGTTCCTGCTGGACCGGCTGGTCATGCCGTGGGGCATGATCGGGGTGGCGCTGCTGGTGCTGGCCTGGCTGGAGCGTAACGTCGCGTTGCTTCTGTTCACCGCCGGCTATCTGGCGCTCGTGCTGTTCGTGGTGCCGATGAACAACGGATGGGACTCGCCGCATTGGGGACTCCGGGTGGGAATGGCTCTGCCACAGCTCATCAGCGGGACAGTGCTTCTGCTGGGCGCCCTGAGCTTCGCGGCGGCCCGCCGTCGACACGGGTGACGGCCGTGACGGGTCCCGGGCACCCGGTCACCGGGCTGGACGAGGTGGTGCACCAGCGGGCCCGGCTCGGCATCCTCACCATCGCGCACGAGGGCCGCCGGGTCGAGTTCGGCTACCTGCGCACCCAGCTCGAGCTGACCGCCGGCAACCTTTCCAAGCACCTGAGCGTGCTGGAAGCGGCCGGCCTGATCGCGGTCGAGAAGGGCTACGAGGGCCGGCGCGGCCGCACCTGGATCACGCTGACCCCGGCCGGGACCACGGCGCTCGCCGACGAGATCGGACGGCTGAGGCAGCTCGTCGCGCGAGTCGAGGCCGCCGGGGCCTGACCGGCCCCGGCCACTGTCGTCGAAATCGCTCGGCCTCGGAATCGCTCGGCCTCGGCGTCAGAACCGCTCGGCGAGGTCGCGCGCCTCGGCGTCAGAATCGCTTGGCCAGGTCGCGCGCGTCGGCGTGCGCCTGCCGCCGGCCCTGGTCGGCCTCGGCCGTCGCCAGGTTGGGGCGGAAGTGGACGGTCCGGATGTCCTCGATCCCGGCCCACCGCAGCCAATCCTCGAAGTACGGCGCCTGGAAGTCGGCGCCGAAGGCGGGGGAGCGGCCCGGCCCATACACCGCGCTGGTGTAGATGACCGCCGCCCGCTTGCCCGTCAGCAGGCCGCTGTAGCCGGCCACCGGGTCGAAGCCGAACACCAGCCCGGGCTGGCTCACCACGTCGATGAACTGCTTGAGGACGTACGGGATGCCGGCGTTCCACATCGGCACGCTGAACACGTATCGGTCGGCGGCGTCGAAGCGGCGGAACGTGTCGACGGCGGCCTGCCACTCGGGGCCCTCGGGCGCCGCGCCGGCGAAGACAGCCATCTTGGCCGCGACCGCGGCCGGGCCGAACGCGGGCAGCGTGCCGTCCCAGAGATCGAACTCCTCGACCGGCACGTCCGGCGACACCGAGCGGAAAGTTTCGAGAAAAGTGCCGGCGATGGCGCGGGACTCGGAGCGGTCGCCGCGCGGCGAGGCGGAGATGTGCAGCAACATGGTTTCCTCCTGAAGAATGCGTGCGCACGCACATTGTTAGCCGCGTGCGTGCGCACGCACAAGAGTTGGCTACGCTGACGTGATGAGCGACACCGACGTGGCCTCCTGGGCGGCCCTGCTGCGCGTGCACGCGGCCCTGGTCCCGCTGATCGACCGCGAGCTGCAGGCCGCCTGCGGGCTGCCGCTGTCCTGGTACGACGTGCTGCTCGAGCTGAACTCGGCGCCGGGCCGCCGGCTGAGCATGGGCGAGCTGGGCGAGGCCGCGGTGGTCAGCCGCACCCGCGCGAGCCGCGTGGTCGACCAGCTCGCCGGCGCGGGCCTGGTCACCCGGGAGGCCAACCCGGACGACCGCCGCTCCGCCTACGCGACCATCACCGAGGCGGGGCGGGCGACGCTGCGCGCGGCCGCGCCGACCTATCTCGGGTCGATCCGGCGGCACTTCACGTCCCGGATGACCGCGGCGGAGGCGGCGGCGGTGGCGGCCGCCCTGGAGAAGGTGCTGGACGCGCTCGGCCGGCCGGGAGCGCGTGCGCCCGGCGATGAAGACGCCGGCCGGCGGGTGCGGTAGCCCATCCGAACCATCAGGCGTTCCGGCTCGCGCCACGGCCGGGTGCGAGGATGGGCCGATGTCTGACAGCCTCGACTACTACCTGCTCACCGACCCCGCGGGCGTCCTCGTCGAGGAGTTCACCCGCGACGCCGACGGCGCCACGACCGGCCTCAAGGCCGCGATCTGGTCGGTGGCCGGACCGAGGTGGCGCGCCGCGGCGTCGTTCGGTCTTTTGATGCGTACGGACAAAGCACAGCTGGCCCGTGCCACCCCGGTCGCGCGCGCCGCGGCGGCGGATGCCTTCCGCCAATTCGGTGGCGGCGACCTGCCCGCGGAGGATGAGTTGCGCGCCGAGCTGACCGACTTCGCTCCGCTCGCGAGCGCGCCCCCGTTGCGCCTCGGCCCGTCCCGCGACGCGAACCGCCATTACCGCGTGCTCTTCGCCAAGGACCCCCGGCCCGAGCCACCCGCCGACCTGGCGTCCGGCAGCCGCCGGATCGGCGCCGACGCGTATTCGTGGAAGCTACGCCGCGTCGGCAACGGAATCGGCTGGGCCCTGGACGTGACCGCCGGCCTCGCCGGTCCGCCCGGCACTGTCGAGCCTCTGCTGCGCGAATTGACCGCCGCCCTCCGCGCCCACGGCCTGATCCCGGTGACCACCGAACGCTTCAGCTGACGACCCGAGCGCCGGACACCGGCCTCAGGGCATCGCTCCCAGCGCGGCCTACGCCGCCCGTGGTGCCATGCCGCCCGTGGTGCCCGCGCCGCCCGCGCCGCCCGTGGTGCCCGCGCCGCCCGTGGTGCCCGCGCCGCCCGTGGTGCCCGCGCCGCCCGTGGTACCCGCGCCGCCCGCGGTGCCCGTGGTGCCTGCGCCGCCCAAGCCATCCGCGCCGCCCGTGCTCGCGGGCCCATCGCGGCCACCGAACGTCTGGGCCGACCGCCGGAGGGCCTCCCGTAATGCCGGCGGCATGCCCGCCAGCGCCGCCGCGGTGTATTCCACGCGGCGTCCGCCCGGCCACGTCGTCAGCGCCGCGGGGCGGGCGGCGACGCATCGGTCGCAGCGGCCGGTCTCGCCGGTCGGCACGAAGCGGGCGCACTCGGGGCAGCGGTCGCGGGCGCGGAGCGGAAGCCGCCGGCTGTTTCGCCGCCAGACCGTGAGGCGGTCGGGGATGCCGGGCCACGACGGCAGCGCCAGCTCCTCGGTGACCGTCCAATTGAGATCGAGCTCGCGGTGCAGGCGCGGGGTGCCGGCCGGGCCGTCCTCGTCGCCGCCGATCAGCAGCACGTGGTCGCCCCGGTAGGCGCGGACCGCCGCGTACCCGGCCGCGTCGTCGGCCGGCGGTGGCCAGCACAGCAGCAGCGTACGGCCGGGGTGGGCGCGCACCGCGTCGACCGCCGGCCGGGCCGCGACCGGGAACCAGGTTCGGCCGGCCCGGTGGTAGGGGTTGTCGGCGCGGCCGGGCGGGTCGATGTCGGTCGCGACGACATCGACGCCGTCGGCGGCCAGCAGCGACGCCCAATAGCCGGTGCCCGCGCCGGACTCCAGCAGCGGGCCGTAGGAGGCGAGCAGGCCGAGCGCGGCGGGGGAGGGGATCGCCCACGAGTACAGCGAGGCGAGCTCGCGCCGCCGGGCGTCGAGGTCGAGGACCCGGGCGACGCCGGACGGGATGCGCAGCGGCCCCGGGCCGGGCGGGCCGCCGGCCAGCAGGCCGACCAGCTCGGCGAGGGGGAGGCGGCCGAGGCTTTCGGCGTACGCGGCAAAACGCGCCCGGGCCGTGCGCCACTCGCCCTCGGTGACCACGACGTCGGGGCATCGCGCGGCGTAGGCCGCGAAAGTTGTCAGCGAGGCGAACTCGGCCCAGCCGGGAGGCCGCAGCCAGGGCGAATCGAAGGGGTAGGGCTCACCGGGCGAAAGGTGCCGCCACCGCGCCGGTCCACTGGGGACGGCGGCGGCACCACAGCCGGCGCAGATGGGATGGCCGTCGACGACGACCCGACGGCCGGAAATTTGCAGCGGCTCACAGCCCGAGCACACTGCGGCGCACCTCTTCGCTGTCGCGCATCGACGCGGCCGGGCCGGACGCCACCACCCTCCCCTCGCCGAGCAGATAGGCCCGATCGGCGATGGCGAGAGCGCGTTCGACGTCCTGCTCGACCACGACGACGCTGACGCCGGAGGACACGATGCGCCGGATCGCGTCGTAGACCTCGTCGACCCGGACCGGCGCGAGGCCCAGCGACGGCTCGTCGAGCAGCAGCAGGGCCGGCTTGGCCATCAGCGCGCGGCCGATCGCGAGCATCTGCTGCTCGCCGCCGCTGAGGTTGCCGGCCAGCTGACCGGAGCGCTCGGCCAGCCGGGGGAAGAGCTCGTGCACGGTGCCGAGCGTGGCCTTGAAGCCCGGGCGGGCGCCGCGCCGGTACGCGCCGAGCATAAGGTTGTCGGCGACGGTCATGCGCGGAAAGATGCGCCGGCCTTCGGGAACTATCGCGACCCCATGCGCGCAAACCCGATGGCCGGGCAGCGCGGTGGTCTCGGCGCCGTTGACCGCGATCCGGCCGGCGGTCGCGCGGTGAATGCCGGCGATGGCGTTGACCAATGTGGACTTGCCCGCGCCGTTCGGGCCGACCACGCACACCGTTTCGCCGGCGCCGACCCGCAGCGCCACGTCCCACAGGGCGCGCGCGTCGCCGTAACGGACGTCGAGGCTCTCGACTTCCAAGACGTCAGACATGGGCCTGCCTTCCCAGATACGCCTTCACGACCTCGGGATCGCTCATCACGGCGCGCGGTTCGCCGTCGGCCAGCACGGTGCCGCGGTCGAGCACGACGATCCGGGTGGCGAGCTGGTTGAGCACCCGCAGCAGGTGCTCGACGATGACGATGGTGATGCCGCCGGCGTGGATGCGCCGCACGACCTGGACCGCGTTGTCGACCTCGGCCGGGTTGAGCCCGGCGAGGGCCTCGTCGAGCAGCAGCACCTGGGGTTCCGCGGCGATCGCCCGGGCCATCTCCAGCAGCTGGCGTTGATGGAGAGTCAGATTCATCGGGTACGCGTCCGCGAGGTGCCCCAGCGAAACTGTCGCAAGATGTTTCTCGGCCAGGGGACGTGCTTCCCGCAGCGAGTGCGCCCGGCGGCCGAACATGATGGCGGTGGCGACGTTGTCCCGCACGGTCATCGAGGCGAACGGCTTCGGGATCTGGTACGTGCGGGCCAGCCCGACGTGCGCGATCTCGTGCGGGGAAAGTTTCGCGGTGCCGACGCCGCCGACCCGGATCGTGCCGGCGTTCGGCCGGTACGTGCCCGACAGCAGGTTGATGAGCGTCGTCTTGCCGGATCCGTTCGGCCCTACCAGCCCGATCAGCTCACCCGCGCGGATGTCGAGGCTGACGTCGTCGAGCGCGTGCACGCCGCCGAAGCGCTTGGCCACGCCGCGGCACTCGATCAGCACCGCGCCCGGCGCGCCACCCGACGTCGATGAGTTGGCGTGCCCCCCAAGCGCCACCTCATCAAGATCGCGCCCGGGCGCAGCTGGGACGGGCGCAGCGGGGGCGGGCGCGGCGGGGGCGGGCGCGCGCGATGTTGATGAGTTGGCGTGCGCCCCGAGCGGCAGCTCATCATGATCGGGCGTGGCGGGGGCGGGCTCGCGCGATGTTGATGAGTTGGCGTGCGCCCCGAGCGGCAGCTCATCAAGATCGGGCGCGGGTGCCGCGGGCGCGGGCGCGGGCGCGGGTGCCGCGGGTGCCGCGGGCGCGGGTGCGGCGGGGGCGGGCTCGCGCGATGTTGATGAGTTGGCGTGCGTCCCGAGCGCCGGCTCATCATGATCGGGCAAGGGCCCGGGCGCGGCGGGCGCGGCGGGGGCGGGCTCGCGCGATGTTGATGAGTTGGCGTGCGTCGCGAGCGCCACCTCATCAAGATCGGGCGCGGCGGAGGCGGGCCCGCGCGATGTTGATGAGTTTGCGTGGGCTGTGAGCGGCAGCTCATCAAGATCGGGAGCGGGAGCGGCGGCCGGAGCGGGAGCCGGAGCGGGAGCGGGAGCCGGAGCGGTAGCGGGGGCGGGAGCGGCGGCCGGAGCGGGAGCGGGAGCGGCGGCCGGAGCGGGAGCGGGAGTGGCAGCGGGAGCGGGAGCGGGAGTGGCAGCGGGAGCGGGGGCGGGTGAGAGTGAGGGTGAGGGGGTGGGAGCGGGTGAGGGGGTGGCTGGGCGGCGGGCGCGTGCGGGCAAGTGGCTGCTTGCGACGGCGACGAGGGCGGCGGCCAGCATGCCGGCGAGGACCCAGTCGAGTTCCTCGCCCCAGACGTTGACGATGCCGAGGACGCCGCCCACCACCAGGAAAGCCGCCAGCGACAGCCACGGCCGGGCCCGCAAGCGGCTGTAGAGGCCGTTCGGCGCGATCGCGACCAGGACCGCGAGCACGGCGCCGAGGATGATGGCGTTCCACTCCTCGAGGCCGTAGGACGAGAGCCGGTCCTGCAGCACCACGATCAGCACCGCGCCGATCACCGGGCCGAGCCAGTGCGTGCGGCCGCCCAGCACCGCCATCACGATGACGAACAGCGGAATCGTGAGGCCGAAGACGCTTTCCACGGTCACGAAGCCGATCTGCAGCGCGTACACGCTGCCGCCCAGCCCGCCGATCACCCCGCCGGCCACGATGGCGAGCATCTTGTACCGGTAGGTGGGCACGCCGAGCACCTCGGCGACGTCCTCGTCGTCGTGGATGGCGGTCAGGGCCGATCCGGCGCGGCTGTGCTGCACCCCGTACGCGAAGAACACCGCGACCGCCGCGACCAGGACCGCCAGGATGTACTGGAATTGCTGGAAGTCGCCGAAGGCGGACGGCGGCGGCACCGTGGTGCCCTGCCCGCCGTCGATGTCGCGATTGATGCGGGCGAAGGCGGAAAGGATGAACGGCACGGCGAGCGTCAGCAGCGCGAAAATTTCCCCGCGCAGCGAGCCGAGCCGGAACGCCACCGCCCCGATCCCGAGCGCCAGCAGTCCGCACAGGAGGGCGGCCAGCGGCAGCGTCCAGAAGAAGTTGACGCCGTGCCGGCCGGTGAGCACCGCGGTCGTGTAGGCGCCGACCCCCACATACGCGGCCTGCCCGAAGCTGAAGTAGCCGGCGTAGCCGGAGAGCAGGTTCCAGCTGGTGGTCTGCGCGATCCAGAAACAGATCGTGCCGATCAGCACCAGGTAGAAGGACGGTATTTCGGTGAACCCCAGCGCCAGCAGGGCGACGACCGCCACGGAAAGCGACTTCATCGGACCGCCCCCAATGCGAAGAGCCCGCGAGGCCGCAGCAGCAGGGCCAGGATGATGGCCGTGAACAGCACGAACGGCGCGGTCGCGGGGGACCACACCACCGACACCACCCCGGAGAGAACGCCGACCAGGATGCCGGCCGCGAAGGTGCCGGCCACCTCGCCGATGCCGCCGAGGATGACGACCGCGAAAACGATGCCGAACCATTCGTACGCCGTCTCCGGCGTCATCGCGTTGCCGAGCGCGAAAATCGTCCCGGCGAGCGCCGCGGTCGCCCCGGACAGGCCGCCGAGCACCAGGCTGAGCCGCCGATGGTTCATCCCGAAGGCGCCGGCCACCGCGCTGTCCTGGGCGACGGCCCGCAGCGCCCGGCCGCCGAACGTGCGCCGCAGCGCCAGGTGCGCGCCGAGCACGACCAGTCCGGCGAGCACGAAACCGAGCAGCGTGCTGACCGGGAAGACCAGGCGGCCCAGCGACACCGACTCGGTGGCGTACGGGTTGATGCCGGCGGTCATCCGCCGGAAGTCCGCGCTCCAGATGTTCGCGGCCACCTGGATCGTGATGATCAGCAGGCCGAAGCTGATCAGCAGCGAGTTGAACTCGCTCACCGCCAGCCGGTCGAACAGCCACTGCAGGCCGGCGCCCGCCACGAACAGGACCGGCACCGTGACCACCAGCGTGAGCAGCGGGTCGATCTGCCACGACGTGGCGAGTTGATAAGTGAGGTAGGCGCCGATGAGGATCAGCCCGAAGTGGGCCAGGTTGATGATCCGCAGCACGCCCCAGGTGGCGGAGAGCCCGAGGGCCATCAGGGCATAGAGGCCACCGATCAGCGCGCCGCTGAGGATGGCCTGGACGACATTCATGCGGAGTCCACCTCTGAGGAAGAAGAAGGTGGCGGCCGCGGGAGAGCGGCCGCCACCAAAATCACTTGATCGGCGCGGCGGCCTTGTCGGCCGGCCAGACGGTCACCCAGTCCCCGTTCTGGATCTGCTTGAGCGTCTGGGTGGTCGGCCAGAAGTTGTGGTCCTTCGGGTCGAACGTCAGATGGCCGCTGAAGGTCGTGTCGACGCCTTTTTCGTGCAGGGCGTCGCAAATTTTCTTCTGGTCGGTGCCATTGACCGCCTTGACCCCCTCGGTCAGGATCTGCCAGGCGTTCCAGGACGCGGTGGCCTGGGTCTCGAAGACCGTGTACGGAAGTTTCGCGGCGGTCGCCCGCTTGGTGAAGTCGTTGACGATCTCGGTCGCCTCGGGCGGCAGCTTCGCCAGCGTCGCCTGGTTCGGCTCGAACATCGACACCGACAGCATGCCCTCGGCCTGCGCGCCGGCGGCCAGCAGCGGGCCGGGCGCCGGGAAGAGCGCGAACATCTTCCTGGGCGTGTAGTTGAGCTGCTTCATCGCGGTGAGGATGTTGACCGCGTCGACGCCGAGCCCGTTGTCGATGACCAGGTCGGGGTTCGCGTCGCGCACCTGGGTGGCGATCGGCGCCCAGTCGGTGGTGGTCGGCGGGTAGTGCACGTTCACCGCCACGTCGAGGCCGCGCTCCTTGGCGATGCTGAGCACGCCGGCCTTGTCGTCGCCGAAGCCGTCCGAGACGAACGCCGCCGAGCCGCTCTGGCTGGTCAGCACGGCGATCTTCTTGGGCGCCGGGTTCAGCGTGGCGACCGCGTCGAACAGCTGGTTGGGGATGAACGAGTTCGGCGTCGGGCCGATCGACCAGGCCGGGAACTGGCACTCGTAGGTGAGCTGCGGCGCGAGCACGGCGGTGTGCTGGGGGAGCACGTAGCCGTGCCGCTGGGCCACCGCCATCGCGGACAGGATGTTCGGGGTGGCGTACGGGCCCATCAGCAGGTCCACCTTGTCCTGGCTGATCAGCCGCTCGTAGAGCTGGCTCACCTTGGACTGGTCGGACTGGTCGTCGACGACCTTCCACTCGACCTTGCGGCCGAGCAGGCCGCCGGCCGCGTTGAGCCGGTCCACGAACTCCTCGCCGGCGACCTTGTGGATCGCCCCGGTGGCGGCGAACGCGCCGGTCAGCGAGAGGGTCGAGCCGACCACGATGGGGTCGCTGTCGCCGGCCTCGTCACCGCCCCGGTTGCAGCCGGCGACAGCGACGGACAGGGCGACGACGGTCGCGAGTGCGGTGAAGGATCGTCTGCGCATATGACTGTGCCCTTCCTGGCGAAATTTAGCGGCAGTCGCCGGTGTCGTGGACCACCGCTCCGCCGACGACCGTCAGCACGGAGCGGATCTTTTTGAGGCCCTCGGCCGGAACGGTGAAGTAGTCGTCGTTGAGCACCACGAGGTCGCCGAGCCGGCCGACCTCGAGCGAGCCGAGCAGCTGCTCGTCCTCGCCGCCGAGGAACCACTGGTTGGCCCGGGTGTAGAGGGCCAGCAGCTCCGGCCGGGTGATCTGCTGGTTGGGGTTGATCTGCACGCCGCGGGCGTTGCGGCCCGTGGTCGCATAGTAGGCGTGTATCCAGGGGTTCATCGGCGCGATCTGCATGCCGTCCGAGCTCATGCCGGCCGGGATGCCGTTGTCGACGATCATGCGGAACGGCGGGCCGGACTGCGGGCCGTTGCCGGCCAGGTACTGCCAGCCGGTCAGGTTGACGCCGCCGCCGATCGCCTTGAGCCGGTTGACGTACTCTCCGGTGATCTGCGGGACGTGCGCGACCACCCAGCGCAGGTCCTGGACGCCGACCTCGGCGTGAACCGTCTCGAACGCCTGGATCTGGGTCTGGAAGTCGCTGCCCGACAGCGAGTGCACCTCGATCCGCCAGCCGGCTTTCGCCGACCGGCGGGCCGCCTCGAGGAAGACCGGGCCGCCGAAGTAACTGGCCGCGATGAATTCGCCGATGGCACCCGTACGGACCATGTCGTTGCCGAAGAACTTGAAGGCGTTCTGGATCCGGTTGGTCAGCGTGGTGACGTTGGTGTCGGTGTCCTGGTGCAGAAAGTTGATGCGCAGCCGGACGATGCCGCGGCCCTCGTCGTACACGCGCAGGAAAGGCAGGTGCATCGCGTAGTTGTCCTCGTGCGCGGCGCCGTCCGAGGGCGTGTTCGTGGCCTGGAACGCGCCCTGGTCGAGGTGGGTGGTGACGCCCATCTGCGCGGCGTACGCCATCGCGTCGAGCGTGCTGCGCACCCGGTCGTCGAAGGTCAGCGTGCGGCGCAGCGCGAGGGTGGCCTTGCCGGTCTCGGCGCCGCCGGCGATCGAGCCGTCCGCGCCGACGGTCACCGGGATCTCGGCCGCCTCGAAGAACTTCTTGCCGAGGCTGTTGGTCACGCTCGGGCCGCTGAAACCGATGCTGACGTACGCGGGGTGGTGCGGCAGCGCCTTGTCGAGTTCGGCCAGGGTGGGCAGCCGCACTTCCTGGAACTGGTTGAAGTGGAACCCGCCGATGGTGGTGATGAACTTGCCGGCCGGAACTTTCTTGGCCCGCTCCCGGAAAGTTTTCTGCACGTCGGCGATGGAGTAGGCGTTCTCCAGCGGCGTGTGGTACCCGGGCCGGTTTCCCATCAGGACGATGTGGTTGTGGCAGTCGATCAGGCCCGGCACGACGGTGCGGCCACGCAGGTTGATCGTCCGCGGGTTGCCGTCGAAGGCCCGCTTGGCGGTCCGCTCGTCGGTGCCGACGTAGACGATCCGGCTGTCCTTGATCGCGACGACCGACGCGATCCGGTTGCGCCGGTCCATCGTGTGGATCCGGCCGTTGTGCAGGACCAGGTCGGCGCTGAGGCGGCCGTCCTTGAAGTCCTGGTGGGCGTGGGCGGGCGTGGTCCCGGTGACGGCGGCGGCTGCCGCGGCCGCCCCGGCCACGGCGCCGTTACGGAGGACGGTACGGCGGGAGATGGTCATTGCTTTCGACACCTCTTCTGCCTTTCGGCGCAGAGAATCGGTTGTGGGACGGCCCGGACGCGGGGGCGGGCGCATCCGGGCGTACGCCATCGGCCGGCGCCGGGGCGGGGTTGCCGCGACGGCGGGCCGGTGGAGGTGTGGTCTGGTGTCGGACGAGCGTCCGTCAGGCGGACGGGAGTGACATCACAATGCGCCGACCCGCGAGAACCGTCAAGACTTCAACCGGAAACATTTGCTTCACTGGGCGGACTGATGTTCGCTGAACGGACGAGCGGTTCGACTGACCACATGGGGGAGCCATGCCCGAGCGCGGCGAAGGCCCCGACTTCATCGAGGCCCTGGCGCGCGGCCTCGACGTGCTGCGGGTGTTCAGCGCGCAGTGCCCGCGCCCGACGCTGAGCCAGGTCGCGGCGGCCAGCGGCCTGACCCGGCCGACCGCGCGGCGGTTCCTGCTGACGCTGCGCGAGCTCGGCTACGTCCGGCCGGCCGGCGGCGGGTTCGAGCTGACCCCGCGGGTGCTCGATCTCGGCATGGCCTGCATCGGGTCGCAGACCCTCTGGGATCTCGCCCGGCCGCACCTGGCGGCGCTGGTCGCCCGCACCGGCGAGTCGTCGTCGATGACCGAGCTCGACGGCTCGGACATCGTCTACACGGCCCGGGTCGCGGTTCCGAAGATCATCGCGTTGCGGGTGGAGCTCGGCACCCGGTTCCCGGCCCTGGCGACCTCCCAGGGCAAGGTGCTGCTCGCCGGGATGTCGCTCGAGCGGGCCGCCGAGGTGCTGGCCGTGCCCAGCCGGTCCGGGGTGCGCCCGTGGGCCGGGCCGCCGGCCGCCGCGCAACTGCACGACCTGCTCTGCCAGGTGCACGCGCAGGGCTGGGCGATCGCCGACAACGAGCTGGCGCCGGGGGTGCGGTCGATCGCGGTGCCGGTGCGCGACGGCTCCGGCGAGGTGCGGGCGGCGATGAACGTGACGGTCAACGCGGGCGAGACCGAGATCCGTACGCTCGTCGACGAGTACCTGCCGCTGCTGCGCGAGGCGGCCGCGGCGATCGAGGCCGATTGGGCCCGCTGGCAATCGCGTCCGCAGAGTGAGATCCCGGCCTCCTGAGGTCCGTTGACCGGTCGCCGGTCCGGTGAAATCCTGCGCAGACCGATGAGTTCCGGATGTGCCGCCGGTCCATCCCGTCACACGAACGCGACGAAGGGACGAATGTCATGGCCAAGGTCATCTCCACCCTGTTCATCTCCGCCGACGGGGTGGCCGAGATCGACCCCGACTGGCACTTTCCGTACTTCGACGAGAACATGGGCCGGGCGGTGACCGAGGACTACGACACCTCCGACGTGCTGCTCATCGGGCGGGTCACCTACGACAGCTTCGCCGGGGCGTGGCCGGACCGGGAAACGGCCGGTGGCCCGGACGCGAACATGGCGAAACATCTCGGCGACCTGCGGAAAATTGTCGTCTCCCGCCAGCCGCTGGAGCTCACCTGGCGCAACTCGGAGCTGCTGGACGGCGATCTGCTCGAGACGGTCGCCCGGCTCAAGTCCGATCCCGCCGTGCAGGGCGTCCTGATCCCCGGCTCGATCTCGGTGGTGCAGCAGCTGCTCGCCGCGGGACTGCTCGACGAGCTGCGGCTGCTGGTGCACCCGGTGGCGGCACGCAAGGGGCGGCGGCTGTTCGACGAGGGCGACACGCCATACCACCTGACCGTGGTCGCGAGCGAGGCCTTCCCGACCGGCGTGCTCCGGGTGATCTACGCGCCCGCCGAGACCCCGGCGAAGGTGGCCTACGACGAGGTCAAGGACCAGCTGCCGGCCGAGGAGGCCTGACCGGCCCCGCCTTCGACACAGACTAGGACGCCTTCTTCCGCGCCGCGGCCTTCTTCGCCGGTGCTTTCTTGGCCGCGGTCTTCTTGGCGGCCGTCTTCTTGGCGGCCGTCTTCTTCGCCGGCGACGTGGAACGCGACGAGGAAGATTTCGCCGGCGATGAGGAACGCGACGAGGAAGATTTCGCCGGCGACGAGGAACGCGACGAGGAAGATGAGGAAGACGAGGACGACGACTTCCCGCGCTGCTTCTGCGCGTTCTCCACGCTGCGCTTGAGCACGTCGAACAGGTCGGTGACGTTGGTCGGCTCCGGCGCCGGCTCGGACACGGTGACCTCCTCGCCCGCCTTCTTCTGCTCGATCAGCTTGTGGACCCGGTCGGTGTAGGTGTCGCGGAAGTCGGCCGGCTTCCACGCGCCCGCCATCGAGTCGATGAGCTGCTGCGCCATGCTGAGCTCGCTCTTCTTGGCGGCACCCTTGCGCGGCAGCCCCTCGATCTCGTCCTCGGGGTCGCGCACCTCGTCGGCGAAGTACATCGTCTGCAGCACCAGCAGGTTGCCCTCGGCCCGGATCGCCGCCAGGTACTCCTTGCCGCGCATCACCAGCGTCCCGATCGCGGCCCGGTTGGCGTCGGTCATCGCGTCCCGCAACAGCCCATAGACCTTGGCCGTGTCCTCGCCGCCCGGCCCGAGGTAGTACGTCTTCTGGTAATAGATCGGGTCGATGTCGCCGAGGTCCACGAACCGGTCGATCTGCAGGCTGCGCGACCGGCCCGGCGCCACCGAGTCGAGCTCGTCGGCGTCCAGCATCACGTACTTGCCGCCACCGACGTCGGCGCCCTTGACGATGTCGTCGTAGTCGACCTCCTTGCCGGTGCGCTCGTTCACCCGCTTGTAGCGGATCCGGTCGGTGGTGTCCTTCTCGAACTGGTGGAACGACACCTCGTGCTCGTGGGTGGCCGAGTAGAGCCGGACCGGCACCGAGACCAGCCCGAACGTGATCGCCCCGGTCCAGATGGGCCGTGCCATGACGCCTCCTCGAGCGAATCAGGAACGAATCTCGAACGAATCAGGAACGAATCAGGACAGCGGTGGCAGCCGCTGCGGATGGTCGAGCACGTCCCGGAACAGGTCCCCGCGTGCCGCGAGCCGGGGCAGGATCGTGCGGATCGTGAAGCCGTCCGGCCGCAGGCCGGGATCGTCCAGCTCGGCCCAGTCGATCGGCGCGGAGACCGGCGCCCCGGCCGCGGGACGAGGGCTGTACGGCGCGACGAGCGTCTTGTTGATCGCGTTCTGGGTGTAGTCCAGCCGCGCCCGGCCGCCCCGGTCGCTGCGCTGCCACTTCCAGCTGACCAGTTCCGGCAGGACCGCCCCGACCGTACGCGAAAGCCCCTCCACCCAGGCCCGGGTCTCGTCGAAGCCCGGCCCGGCCTGGATCGGCACCCAGATCTGGATGCCGCGCCGGCCCGTCACCTTCGCGCGGGCCTCGACCCCGAGGTGCTCGAACGCCGTCCGGTGCAGCCGGGCGAGCGCGAGCACGTCTTCCCACCGGGTGGCGACGCCCGGGTCGAGGTCGATGAGCGCGTACGTCGGCTCGCGCGGCGCCGTCACCCGCGAGGTCCACGGATGCCATTCCAGCGCGCCGAAGTTGGCCGCCCAGACCAGCGCGGCCGGCTCGTCGACGACCAGATAGGTGCGGGTCTCGCCGGGATCCGCGTCGGGGTTGTCCCAGCGGGCCAGCCAATCGGGGGCGTGCTCGGGCAGCTCCTTCTGCCAGAAGCCCTTCGACCCGGCGCCGTCGGGATAGCGATGCATGTTGAGGGCGCGGCGGGCCAGGTAGGGCACGAGCGTCGGCGCGATCTGGGCGGTGTAGCGGAGAAACTCGCGCTTGGTGATTGGCGGATCCCCGGGAAACAGCACCTTGTCGAGGTTGGTGACGCGCAGCGCGCGCCCGAAGACCTCCCACGTGCCGCCCTGCTTCAGCTCGTCGAGGCCGGCCAGCCCGCCGTCCGGCGGGACCCGGGCCACCTCGTCGTTGGTGCGGCCGCTGAGCACCGACAGCGGATGCTCCTCCGGATCCCAGCCGCTGACCGCGTACTCGTCGCGCTTGTGCAGCAGCAGCCACTCGTCCTTGCCGTCCTTGCCGGGCCGGGTGCGGACCAGCACGAAACGGCCGCGCAACTTTTCGCCGTACACGTCGAAATGCAGCTCGCCGGCGGCCAGCGACGCGGCCGGATCGTCGGTGTCGTGCGGCTCCCAGGTGCCGTTGTCCCAGACGATCACATCGCCGGCGCCGTAGCGCCCGGCCGGCAGCACGCCCTCGAAATCGCCGTAGCCGAGCCGGTGGTCCTCGACCTGGAACGCGGCCCGGCGCACTTTCGGGTCGAGCGTCGGCCCCTTGGGCACCGCCCAGCTCGCCAGCGCGCCGGCCACCTCGAGCCGGAAGTCGTAGTGCAGCCGCCGGGCCCGATGACGCTGGACGACGAAGCGGCGAGTCATGACGCAGGTATACCCCACTCTTGACCCGCCATCCCGGTTGCTGGTGCGATGCGCCGATGACGATCTTCCTGTGGGGTGTCGCGACGGCCGGTCACCAGATCGAGGGCGACAACACCGCCGCCGACACCTGGTTCGCCGAGAACGTGGAACCCACGGTGTTTCGCGAGCGGTCCGGCACGGCCTGCGACGGGTACGCCCGCTGGCGCGAGGACGTCGACATGGTCGCCGCGATGGGGCTGAACGCCTACCGGTTCTCCGTCGAGTGGGCGCGGGTCGAGCCGCGGGAGGGTGAGTTCGACGCGGCGGCGCTGGGGCACTACGCGGCGGTCGCCGACCGATGCCGCGAGCGCGGGCTGGCGCCGATCGTGACGTTCAACCACATGACGTCGCCGCACTGGTTCGCGGCCCGGGGCGCGTGGCTCGACCCGGCGGCGCCCGGGCTTTTCGCCCGCTACTGCGACCGGGTGATGGCCGCCTTCGGCGACCGGATCGCCGCCGGCGTCACCCTGAACGAGCCCAACCTGCCGCGGCTGCTGTCCTGGACGGCGATTCCCGATTCCGTACGCGATCTCGAACGTGCCACCCTCGCGGCCGCCGGCGCCGCGGCCGGCGTGCCCCGCTACCGCCTCGCGAACGTCATGCTGCCCGAGGAGTTCGACGCCATGGCGGACGGGATGGCGGCCGGCCATCGCGCCGCCCGCGCGGCCGTCAAGGCGCGCCGCCCCGACCTGCCGCTCGGCTTCTCCCTCGCGATGGTCGACGACCAGGTTCGCGGTCGCGACGACCCGTCGGTGCGCGACCGCAAGCGCGCCGAGGTGTACGGCCGGTGGCTGGAGCTGGCCCGCGAGGACGACTTCCTCGGCGTGCAGAACTACGAGCGGCAGTACTACGACGGCAAGGCGCGCATCGTGCCGTCCGAAGTGGACCCGCGCTCGCTGGGCGAGTGCGTGCGCTACGCCCACGCCCGGGCCGGGGTGCCGATCCTGGTGAGCGAGCACGGCATCAACACCGAGGACGACGCGAAGCGGGCCGCGTTCATCGAGCAGTCCCTGCCGGGCCTCAAGGCGGCGATGGCCGACGGCGTCCCGGTGCTCGGCTACATCCACTGGACGCTGATGGACAACTTCGAGTGGATGTACGGGTACGGCCCGAAGCTGGGCCTGCACACCGTCGACCGGGAAACTTTCGCCCGCCGGCCGAAACCGAGCGCCGCCGCCTACGCCGCGCTGGTCAGGGCCGAGCGGGCCGGCTGACCGGCGCGCCCGGATCGCAGCCGGCGGCCCGGTTCAGCAGCAGGGTGCGTTCCCGTTCGTTGCGGGTCAGCGACGCGGCCCGCTCGAACTCCGCCCGGGCCTCGCCGGGCCGGCCCAGCTTGGCCAGCAGGTCGCCGCGCACGCTGGGCAGCAGGTGGTAACTGCGCAGGGCGGGCACGGCCGTCAGCTGGTCCAGCAGCGCCAGCCCGGCCTCCGGCCCGTACGCCATGGACAGCGCCACCGCGCGGTTCAGCTCGACCACCGGGGACGGCATCGCCCGGGCCAGTCGCTCGTAGAGCCCGGCGATCCGCGCCCAGTCGGTGTCCTCGAAGCGGCGGGCCCGGGCGTGGCAGGCCGCGATCGCCGCCTGCAGCACGTACGGGCCGGGCTCGCCGGCCAGCGCCTCGGCCCGGTCCAGCGCGGCTAGCCCGCGCCGGATCAGCAGCAGATCCCACCGCGCCCGGTTCTGGTCGGCCAGCAGGATCGGCTCGCCGCCCGGGCCGGTGCGGGCGGGCGACCGGGAGGCCTGGATCTCCATGAGCGCCACCAGGCCGTGCGCCTCGGGCTCGCGCGGGGTCAGCCGGGCCAGGATCCGGCCCAGCCGCAGGGCGTCCTCGCACAGCCCCGGCCGCATCCAGTCGTCGCCGGCGGTGGCCGAGTACCCCTCGTTGAAGATCAGATAGATGACCTCGAGGACCGAACAGAGCCGGGCCGCCAGCTCGTCGCCGCGCGGCACCTCGAACGGCACCCGGGCGTTGGCCAGGGTCTTCTTGGCCCGCACGATCCGTTGCGCCACGGTCGCCTCGGGCACCAGGAAGGCCCGGGCGATTTCGCCGGTGCTCAGCCCGCCGAGCAGCCGCAGGGTCAGCGCGGCGCGGGCCTCGGTGGACAGCACCGGGTGACAGGCCACGAACACCAGCCGCAGCAGGTCATCGCCGATGCCGTCGTCCTCGGCGACCAACGCGCCGACGTCCGGGGCCGACTCCCTCAGCTCGCGGCCGACCTCCGCGACCTTGCGCCGGAAGGTCTCGTCGCGCCGGAGCTGGTCGATGGCCCGCCGTTTGGCGGTGGTCATCAGCCACGCGCCCGGATTGCCGGGCACGCCCTCGGCCGGCCACTGCTCCAGGGCCGCGACCAGCGCGTCCTGGGCCAGCTCCTCGGCCGTGCCGACGTCGCGGACGAGCCGGGTCAGCCCGGCGATCAGCCGGGGTGCTTCGATCCGCCAGACCGCCTCGATCGCGCGGTGGGTGTCAGTGGCCACGCCTGGGTCTATCCCACCGCGCGATCGAGCACAACCGGCTCCCGCCCCTACCAGGCGCCTTGCGCGTCCCGCTGGGCCACGACCTCGCGCTGCTCGGGGGTGAGCGTGTCGCCGAGATCGTCGGCCGAGATGACTTGCCGGATCTCGATGTTGGCCGGTTCCCCGCCGGCCGGGCGCTGGACCGGGCAGCGCTTGAACCACTCCACGCACTCCTCGAGCGACTTCGTCTCGACCAGGAAGAACCCGCCGACGAGCTCCTTCGTCTCGGCGAACGGGCCGTCGACCACGGTCGTCTTGTCGTTGTCGAAGTAGATCCGGGCGCCCTTGGCGCTGGGGTGGATGCCCTCGGCGGCCAGCAGCACGCCGGCGTTCATCATCTCCTCGATGAAGGCGCCCATCGTCTCGATGTCCTCGGTGGTGGCCGGCAGGCCGGCTTCGCTCTCGGCGGTGGCCTTGGTGATCACCATGAACCGCATGACTCGTCTCCTCGTGTCCGGGTGGCCTTTTCACCTACGCGTCGATCGGCGCCGGCCCCGTTCGACACCCGGCCGGAAATTTTTCCGCCGGATGTACGGCCCTCGTGCGTACGGATGACCCGCGGTGCCCTTCCGGACAGGTGCGCCTGACCGTCGTGCAGATGCACGTGCAGACGCTCGTGCATCATGCTGAAGGCGTCCGGAAACTTTCATCAAGATTAGGGCAACTGACGGGGTCGGCCATGGAAGCACGGAACGAGCCGGGGCGCGTGTCGACATTCGACGAGAGCGACTATCTCTTCGGGACCGGCCCGCTGCGGATGATCGTCGACAGCGTCGACTGGTCCCGGCCGCGCCTGCACGACGGCGAGACGTGGTACGACGTCCACGGCATCGAGATCGCCGAGGACGGCCGGGTGATCGGGCCGCGGTGGACGACCGTGAAGGCGGCCGCGTGCCGGTTCACGCGGCCGGCCTGAGTCCGGGTGCCCGCAGCCGCGCTCACCGGCCCGGGGTGAGCACCACCTTGATGCAGCCGTCCTCCTTGTTCTTGAAGATCTCGTACGCGTGCGGCGCCTGCTCGAGCGGCATCCGGTGGGTCACCAGGTCGTCCACGCCGAGCGGGTCCCCGTCGCCGGTGAGCAGCGGCATGATGTCGTCCACCCAGCGCTTGACGTGCGCCTGGCCCATCCGCAGCGTCACGCCCTTGTCGAACAGGTCCATCATCGGGATCGGGTCGGCCTGCCCGCCGTACACCCCGATGATCGACACCGTGCCGGCCCGCCGCACCGTGCCGAACGCGTCGGTCAGCGCGGCCATCCGGTCGATGCCGAAGGTGTCGATCGCCTTGCGCGCCAGCGGATCCGGCAGCATCCCAGCCGCCTTCACCGCCGCCGCCTGCAGCGGCGCGCCGTGCGCCTCCATGCCGACCGCCTCGATGACCCCGTCGGCCCCGCGCCCCGACGTCAGCTCCAGCACCGCGGCCGGCACGTCGTCGACCGTCGACGTGTCGATCACCTCGATGCCGTGCCGCCGCGCCATGGCCAGCCGCTCCGGCACGTTGTCGCTGGCGATCACCCGGGCGGCGCCGAGGTGGCGGGCGATCCGGGCGCACATCTGCCCGATCGGCCCGAGCCCGGTGACGAAGACGGTGTCGCCCGGCGTCACGTCGGCGTACCTGGCCGCCTGCCACGACGTGGTGAGCACGTCGGAGAGGAACAGGTAGCGCTCGTCCGGATGCCCGTCCGGCACCTTGATCGGCCCGAACTGGGCCTGCGGCACCCGCAGGTACTCCGCCTGCCCGCCCGGCACCTGCCCGTACAGCTTGGTGTAGCCGAACAGCGACGCGCCCTTGCGCTGGTCGCTGTTCTGCGTAGTCTCGCACTGCGCGAAGTACCCGCGCGAGCACATCCAGCAGTGCCCGCAGGAGATGTTGAACGGGATCACTACCCGGTCGCCGGGCCTGATGTGGGTGACTTCGGCGCCGACCTCCTCGACCACGCCCATCGGCTCGTGCCCCAGGATGTCGCCCTTGTCGATGAACATGCCGAGCACGTCGTACAGGTGCAGGTCCGACCCGCAGATCGCGGTCGAGGTGATCCGTACGATCGCGTCGGTCGGCTCCTGGATCTTCGGGTCGGCCACGGTCTCCACCGACACCTTGCCGGTGCCCTGCCAGGTCAAAGCTCTCATGTCTCCGGCTTGCCCGCCCCGGGCCGAGTTATGCCCTCAGTAGGGGTCGCCCGTCCCGGGCAGCCGGCCGCGCATCAGTCCGCCCGCCCGGCCCGGCAGGTCCGGGTCGCTCGACAGCGGCGGACTGGACGCGCGCCCGGCATGCTCGGCGATGCCCGCCAGCAACTCGCGCAGCGCCGCCACCGCGTCGTGCTCCGGCCGCCAGCCGAGCTCACGCTCCGCCCGCCGCGACGACATCAGCGGCGCGCGCAGCGCCAGATGGATCCAGCCCGCATCGATCGGCTGCAGGCGCAACCGCCAGCTGAGCGCGGCGGCGCCGGCGAGGACCATCGAGGGCACCCGCACCGGTACGCCGTGGAAGACCTCCCCGGCGAGCCACGGGTCGAGCACCGGATCCGCGGCCAGATTGAACGCTCCGCGCACATCGGAGAACAAAATCCGCGCGTACGCGTCGGCCACGTCGTCCGCATGCACCGCCTGCATCCGCAACCGCCGATGCGCCGGAACCACCGGAATCCGCTGACGCCGCAGCAGCCGCGCCGGCAGCAGCGGCCCCGCGAAGTACCGGGCGATCTCGGCGCCGGCCTCGCGCTGAAAGATCAGCCCCGGCCGCACCCGCACCACCCGCAGTGTCGGATGGTCGTCCTCGACCTCGTCGAGCATCTGCTCCACGAGCGCCTTGTGCCGGCTGTACGACGAGACCGGCACCCCGCGCCGGGGGTGCTCCTCGGTGACGAACGCGTCCTTCCGGCCGGGGGAGTAGACCCCCACCGAGGAGGCCTGCACCAGGGCGCCGGCGCCGGCTTCGATCGCCGCCCGGGCGATTTCGCGGGCGCCGAGCACGTTCGTGCGGAACAGCCGCCGCTGGTCGTGGCTCGGCTGGATCTGCCACGCCAGGTTCACCACCGCGTCCGCACCGCGGAACAGCTCGCCGAACCGTCCCCGAGCCACGTCCGCCGCGTGCCATTCGACGTCCCGATAGACGCCGACCGGCTCCGGCAGCCGCCGCGCCACCCCGACGATCTCGACGTCCCCCTCCGCCCGCAGGCGGCGCAGCAGGGCCGTGCCCGCGTTCCCGGTCGCTCCGACGATCACTACACGCATACGACTGCCATACCCGCGTCTCCCGCGCCGAACCTCGTTTGGCCGCGTCCGCGGTGGGCACCCGAGGGTTATCCCCAAGCTCGAAGGAGTGGTCCCGATGACCACCGCACGCGAGATCATGTCACCGAACGTCACCTGCGTCGGCGAGAACGAGACCCTGGCCGACGCCGCCCGCAAGATGGCCGAGCTGGACGTGGGCTCGCTGCCGATCTGCGGCGAGGACAACCGCCTCAAGGGCATGCTCACCGACCGTGACATCGTCGTGAAGGCCATCGCGAAGGGCCGCAACCCGGCCGACGTCCGGGCCGGCGAGCTGGCCCAGGGCAAGCCGGTGACGATCGGCGCGGACGACGACACCAGCGAGCTGCTGCAGACCATGGCCGAGCACCGGGTGCGCCGCCTGCCGGTGATCGACGGCCACGACCTGGTCGGCATGGTGGCGGTCGCGGACGTGGCGCGGGCCCTGCCCGACCGCCCGGTGGGCGACCTGGTGGACGCGATCAGCTCGTAAGCCCCGCTCGTAAGCTTCGTCGCCCCGGACGGGGCCGTCCTCGCCGAGTCGCCCCCGGTCTATCGCGACGAGTCGACCTGCCGTAACGCCTTTGCCACCGCCCAGCGGGCGGCCTGCCTAGTCTGACCCCGAGGAGGAACCCCATGGCCGACACCACCGCCCCGGACGTTGTCGACGTCCTCACGGCCGACCATCGCGACGTCACCGCCCTGATCGGCGAGATCTGGACGATCCGTGACCCGATGATGCGCCGCGACCTCGCCGACACCGCGATCAGCGAGCTGGTCCGGCACGCCGTGGCCGAGGAGATGTACGTCTACCCGGCGATGCGCAAGCACCTGCCGGACGGCGACAAGGCCGTCGAGCACGACACCGAGGAGCACAAGGAGCTCGAGCAGGTGATGAAGGAACTGGAGGGCCTGGACGTCGACGGCCCCGAGTTCGACGAGACCCTGCGCCGCCTCGAGACCATCCTCGCCGACCACATCCAGGACGAGGAGTCCGAGCAGTTCCCGGAGCTGCGGCAGCGGATCCCGCGGGACGAGCTGGTGGAGCTGGCCGGCAAGGTGGAGACCGCCAAGAAGCTCGCGCCGACCCGCCCGCACCCGAGCGCGCCCAACTCCGAGCTGTTCCACAAGCTGGCCGGCCCGGGCGTCGGCCTGGTCGACCGCCTCCGCGACATGATCACCCAGAGGGCGACCCGCTAGGGGGATCCTCCCCCGCGGGCCGCCCTCGGGGGCGGATCAGCGGAAGCGTTGCCAGACCCGGTGGGCGGGCAGCAGCTCCTGAACGGCCGTCAGCGCCTCGGTGGCGCCGGCGGCCGTCACCACGCCCGGGGTGCCGGCGACGCCGGCCTGGGCGAGCACGTCCGCGCCGGCGTCCCACGCGCCGATCGCCTTGGCGTGCCGCCACGCCTCGGTGACCAGCAGCAGCACCCGCGGGTCGACGGCGCCGTTCCCGGGCGCGCCGGCCTTCTCGTCCCGGGCCGGGACGGCGTCGGGCGCCGGCGGCGGGGCGGCGGCCAGCAGGATCGCGTCGAACTCGATCGAGCGGGCGGTGGCGAACGTGCGCTGCACGTCCAGCGGGCCGAGCTTGCCGCCGTGCGGCGCGATGAGCAGGGGCACCATGCCGGCCGCGAACACCGCCTCGCGCACCGAGCCGACCGCCGTCAGGTCGGCGCCGGCGTCGGCCACGATGCCGATCAGCCGGCCGTCCGCCGGCCATTCGTGCCCGATCTGCGAGAGCGCCGGGCTGCCGGTCACCTCGGCGATCGGGCCGTCCGGCGCCGGGACGGGCAGGCCGAGCGCCTCGGCCACCGAGGAGCAGAGCACCGGGTCGATCCGGGCCAGGCAGCGCAGCTGCCGCTCCTTGATCGCCTGTTCGTAGCACTTGCCCAGCTCGAACGAGTAGGCGCGGATGATGTGTTCCTGCTCGACCGGCGACATGCTCAGCCAGAACAGCCGGGCCTGGCTGAAGTGGTCGTCGAAGGAGACCGGGTTCTGCCGGATCTTCGGGGCCTCGGCGATCCGGACCGGCACGTCGACGAAGCCGTCCTTCTTGTCGACGGACGGGTTGCCCTCGTCGAGCGAGTTCGGCCGGTACGGCGCCACCCCGGCGTGCACCGCCTGCTGGTGGAAGCCGTCGCGCAGCATGTCGTTGACCGGCACGTGCGGCCGGTTGATCGGGATCTGGTTGAAGTTGGGCCCGGCGAGGCGGGTGAGCTGGGTGTCCAGGTACGAGAAGAGCCGCCCCTGCAGGAGCGGGTCGTTGGTGACGTCGATGCCGGGCGGCAGCTGCCCGAGGTGGAACGCGACCTGCTCGGACTCGGCGAAGAAGTTGGTCGGCGTCCGGTTGAGCACCATCCGGCCGATCGGCTGCACCTCGGCCAGCTCCTCCGGAACGATCTTGGTGGGGTCGAGCAGGTCGATGCCGGCGAACGTCTCCTCCGGGGTGTCCGGGAAGACCTGCACGCCCAGCTCCCACTCGGGGAACGCGCCGGCCTCGATCGCGTCGTAGAGATCCCGGCGGTGGAAGTCGGGGTCGACGCCGCCGGCCAGCTGCGCCTCCTCCCAGGTCAGCGAGTGCACGCCGAGCTTGGGCTTCCAGTGGAACTTCACCAGCACCGTCTCGCCGGCCTCGTTGACCAGCCGGAAGGTGTGCACGCCGAAGCCCTCCATCATCCGGTACGAGCGCGGGATGCCCCGGTCGGACATGTTCCAGATGGTGTGGTGCTGAGCCTCGGTGTGCAGCGAGACGAAGTCCCAGAACGTGTCGTGCGCGCTCTGCGCCTGCGGGATCTCGCGGTCGGGATGCCACTTGGCGGCGTGGACGATGTCCGGGAACTTGATCGCGTCCTGGATGAAGAACACCGGCATGTTGTTGCCGACCAGGTCGAAGTTGCCCTCCTCGGTGTAGAACTTCGTGGCGAAGCCGCGGGTGTCGCGCACGGTGTCGGCCGAGCCGCGTGAGCCGAGGACGGTGGAGAACCGCACGAAGACCTGGGTCTCGACGTCCTTCTGCAGGAACCGCGCGCGGGTCAGCGCGGAGGCGGTGCCGTAGGAGGTGAAGACGCCGTGCGCCCCGGCGCCACGCGCGTGCACCACCCGCTCGGGGATGCGCTCGTGGTCGAAGTGGGTGATCTTCTCGCGGAAGTGGTGGTCCTGCATCAGGATCGGGCCGCGCGGCCCGGCCTTCAGCGAGTGGTCGGTGTCGCGCAGCCGGGTGCCGGCCGAGGTGGTCAGATACGCGCCCTGCTGGGCGTTCGCCGCCGGCGGGGTCGCGTACGAGGCGCCGGTCGGCGACTTCGGCGCCGGCGTCCCCTGCTCCTGCGACGGCGGCAGGGGTTCGCGCGGGGTGGTCGGCTCGTCCACCGTCGGGGTGCCGCTGCCCGGCTTGCCGGGGACGGCCGGCGGCGCCGCCGCGTCCGCGATCTTCGCCGCCGCCGACTTCACGGCGTCCTTGATCGGATCCATGCGTGAGCTCCCTCAATGTATGCGGAAGTTCCCGACGTACCCGGTCGAACGCGGATCTAACGGGCGACGATCAGTCGGCGACCACCAGCGCCTGCGGCGCGGCCGCCTTCATCCGGGTCCGCAGCCAGGCCAGCTGCACGGCGGTGACGGCGGCGCCCTCGTCGACCGCGGACAGCAGCTCCTCATCGCGCAGCCCCTGGGCGGCCTGGCGCACCATGGTCCAGCAGATGTCGCTCTCGGCGGCCATCAGATAGAGGTCCTGCAGATCGCGCAGCAGCCCGAGGCCGCCGCTGCGAGTGCCCCGGAACAGCTCCGAGTGCAGCCGCTCCGGCTCGTCCGGCGCTTCCTCGGCGTAGCGGTCGGCGAACGGCTTGAGCGCCTCGGCTCGCTCGTCGCATCGCGACGCCTGCCGGGTGCAGATGCTCACGACATCGGCTTCCTCGGCGTGCGCGCCGGCCACCTCGCGGAACGCGTCGGCGAGCGTGTTCTGTGCCCGGTGCAGGAGGCCGAGATAGTGCGCGAGATGCATGTCAGTGCCCGATTCTGCTGAGCCGCACGGCCGCGAGCTTGAACCTCGGCTGCTTCGAGACCGGATCCCAGGTGGTCTTGGTGAGCTCGTTGGCCGCCTGATCGGCGTAGTGGAACGGCACGAAGACCGTCCCGGGCCGGATGTCGGCCAGCCGCACCGGCGCCTCGATCGCGCCGCGATCCGACTCGACGCGCACCCGCTCGCCGTCGGCGATCCCGCACGCCTTGGCGTCCGCCGGGTTCACCTCCACCCAGACGGCCGGCGCCGCGGCGTCGAGCTGCCCGACCCGGCCGGTCTTGGTACGGGTGTGGAACTGGTAGATGGTGCGCCCGGTGACCAGCCGCAGCGGGTACTCCTCCGGCGGCGGCTCGAACGGCGCGGCCAGCAGGAACGCCAGGCCGTCCGGCCGCTTGGCGCGGTGGCTCTCCGCGGTGTTCTCGGCGCCGGTGGTCAGGTCGTGCCCGTACGTCTCGCAGTAGTCCGAGGCGGTGTTGAACACCCCGTCGGTGTACAGCCGTTCCCCGCCCCACTGGATGCCGCCCTCGGCGCGCAACCGGTCGTAGGTGATCGCGGTGTAGTCGCACGGCCGCCCGGCCGAGCAGCGCTGCCACGCCCGGTACGCGGACTCGGGGTCGGTCCAGGTGATCAGCGGGCCGCCGTCCCGGTCGCGGAAGTCCATCCGGCGCGCGAAGTCGAGGAAGATGTCGAGGTCGGCGCGCGCCTCGCCGGGCGGGTCGACGGCCTTCTCGGAGAGGTGGACCGTCCGGTCGGCGTTGGTGAACGTGCCGGTCTTCTCGCCCCACGTCGCGGCCGGCAGCACCACGTCGGCGAACTCGGTGGTCTCGGTGCGGAAGATGTCCTGCGCCACCACGAACAGGTCCGGCCGGGCCAGGATCCGGCGGATGCGGCTCAGTTCGGGCAGCGAGACCGCCGGGTTCGTGCCGCTGATCCACAGCATCTTGATCGAGCCCTGCTCGGCGTAGCGCCAGATCTGCATGGCGTGCGTCGGCGGCGCCCAGTGCGGGATGGTCGCGGTGTCGACGTTCCAGAGGCCGGCGAGCTCGCGGATGTGCTCGGGGTTGTCCCAGTTGCGGAAGCCCGGCAGGTCGCCGTCCGCGCCGGTCTCGCGGGTGTTCTGGGCGGTCGGCTGGCCGTTCATCTGCAGCACCCCGGCGCCGGGCCGGCCGATCATGCCGCGCAGCAGGTGCAGGTTGTTGACCGCCACGGCCGACGCGGTGGCCTGGTGCGACTGGTAGAAGCCCTGCAACACGGTGGACAACAGCCGATCCGAGGTCCCCAGCAGCTCGGCGGCCCGCTCGACGTCCGCCGCCTCGAGACCGCAGATCGAACAGACCACATCCAACGGGTACGCGTCGACGACACGTTCCAGCTCCTCGAGCCCGAGGGTGTGCCCGGCCACGTAGTCGTCGTCGGCCCAGCCGTTGCGCAGCACGAGCCGGATCAGCCCGTTGACCAGCGCGAGGTTGGTGCCGGGCCGGACCGGGAGGTGGACGTCGGCCTCCCGGGCCACCGGGGTGGGCCGCGGGTCGACCGCGAGCATGGCCGGCGGGTTCGGGCCGCGGCGCCGGTCCAGCATCCGCATCCAGAGCACCGCCTGGGTCTCGGCCGCGTTGTGGCCCCACAGCGCGATCGCGTCGCAGTGGTCGACGTCGGTGTAGGAGCCGGGCTGGCCGTCGGTGCCGAAGCTCGCCTTCAGCGCCGCGGCCGAGGTGGCGGTGCACAGGCGGGTGTTGCCGTCCATGTGCGGGGTGCCGAGGCCGGCCTTCCCGATCACCCCGAGCGTGTAGTACTCCTCGGCGAACAGCTGGCCGGTGGTGTAGAAGCCGAACCGGCCCCAGCCACCGGGCGTGGCGGCCAGCTCCTTCGCCCGCTCGACGACGGCGCCCATCGCCTCGTCCCAGCTGACTTCCCGGTTGTGCAGCAGCGGCCGGGTGAGCCGGTCCCGGCTCAGGTTCGCCTGCCACCCGTACACGTCCTTGGGGTCCAGACGGCCGTGATTGACGCGGTCGGCGACCCGGCCGCGGACCCCGACCATCCGCCCGCCGCGCACGCCGATGTCGATGCCGTCGCCGTTGGAGTGCAGCAGCGAGGCCGTCGGCACCCAGCGTTCCGGGGTGTCCACGGTGTATTCGTCGGCCCGCGAAGGCCAGGATTCCCCGGCGCCGTAGGGGGTCCGGGCGCCCCAGGGATCCTGGATCCGGTCCATCAGCGGGCCAGCGCCTTCTCCAACTCGGCCTTGCTCATCGACGAGCGGCCGGCGATCCCGCGCTGCCGGGCCTCGTTGTAGAGCTGCTCCTTGGTGCGGCCCTTCGCACCGGTGTGCGAGCGCTTGCCGCCGCGATGGCCGGACGACACGTCCTTGACCGACGAGCGGCTGGCGGTCTTCGACTCGCCGGAGCGGGCACGCTCCTTGTTCACCGTGCGGGCGGCGATCTCCTTGGCGCGCTTGTCGGAGCCGCCGCGCGACTTCACGCTGTCCTTGATGTGCTCGTACTGTCGTTCCCGCTTGGGGCTTGATCCGGCTGGCATGACCCAGGGATTTCCCGCGCGCCGAACCCTAAACCTCGATGGTTGTCAAGTCATCCAGGCCGGCGACGGTCAGCAGCGGGCCGAGCAGCGGGGACGCGATCAGGCGCAGGTGCTCGACGTGCGGGAACAGCGCGGCCAGGCCGGCGCTGTCGATGTACTCCACCAGGCGCAGGTCCACGACCAACGCGCCGGCCTCCGGGAACGACGCCAGGGCCTCGGCGAACGACGCCGCGTTGCTCATGTCGATCTCGCCCACCACCACCAGGGCGGGCGTGCCGTCCGCGCGGTGGCCGGTGCGGAAGCTCAGCGCTGTGCTCATCGGGGAATCCTTGCCTGCAGGTCGACGATGGTGCCGGCGGCGCCGGTGGTGACGGTGACCTCGGTCATCAGCGCCCTCATCAGCATGAGGCCCCGGCCCCGGTGCGGGTTGTCACCCGGCCGTGGTGTCTTCCACCGGCCGCCGTCGGCGATGGTCAGCCGCACGTCGTCGGCGGTCGCGGTGGCGCGCATCCGGATCCGGCCGAGCGGCAGGTGGCGGTGGCCGTGCTCGATCGCGTTCGCGCACGCCTCGCCCGCCGCGACCAGCACGTTCTGCGCGGTGACCGGTTCGATGCCGCAGCGGGCCAGCCAGCCGCGCAGCGCCGCGCGGACCGGGGCGAGCCGGGTCGGCTCGGCCAGGAACTCCAGCTCCAGCGGGCCGGGGTGGCGGTAGAGCAGCAGCGCCACGTCGTCGTCGAAGCCGCCGTCCGGGGCCATGCCCTCCATCACCTCGGTGGCGAGCTCCTCCAGCCCGGCGGCCCGGCCCTGCCGGACGGCCGCGGCGACCCGGTCGATGCCGGTGGTCAGCGGCCGGCGGCGGCGCTCGACCAGCCCGTCGGTGTAGAGCAGCAACGTGGCCCGGGGCGGCACGGTGTAGCGCGCCTCCGGGCGGACGGCGGCCGAGCGGACCCCGAGCGGCCGCGACCGGCCCCGGTCGAGCAGGATCGTCTCGCCGTCCGGGGCGGCGACCACGGCCGGCGGGTGGCCCGCGCTCGCGTACGCGAGATCGCCGGTCGCCGGATCGAGCACGCCGCAGAACACCGTCGCGCACATCGCGCCCGGCAACTGGGCGGCGAACCGGTCGAGCGCGGTCAGCGTCTGCGCCGGATCGGTGTTCTGCAGCAGCAGCGCGCGGCAGGCGCTGCGCAGCTGGCCCATCACGGTGGCCGCCTGCAGGCCGTGGCCGACGCAGTCGCCGACCACGATGCCGATCCGGCCGTCCGGCAGCGGGACCGTGTCGTACCAGTCGCCGCCGACCTTCAGCGGCCGGGTCGCGGGCGCGTAGCGGACCGCGAAACCGGCCGGGAGCTGCGCCGGGCCCAGGATCGCGCGCTGCAGGGCGAGCGCGGTCTCGCGCTGCTCGTCCATCTGGTGCAAGCGCCGCAGGCCCTGGCCCAGGTAGCCGGCCAGCAGCGCGAGCAGCGTCCGGTCCTGCTCGGTGAACGGCCGGGTCCGGGCCAGCTGGATCCAGATCGCGAGGGTGCCGTCCGGGTGCTCGAGGGCGACGCCCGAGCCGGCCGGGGTGAGCGGGGGCGTGTCGCGCAGCCCGGTCAGGGTGGCCCGGACCGGATCGGGCAGCGTGTCCCAGCGCTGCTCGGCGCCGGTGGCGGTCACCACCGGGGTCTCGGCCGCGCCGAACACGGCCGCGTACACCCGCTTCGCCTGCCACAGCTCGGCCAGGGCCGCGCAGGCGCCCTCGAGCGCGGCCGGCAGGGTCTCCGCCTGGTTGAGGCGCATGCCCAGGGTGGCCAGGGCGTTGTCGCGCTGCACGACGTAGTGCTCGGCGGTGACGTCGCGGAAGGTGCCGACGGTGACCTTGCGGCCGGTGTCCGGGTCGTCGACCCGGGTGAACGACGCGGCCGTCCACAGCGTGTGCCCGTCGCGGTGGGTCACCGGGATTGTGTACGAGCCGTGCGACTGCTCCATCAGCAGGGCGAACGCCTCGGCCACCAGCGCGTGGCCGTCCGGATCGGCGTCCGGGTCCGGCCACCACGGGTGCGTCGGCGCGTACGGCAGCCCCTCCGGGCCGTAGCCGAGGATCGACGTGAAGGTGGAGTTGATCTCGACGACCGCGCCGTCCTCGTCGCAGACGAAGAACGCCTCCTGCAGCGAGTCGACCAGCGCGGCCCGCCAGCGCGCGTGGTGGTTGCGCAGGCGGGCCAGCTCCACGTTGGCGCGCACCCGGGCCAGCAGCTCCGCCGACGAGAACGGCTTGACCAGATAGTCGTCGGCGCCGGCGTCGAACCCCTCGATGGACGCCTCCGGACCGGCCCGCGCGGACAGCAGCAGCACCGGGGTGCTGGCCGTCCGCGGATCGTCGCGCAGCGCCGCCACCAGCTGCAGGCCGTCCAGCTCGGGCATCATCACGTCGCTGACGATCAGGTCGGGGCGGCTCGCGCGGGCCTGCTCCAGCGCCGCCTTGCCGTCGGCGGCGGTCCGCACCTCGTGGCCGGTCGAGCGCAGCAGCCGGGTGAGGTAGTCGCGCATGTCCGCGTTGTCGTCGGCGACCAGCACCTTCGCCGGTTTCTCGACGGCCGGCGCGGGCACGTCGGCCGGCTCCTCGCCGCCGGTCCAGCGCAACGCCTCCTGGACGAACGGCTCGGCGGTCGAGGACACCGTGGCCGTTTCGGCGGCGGGCTCGAGCGCGTCCGCCGGGAGGTGCGCGGTCCCGAACCTCAGCCGGATCTCGAAGCTGGTGCCCTCGCCGGCCGTGCTGCGGGCGGCGATGCTGCCGTCGTGCAGCTCGACCAGCTCCTTGACCAGCGCGAGCCCGATGCCACTGCCCTCGTTCGAGCGCGCCCGCGCGTTCTCGATCCGGTGGAAGCGCTCGAAGAGCCGGGGCATCTCGCCGGCGGCGATCCCGATCCCCGTGTCGGTCACGGTCACCACGGCGACATCAGGTTCTTCGCGTACGGCGACCCGCACGCCCCCGGTGAACGTGAACTTCAAGGCGTTGCTCAGCAGGTTGAGCACCACCTTCTCCCACATGCCGCGGTCGAGGTGCACCGGCCGGCTGAGCGGCGGGCAGTCCACGGCGAGGCTCAGCCCGGCCCGCTCGAGCGCCGAGCGGAACACGCTGGCCAGCTCGGCGGTCGTGGCCGCCAGATCGACCGGCTCGTAGCGGGCCCGCATCCGGCCGGCCTCCAGGCGGGAGAAGTCGAGCAGCGCGTTGACCAGCTTGCCGAGCCGCAGCCCGTTGCGGTGGATGACGTCCAGCTCGGCGCGCATCCGCTCGTCGGGCAGCTCCCACCGGGTCCGCAGCTCCTCGAGCGGACCCATGATCAGCGTGAGCGGGGTGCGGAACTCGTGGCTGATGTTGGAGAAGAACGTGGTCTTCGCGCGGTCCAGCTCGGCCAGCTCCTCGGCCCGCCGCTGCTGGGCCTCGTAGGCGCGGGCGCTGCCGATGCCGGCCGCGACGTGGCCCGCGGCCAGCTCGACGAAGCCGCGGTAGCCGTCGTCGAGGACGCGGTAGCGGTTGAGGGCGGCGACCATGAAGCCGTACGGGTTGCCGCCCTGCTGCAGCAGCGGCACGATCAGCGCCCGGGTGGGCGGCTCGCTCCAGTCACCGGTCGGCAGGTCCGGGCCGTCCAGCTCGACCAGGACCGACTCGCCCCGGGCCGCGGCCTCGACCGGCCACTCCTGCGGCGAGCCGGTGATCCCGGTGCACGACGCCAGGCGTACCGGAAGATCCTGGTCCGGAAAGAGATAGGTCATGGTGAACGGCAGGTCGCGGAGGTTCTTGGCGAGCTGGGCCCCGGCGAAGGCGAGCATCTGCTGCTCGGTGCGGATCGCGCTGGGATCGGAGCCGAGGTCGCGCAGCGTCGCCATCCGCCGCTCGCCGATCACCCGCTCGGTGTCCTCGCTGACCACGCAGAGGAAGCCGACCACCGACCCGTCGTCGTCGCGCAGCGGGCTGTAGGAGAACGTGTGGTACGTCTCCTCGCTGTAGCCGGACCGCTCGAGGAACAGCAGCAACGCCTCGTCCCAGGTCGCGTCGCCGGTGGCGAGCACGCGCTCGATGCGCGGGCCGATGTCGTCCCAGATCTCGGCCCAGACCTGGCTCGCCGGCCGGCCGAGCGCCCACGGGTACTTACGGCCCAGGGTGTCCCGGCGGTACGCGGCGTTGCAGAAGAACGTCAGCTGCGGGCCCCACGCCATCCACATCGAGAAGCGGGACGACAACAGGATGCTGACCGCGGTGCGCAGGCTCTGCGGCCACTCGCCCGGCGGTCCGAGGGGAGTCTGATCCCAGGCCACCGCGGCGAGGTCCCGCCCCACGTCCCCGCCGTCGGCGAACACATCGGCACTCATTGTTTCGCGTCCACTCCCCGCCCATCGATCGCGTCGCCAGCCTAGAGCCACCTCCCTTTACCCGCTCGGCGTCACAGTTCGCACGGTCGCCCGGTCCTTTTTGTGCAGGAGAAACCACTCCCTGGGAGGACTCATGGCCGTCATCACCAAGACCCACGCGCTCAACGTCGTGCGCCGCGCGCTCGGCCCCGAGCACGCCGACGCCGTCGCCGCGCGACTGCCGGAGCGGATCGACCTCGACGACCCCGCGCACACCAACCTGCTCTACCAGCTGGGGCTGACCCCGGACCGGCTGTTCAGCGCGCTGGGCGGGGAGTTCTGAGCGGCCAGATGCGCCAGGGCGGCGGGAATGCCGCCGCCGGCCAGTAGCCGGCGCTGGCGGTCCGCGCCGGTGCCGTCCCGGCGGATCCGGGCCAGCTCGGCGTCCACCACCCCGCGGTCGCCGAGCCGGCCCAGCGCCGGCCCGATGTGCGCCAGCAACTCGTCGACGGCCCGCCAGGCGGGGCGGGCGCGGCCCGAGATCGGGTCCAGCAGGGTGCCCGCCATGCCGGTGTGCGCGGCGTTCCAGTGCGCGGCGCGCAGCAGCTCGTCCGGGACCACCGGGGCGGCCGGCGCGTCGCGGGCCGTCTCGACCAGCGCGCGCACCAGGGCCGCGATCAGCACGGTGTCCCCGACCGCCGGGCAGACATCGGCGACGCGCACCTCGACCGTGGGGAAGGTGGCCGAGGGCCGGGCGTACCAGAGGACCATGCTCTCGTCGAGCATCGTCCCGGAGGCGACGAGCGCCGCGACGGTGCGGTCGTAGTCGGCCGGGGAGCGGTGGTGCGGCGCCGGGCCCAGGCTCGGCCAGCGCAGCAGCTGCACCGACCGCCAGCTGGCGAAGCCGGTGTCCACGCCCTCGCACAGCGGCGAGTTGGCGGCCAGCGCCTGCACCACCGGCAGCCACGGGCGCAGGTGGTTGCACACCTCGATCGCCTCGGCGCGGCTCGGCACGCCGACGTGGACATGGCAGCCGCACAGGGCCGGGTCGTGCGCGATCGGGCCGTAATGCCGGGCGATCGCGTGGAACCGGGGATCGCCGGCGGGCGCGCGGTCCGGCTCGGCGACCGGGGTGGCGCCGACCGGCACCAGCCGGGCGCCGGCGCGGGCGGCGGCGGTGGCGGCCGCGCGGCGCACGGCGACCAGGTGATCGCGCAGCTCGTCCAGGCTCTTGCAGACCGGCGTCACCATCTCGACCATGCTGCGCCGGAACTCCAGGCGGCTCTGCTCGCGCAGCTCGTCCGGGAGGGCGGCCAGCACCTCGCCGGACACCGGGGCGTTCATCCCGGTGCCCGGGTCGAGCAGCAGGTACTCCTCCTCGACGCCCAGCGTGCTCATCGGGTCCGCGTGCTCATCGGGTCCGGGTGGCGGTGAGCACCACCACGGCGATGCGCTCGGCGTGCCGGTACGCCTCGTCCTCAAGCTCCTCGCCGTACACGTCCGGGTCGACCTCGCGGTAGGTCCAGCGCAGGCCGGTGCCGGCCAGCCGCCGCTCGGCCGCCTCCCGCAGCGGGTCGCGGCCGGCCACGATGCCGGTGCCGCTGAACAGCACCAGCGACCCGCCCACGGCCAGCCGCTTCTCGGCGGTGTCGAGCACGGCGAGGGACAGGCCGTTGCCGTCCGGGCCGCCGCCGTCCCGGTACGTCCGCCCGGCCGGATCGATCATGAACGGCGGATTGGAGATGATCAGATCGAAGTCGCCGTCCACGTCGGCGAGCAGGTCGCTGCGGACCGGGCGGACCCGATCCAGCCCGGCCAGGGCGGTGTTGACCCGCGCGTACGCCAGCGCGGTGTCGTTGATGTCGACTGCGACGACCTCGGCCTCCGGCGCTCGCTTGGCCACCGCGATCGCCCCGGCGCCGGTGCCGCAGCCGATGTCGGCCGCCCGGCGGACCGGGCTGGTCCGGGCCTCGACGTGCGCGGCGGCGGCGTCGGCCATCCGGTAGGTGTCCGGGCCGAAGAACACCGCGTTCTCGTCGGCCGTGGGAAAGGCGGAGTGCACGAACAGCTCGTCGTCGTACGTCGAGAACCGCACCGCGCTGCGCAGGGCGTCGCCGTCCCGCTCGAGCGCGCCGGCCGCCTCCAGCAGGGTCAGCAGGCGGCCGGGCAGCAGTCCGGGCCGGAACCGGCGGCTCCAGCCGAAGACGTCCCGCAGGTCCCGGGCCCAGACATTCTCCGGGCGCCGGTTGACCCGCGCGTGCGTGGCCGGCGTGACCGTGGTGAACCGGTAACCCTGTTCCTTGAGCGCCTCGCCGAGCTCCCGTAGCGGATCCATCACGACCTCCGCAACGACGTGGCGCCGGACTCCCAGGCGGCCAGCACCCCGGCGGCCCAGCGGGCGTCCAGGGCGAGCGCGCAGCGGGCGCCGAACAGCACGTCGCCGGCCAGCTCCGGCTCGGCGGCGGCGAACGAGCCGCACATGTCGTGCGCGGCGATCTGCTCGTGCACGGCATCGGCCTCCACGTGCTCGTCGTAGAACGCCGTGGCGTCCGGGTCGCCGCCGAGCCGGCGCAGGCCGTTCGCGTACGCCCGGTTGGGGATCGACGAGGTCATCTCGTAGGCGGCTAAGTGGCCGAGCATGGCGGCCCGGTTGCGGCGGTGCAGGGCGAACAGCCCCATCAGGTTGTTGGTGGCCAGGGTCGCGGCTCCGACGTCGCCGACATACGACCCGTACGCGAGGTTCAGGCCGAACCAGGACATCGTCCGCTTGAACATCTCCTGGTGCATCCGGGGCGCGCTGCCCCCGCCGTACTCGTCGATCTGGATCTCCACCAGCGCCGCCTTCGCCGTCCCGCCCAGCCGGGGAATCACGAAGGTGTGCGGGTCGGCCTCGCGCAGCTGGTAGATCGACCGGTGCACGACGAACTCGCGGAATTGCTCGCGGGTCGCCCGGCCGCGCAGGTAGCCGGAGAGCGACGGCCCGTCGTCCGACTCCGCCACCAGCTCCTTGAGCCGGGCCGGCACCTCGGCGGGATCGACCCGCTCGGGCGGGCCGCAGAGGGCGTGCAGCTCGGCCTCGAAACGGTCCTCCAGCCCGGTCCGCAGCCGGATCAGCTCGGGATCCCACTCCCAGCGCTCGTCGACGCCGTCCCAGCCGCGGTAGGCCAGCTCGTAGCAGACGAACAGGGCCAGGTGCAGGTCCTCGTCGCCGTCCGGCGCCGGGTCGCGCGGCAGCGTCGTGGCGCGGCCGCTGAGCGCCTCGACGAGGGCGGCCGAGACCGGGCCGCGGGGAGCGGGAAGCTTCATGGCCGCCAGTGATTCCCCCTGGTCGGCGCGCCAAACAAGCGTTTCGGCAGCCCCCGGGCTGGGGAAATCGCTCGGCATGACGTCGATGATCATTCCGTACGAGGACGGGCCGCTCGTCGTGCGCGGCGACTTCGAGCTGCGCACGCCCGACGGCGCCCGGATCGATCCGGGCCGCGGCACGGTCGCGCTGTGCCGGTGCGGAAAGTCCGCGATCAAGCCGTTCTGCGATGGAACGCACCGGCTGGTGGGCTTCCGGGCGGGTACCGGGCGGGACACGCCGGCGCCCAGGGTTGAATCCTCGCCCGGCCGGGAATCCTCGGCGGCATGAGACGGGCGATCTTCCTCGTTCCGCTGTTCCTGCTGGCCGGCTGCGGTTCGGTCGACGGGCGGGAGCGGGCCGCCACGGACACCGCGGTGCGGATGCTCGACGCGGTCGCCGCCGGCGACGGCGCGGCCGCCTGCGCGATGCTCGCCCCGGACACGGCGTCCTCGGTCTCCGACTCGGACTGCGCGGCGGCGATCCTCGGCGAGCACCTGCCGGCGCCCGGCCGGGTCGTCGGCGCCGACGTGTACGGGCAGTGGGCGCAAGTCCGCCTCACCGGCGACACCGTGTTCCTGGCCGTGTTCCCCGGCGGCTGGCGCGTCGTGGCGGCCGGCTGCGCTCCGCAGGGGCAGAAGCCCTACGACTGCGTTGTCGAGGGGGACTGAGCAGTGCGATTCCAGTTCACTTTGTTGCTGCTGGTGCTCGCCGCCGGCCTGGTGTATTTCACGGCGCTGGGGGTGTTGCACCGGTGAGGCGCCGGATCCGCGAGAACTCGCTCGGCCTCACCTTCGGGCTGATGTTCCTCGGCGTGCTGGTCGCGCAGGCGTTCGCCGGCCACGCCGACTTCAACCAGCAGCAGCTCACCAGCGGCCTCGAGCCGATCTCGCTCGCGCGCTACGTCTCGTCGGCCAGCTTCGGCGTCGACGTGCTGGAGAACTGGCAGTCCGAGTACCTCCAGTTCTTCCTGTACATCTATCTGACCGTGTGGCTGCTGCAGCGAGGCTCGCCCGAGTCCAAGGAGCTCGACAAGGCCGGCCGCGAATCCGAGCGCGAACAGAAGATCGGCGCCTTCGCCGACGCCGGCTCGCCCGCGTGGGCCCGGGTGCGGGGCGTACGGCTGTTCCTGTTCTCCAATTCCCTCGGCCTGGTGATGGGTCTGATCTTCGTGCTCTCCTGGCTCGGCCAGTCGATCACCGGCATGGTCGCCTACAACGAGCGGCAGCTTGCCGACCTGCAGGAACCGGTGTCCTGGGGCGGCTACGTGACGAACCCCGACTTCTGGAACCGGACGCTGCAGAACTGGCAGTCCGAGCTGCTCGCCGTCGCGTCGATGGCGATCCTCGCCATCTACCTGCGCCAGCGCGGCTCCTCCCAGTCCAAGCCGGTGGGCAGCGCGCACGCCGCCACCGGCATCGAGGGCTGAGATTCTCCCGTCGCCGCTGTCACAGATCGGGCGGTTGCCCGGTCATGACGAGCAACGGAAGGGAGACGCGCGATGACCGACATCCGCAAGCTGTCCACGCTGCTCGACAACCCGGAGGGCCGCGAGCTGGTTCTCGGGCTGGGCAACGCGGAGAGGATCCGGGCCGTGGTGCTCGACCTCGCCGTCACCACGACGTCCGAGCAGTACCGCAGCTGGCTCCACGACGACGAGCGCAACCACCCGATGACCGTCGAGCAGGTGCGGCTGACGATCGGCGACGACACTCTCGACAGCCTCGCGGTGGTGGCCGGCGGCAGCGCCGACGCGGTCGCCTGGCAGCTCTCCGAGGTCCTGCCCGACCTGGTGGACGCGCTCACCCCGGGCGGCCGGGTGGTCGACGCCGAGCTGCTGCGGCGCGAGATCGCCGAGGCGACCCTGGAGGACGACCGCGAGGCCGGCCTGTTCGCCAACTGACGACCGCTCGCCCGCTCGTGTCGTCCACCATCCGCCCGCCGTGCCGTGCCCGCCGTGCCGTGCCCGCCGTGCCGTGCCCGCCGTGCCGTGCCCGCCGTGCCCGCCGTGCCGCCCGAGCGGCCGCCGGACCAGGGGTTTGCCGAGGCTTTGCTCTGCTCACTCAGAGGAAGCGCCGCTTACTCAGCGGAAGCAGAGCAAAGTCTGTCCGCGCCCCTTCGAGGGCTGCCGTGGTGCTGTGCAATTACGGGGTGAGTCGATCTTCATCCGTCAGTGCCGGCTGAGGACGTGTCAGGCATGGCTACGCAGGCCCCGGTCGCGGCACGCCCCAGCCGCGCGAGACGGCTGTGACGACGCTGAGAGGCCGATCTCCCGGGGCGGGTTGGGCGGTCGTGCCCGGGCGCGAGAGGATCGGCGTGTGGGCGGTGACGGGGACGTGCGCGGGCGGCTGCGGGTGACGCTGCTCGGCGCCTTCGCGGTGTGCCGCGGGGACACCGCCGTACCGGTCCCGGGGGCGCGGGTGCGCGGGCTGCTGGTCCGGCTGGCGCTGGCCGGTGGCGCGGCGGTCGATCCGGGGACGCTGGTGGACGCGTTGTGGCCCGGGGAGCGCCCGGGTGAGCCGGCCAACGCCCTGCAGTCCCTGGTGTCGCGGCTGCGCAAGATGCTGGGCGCGGCGGACGCGGTGGCGCAGACCGGCGGCGGGTACCGGCTCGACGTGGCGCCGGGGGACGTGGACGCGCTGCGGTTCGAGCGGCTGGCCGCCGACGGGCGGGAGCGGCTGCGCGGCGGCGACCCGGCGGGGGCGGCCGAGCTGCTGGGCGAGGCGGTGGCGTGCTGGGTGGGGCAGGCGGGCGGCGAGCCGGCAGTCATCGCGGCGGTGGCGCCGGGCGGCGAGCCGGCGGTCATCGCGGCGGTGGCGCCGGGCGTGGCCACCCGGTTGGCGCGACTGAGCGCCGAGGCGCGCGCCGATCTGGCGGAGGCCGAGCTGGCGCTGGGCCGGCCGACGGCGGCGGGAAGCCGGCTGACCGCGCTGCTCGCCGAGAATCCGATCGACGAGCGGGCGGCGGCGCTGCTGATGGACGCGCTGGCCGCGCAGGGCCGGCAGGCCGAGGCGCTCGCGCTGTACGAGCGGGTGCGCGCGGATCTGGCCGACCGGCTGGGCGCCGATCCGGGCGGCGTGCTGCGCGACCGGCACCTGCGGTTGCTCCGGGCGCCGGCGGACCCACCGCGGCCGGAGAGGGCCGCGGCGAGCAACCTGCCGGCGCCGCTGACCAGCTTCATCGGGCGCGACGATGATCTCGCCCGGATCGACGCCTCGCTGGCCGCCGGCCGGTTGGTCACCGTGGTCGGGCCGGGCGGGGCGGGCAAGACGCGGCTGGCGCTGGAGGCGGCCCGCCGGCGGCGGCACGAGTACCGCGACGGTGCCTGGCTGATCGACCTGTCCTCGGTGACCGAGCCGGCCAAGGTGGGCGCCGCGCTGACGGCCGCGATCGGGCTGCGCGGCGCCGCGCTGTTCGAGGCGTCCGGCCGGCTCAAGCACGACGGCGACGAGATCGACGTGCTCGCCGACGAGCTGGGCGGGCGGGAGAGCCTGCTGCTGGTCGACAACTGCGAGCACCTGATCGACGCGGTCGCGCACCTGATCGCGGCCCTGCTGCCGCGCTGCTCGCGGCTGCGGGTGCTGGCCACCAGCCGGGAGCCACTGGCGGTGGACGGGGAGGCGCTGGTGCCGCTCGGCCCACTGACGCTGCCCGAGCCGGACGACCCGGTCGAGCAGGCGCGGCGGACGGCGTCGGTGCGGCTGTTCGCCGAGCGGGCGGCGGCCGTGCGGCCGGGCTTCGACGTCGACGCCGGCACGCTCGGCGACATCGTCCGGATCGTCCGCGGCCTCGACGGCATGCCGCTCGCGCTGGAGCTGGCCGCGGCCCGGCTGCGCACGTTGTCGCTGGCCGGGCTCGCCGACGGGCTGTCCGACCGGTTCCGGCTGCTCACCACCGGCAGCCGCACCGCCTATCCGCGGCATCGCACGCTGCGCGCGGTCATCGCGTGGAGCTGGGAGCTGCTCGGCGACGACGAGCGGACGCTGGCCGAGCGGATCTCGGTGCTGCCCGGCGGGGTCACCGAGGCCTCGGCCGCGGCGCTGTGCCCGGAGCTGCCCGCGGCCGACATCCCCGACCTGCTCGCCGCCCTGGTCGACAAGTCGTTGCTGCAGCTGGCGCCGGAAGCCGGCCGCTACCGGATGCTGGAGACCATCCGGGAGTACGGGATCACCCGGCTGGCCGACGCCGGCGCCACCAAGGACCGCGCGGCCCGCTACTTCGCCGCGCTGGTGGCCCGCTACGACCCGCAGCTGCGCGGCCGGGGGCAGCTGACCGCGTTGCGGGCGATGCGCGCCGACTACGACAACGCGCTGGCCGCGCTGCGGCACCTGTGCGACTCCGGGGACGCCGACGGCGCGGTCGCGCTGGCGCTGGGCCTGGGCTGGTTCTGGCAGATGTTCGGCCGGCACGCCGACGCCGCGTACTGGCTGGAGGAGGCCTTGGCGGTGCCGGGCGGCACGCCGTCGCTGGATCGGGACTGCGCCGCGGCGGTGCTGCTGCTCAACCAGATCGGCAGCCGGGGCGCGGCGATGGACGAGGAGGGCCGCAAGCACAAGGACGAGCTGCGGGCGCTGGCGGGCCGGCTGACGTCCCATCCCGAGCTGCCGGGCATCGCCGGGGCGCTGACCGCGGTGACGCTCGCGTTCCTGGAGCAGGCGGAGGCGTCGCAGGCGATCATCGCGCGCATCGTCGAGGGGCCGGACCGGTGGCTGGCCGGGCTCGCGCACGCGTTCCGGGCTCAGTTCGCCGAGAACAACGGCGCCATCGATCAGGTACGGGTGGACGTGGCCGCCGCGCTCGGGGCGTTCGCCGAGACGGGCGACCGCTGGGGGCTGGCCACCGTGCTGCCGATGCGGGCCCAGTTGCGCCAGTACGACGGCGACCTGGACGGCGCGCTGGCCGACCTGCGCGAGGCCCGGGCGCTGGCCGGCGAGTTCGGCTCGCTCAGCATCAGCGACGAGATCTTCATCGACCTGCGCTGGATCGATCTCAGCATGCGCCGCGGCGACGTGGACCATGCCATCGAGATGATCGGCAGCGCTCGGGAGCGGGCGCTGCGGTCGGCGTCGCCCGAGATGGTCATCCTGGTGGACGCGCTCGAGGCCGGCCTGTGGGCGCGGATCGGCGACCTGGACCGGGCGACCGAGCTGGTCGAGGCGGCCGAGGCGGGGATGGCGCACGGGCTGACGTTCGCCGGCGACCACGGCCGGGCGCTGGTCGGCAGCGTCCGCGCCATCCTCTGCCTCAAGCTCGGCGATCCGGACGGGGCCGAGAAGGCGCTGGCGCCGGCCTACGCGGCGGCGCTGGAGAGCAAGGACATGCCGATCATCTCGCTGATCGCGGTGGCCGCGGCCGGCCTGGCCGACCTGCGCGGACGGCATCGGGACGCCGCCCGGTTGCTGGGCGCGGCGTCCCGGTTGCGCGGCGCCCACGACACCACCGAGACCATGGTGCGCGAGCTGACCGAGCGCGGGCGGCGGGTGCTCGGCGCGGACGGTTTCGCCGACGCGTACGAGACGGGCTGGCAGCTGGACGGAAAGACGGCCCAGACCCAGATCGACCCGGCCCGGCTGCGTCCTGCGGCGCTGCCGGCGCCGGGCGATCCGGGCTAGCCTTACGCCCGGCGGGCGTAGGCGCGCAGGGCCAGCGGGACGAAGACCACCAGCAGGGCGGCCATCCAGACCAGGGTCCAGACCAGGTGGCTCGCGACCGGGCCGCCGATCAGCAGCCCGCGGATCGTGCCGACCAGCGGCGTGATCGGGTTGACGTGCACGAAGCCCTGCAGGAAGCCGGGCAGCGTGTCGGTCGCGACGAACACGTTGCTGCCGAACGACAGCGGGAAGACCAGCAGGAACATCACGCCCTGCACGGCGCCCGAGGTGCGCACCAGCATGCCCACCCACACCGAGATCCAGCAGAAGCACAGGCCGAACGCGATCGACAGGCCGACCGCGGCGACGGCCGGCAGGAATCCGGTCTCGATCCGGAAGCCCATCACGTACCCGAAGCCCAGCATCACCAGGCAGACGGTCAGGTAGCGGACGATGTCGGCGGCGACCGCGCCGACCAGCGGCGCCGACCGGGCCACCGGCAGCGAGCGGAACCGGTCGAAGACGCCCTTCTCGATGTCGGCGTTGAGGTTCTGGCCGAGCGCGATGCCGCCCATGGCGAGCGACTGGGCCAGCATGCCGGGCAGCAGGAACTGCAGGTAGCCGGCCCGGTCGCCGCCGGAGATGGCCCCGCCGAGCAGGTAGGTGAACAGCAGCAGGAAGATCACCGGCTGCAGCGTCACGTCGATCAGGGCCTCCGGCGTACGGATGGTCTTGATCAAACTTCGGCGGGCGAGCGCGACACTGTGCCGGGCCAGTGCGGCGAGGGCGCCGCCGCGCGGCTTGTCGATGTCGCCGGTGATGTTGCGCACGGGTACGTCGAGCGTGGTCATACGAGCTCAGCCTCCTTGGCGTCGGCGGTGTCGGCGGTCAGGGCGTGGAACACCTCGTCGAGGCTGGGCAGGTGCAGGCCGACGTCGACCAGCTCGACGCCGGCCCGGCGCAGCGCCGGCAGGGCGTGGTCGAGGGCGGTGTCGCCGGCGACCGGCACGCTGACCGCGCCGGGGCGGGCGCCGGCCGCGGTGTCGGCGGCGGCGGTGGTGCCGGGGGCGGCGACCGCGTCGAGCACGGCCATCGCGTCGGGCACCCGGGCCGGGTCGGCCGGGCGGACCCGCAGGGTGAGCCCGCCCACCCGGCGCTTGAGCCCCTCCGGGGTGTCGTGCGCGATCACCCGGCCATGGTTGATCACCACGATCTCGTCGGCGAGGGCGTCCGCCTCCTCCAGGTACTGGGTGGTGAGCAACACGCTGGAGCCCTGGGTGATCTGGGTGCGCACCACGCCCCACATGTCCTCGCGCTTGGCCGGGTCCAGGCCGGTGGTCGGCTCGTCCAGGAAGATCACCTCGGGGTGGCCGACCAGGCTCGCGGCCAGGTCGAGGCGGCGCCGCATGCCACCCGAGTAGGTCTTGGCCGGCCGGCCGGCGGCCTCGGCCAGGTCGAACCACTCCAGCAGCTCGGCGGCCCGCTTCTTGGCCTCTTTGCTGGTCAGGTCGAGCAGCAGGCCGATCAGCACCAGGTTCTGGGTGCCGGTCAGGTCCTCGTCGACGCTCGCGTACTGCCCGGTCAGCCCGATCCGCCGGCGCACCCGCTGCGGCTGCTTGAGCACGTCGATGCCGGCCACCTCGGCGTGCCCGGCGTCCGGGCGCAGCAGCGTCGCGAGGACGCGCACCGCGGTGGTCTTGCCGGCGCCGTTGGGCCCGAGCACGCCCAGCACGGTGCCGCGTCGCATCGCCAGGTCCACCCCGTCCAGCGCCTGGGTCGTCCCGAATCGCTTGCGGAGCCCCTCCGCACGCACCACGAGATCGCTCATGATGTCTTTCCCCCCTCGGTCGAAGGCTTACGGGGGGGAACAGTGCCGTGCGGCGCTGACAGCGGGCGCACACGGCGCTGATACGGCGCTGACAGCGGGCTGGTGGGACCGGCCGGTCAGGCGACGGTCTTGAGCACGTCGGCGGTGGCCGGCATCCGTTCCACCAGTTGCTTCAGGGCGCCCTCGACCACGGCCGACGCCTCGGACTCCTCCTTGGCGGCGATGACGTTTTTGATCAGCTCAGGCGACTGGGCGATGGCCGCCGCCTCGGAGTTGGTGCCCTCCTTGACGGTCTTCACCGCGTCGGCGGCGGCCTGCAGCTTGATCTTTCCCTTGTCGCCGATCCCGATCTCCTCGGGCAACAGGCCGAAGATGCCGGCGTAGACCAGCCCGATCCCGGCGATGAAGATGGCCGCCAGGCCGACCGAGTTGATGTCCTTGTCCAGGAACATCCCCACGATGGTGGCGGCCACGCCGGCCGTGATGAGCAGCGCGCCCAGAAGGCCCATGAGTTTCTTACCCGACGCGGACATCCGACGCCTCCGGTCCGAGCGGAATGAGGCCTCCACAGTAGGCACTCACCGCAATCCCGGCGATCGGCTCGGCGACACATCACCACCGGATAGGCGACGGCCGGCACGTGGGCGAGACCACTCGGGTCCCGGGTGTTCCACGGCGCGACACGGGCACCGACCGGGGCAGACTGGTCGAAGTGACCAGCTGTCGCGGCTCGAAGGGGAAAGCATGACCACCGTCGCCGACCACATGATCGCCACCCTCAAGGCCTCCGGCGTGCGCCGCGTCTACGGGCTGCCCGGCGACTCGCTCAACGGGCTCACCGACGCGCTGCGCCGCGACGGCGACATCGCCTGGGTGCACGTGCGGCACGAGGAGGCGGCCGCGTTCGCCGCGGCCGGCGAGGCCGCCACCACCGGGGAGCTGGCCGTGTGTGCGGCCAGCTGCGGACCGGGCAACCTGCACCTGATCAACGGCCTCTTCGAGGCCCAGCGCAGCCGCGTGCCGGTGCTGGCGATCGCGGCGCACATTCCGCGCGCCGAGATCGGGACGTCGTACTTCCAGGAGACCCACCCGCAGGATCTGTTCCGCGAGTGCAGCGTCTACGCCGAGCTGGTCAGCGACGCCGAGCAGCTGCCGCGGCTGCTCGAGGTGGCCATGCGGGCGGCGATCGAGCGGCGCGGCGTCGCGGTGCTCGTGGTGCCGGGGGAGGTGTTCGCGACGACGGCGGCCAAGGCCAAGGTGACCGCGATCCGGCCCACCCGGTCGGTCACCGTGCCCGCCGACGGCGACCTGGCGCGCGCGGCCGACGTGCTGAACCGCGGCGAGCGGGTGACCATCCTGGCCGGCGCGGGCTGCCAGGGCGCGCACGACGAGCTGCTGAAGATCGCCGAGCGGCTCCAGGCCCCGGTCGTGCACGCGCTGCGCGGCAAGGAGTTCATCGAGTACGACAACCCGTACGACGTCGGCATGACCGGCCTGCTCGGCTTCCCGTCCGGATACCGGGCGATGGAACACTGCGACACGCTGCTGATGCTGGGCACCGACTTCCCGTACCGGCCGTTCTACCCGGAGAACGCCGCCGTGGTGCAGGTCGACATCCGGGGCGAGAACATCGGCCGCCGGCACCCGGCCGACGTGCCGCTGGTCGGCGGGGTCCGCGAGACGATCGGCGCGTTGTTGCCGCTGCTGCGCGAGGGCCGCGGCGATGACCACCTGAGCACGATGCAGAAACACTATCGGCGTACGCGGGCGAAGTTCGACGCCGTCGCCAAGCACGGCCGGGCCGACGGCCCGGTGCACCCGCAGGCGCTCGTCGCCGCGGTCGACCGGCTCGCCGCGCCGGACGCCGTCTTCCTGCCCGACGTCGGCACCCCCACCCTGTGGGCGGCCCGCTACCTGACGATGAACGGCCGGCGCCGGCTGATCGGCTCGTTCAACCACGGCACGATGGCCGACGCGCTGCCGCTGGCCATGGGCGTGCAGGCGGCGCACCCCGGCCGCCAGGTGGTCGCGCTCTCCGGCGACGGCGGCCTCGCGATGCTGCTCGGCGAGCTGATCACGCTGCGGCAGCAGAAGCTGCCGGTCAAGGTCGTGGTGTTCGACAACAGCTCGCTGGCCTTCGTCGAGCTGGAGATGAAGGCCGACGGATACGTCAACTACGGCACCGGGCTCGACAATCCGAACTTCGCCGAGGTGGCCCGCTCGATCGGCCTGCACGGCATCCGGGTCGAGGTCCCCGGCAAGCTCGACGAGGCGCTGGCCGAGGCGTTCGCCCACGACGGCCCGGTCGTCGTCGACGTCACCACCGTCCGGCACGAGCTGTCGATTCCACCGGGCCTGACGTTCGACCAGGTCAAGGGTTTCACGCTGTGGGGCACCCGCTCGGTGCTCGGCGGCGCGGGCGACCAGGTCCTGGAGGTCGCCCGGTCGAACATGCGGCTGCTGGCCGCCGAGTTCGCGTAGGCGCGCGCGAGGGCCGTCCCGGCGGCCCTCAACCGTGCCGGCGGGCGAGCCACTCCTCGCGGGTGATCGCGTACTCGACCTCGCCCTGCTCGGTGCCCGGCAGCGGATCGTCGAAATCCAGGTGGAAGGTGCGCACGTAGCGCAGCCCGGCCGAGGCCATCGTGGCCCGGGACGGCTCGTTCACCGCCATCGTCTCGGCGAAGATCCGGCGCAGGCCGAGGTCGTCGAAGCCGTGCCGGACCAGCTCGCGGGCGCCCTCGCCGCCCAGGCCCTGCCGCCAGTGCCGGCGCAGCAGCCGGTATCCCAGCTCGGCCTGGCCGTCGACCGGGCCCTGGTCGGCGCGCTCCGGGGGCTCGAGGATCCACCAGCCGACGAACGAGCCGCCGACCAGCCCGGCCCAGAAGCCGAGGCCGGGGACCCGATCGGCGGCGGCCAGCCGGAGCCGGTGCCGCCGCTCCACCTCGGCCCGCGACCGCGGCCGGCCCAGATAGCGCATGACCTCGGGATCGGCGTCGAGCTGGACCTCGCCCTCGAGGTGGTCGTCGGACAGCGGCACGAGCTCCATGCGGGCGGTCCGCAGCGTCGCCTGGTTCACGACCGCATCCTGCCTTTCCCCGGCACGCCGCCTCAACCGAATTCGGCGCACCGCCCGGGCCGGGCCCGGTGTTCAGCCGACGCCGACGGGCGGCTGCCGGTCGGCCTCGACGAGGCGGTTCCGGCCGGCGTCCTTGGCCCGGTAGAGGGCGGCGTCGGCGCGGGCGATCAGCTCGTCGGAGGTCTCCGTGCCGTTCCACGCGGCGACGCCGGCCGAGAAGGTCTGGCCCAGCGGGGTGGCGCGCAGCATCCGCTCGATGATGTCGCGGGCCTGGCCGGCGGCCGCGGCGGGCAGCATGAGGACGAACTCCTCGCCGCCGTACCGGGCCAGGTGGTCGACCGCGCGCAGCTGGTCCTGCCAGGCCGCGGCCGCCTCCTTGAGCAGCCGGTCACCGGCCGGGTGCCCGTACGCGTCGTTGAAGCTCTTGAAATGGTCGATGTCGATCATCGCCACCGTCAGCGGCTCGCCGCTGCGCCGGACCCGCTCGATCGTGCGCGGCAGCTCGGTGTTCCACGCACGCCGGTTGGGCAGGCCGGTCAGCTCGTCGGTGACCGCCAGCTCGCGCACCTTCTCGGTCTGCAGGTCCAGCTGGGTGATCAGCTGGGACATCCGGACGACGACCAGCAGGAACAGGACCGCGCAGCCGAGCGCGATGGCCAGCGCGTCGGTCACCTGGTGCCGGGTCGCCTGCAGGACCAGCAGCGCCGGGCCGATCAGCGATGCGACGGTCAGGGCCGCCAGCAGCGGCCGGCTGATCCGGGCGGGCCGGGGCTCGACGGCGCGGGACAGCGAGCGCACGTCGGAGTGGATGGCCGCGGCCGCGAACACCAGGTAACCGGCGAGGAACACGTCGGCCAGCAGCTTGTGCGCCATCGGGCCGGGCTCCCAGACCATCTGGTTGATGACCGCCCACATGCCGTCGCCGGCCAGGAAGAAGATCAGTGCCGCGCAGAGCAGCCGGAACGTGGTGTTGCGGGCGCTGCCGCTGAGGATCAGGCGCACCGTCATGGCCAGCAGCACGATGTCGCCCACCGGGTAGGCGACGCTGGCGATGTGGCCCAGCAGCCCGATCGACGGGTCGGAAGCGGCCGGCTTGACCATGAACACCCAGGCCAGCAGGCCCAGGCCGGTGGTCAGGGTGGTGGCGTCGACCAGGCTCGACCAGTCCCGGTGCGCGGTGCGGCGCCGGATGAGCAGGAACAGGGCCATCGCCACGGCGGGATACAGCGACAGGTACGCGATGTCGGCCCAGGACGGGAAGTCGGGCTCGCCGCGCAGCGTCATCAGGTACTCCACCAGGATGCCGCCGGCGTTGCCGGCCACGCCGAGCGCGACCAGCCACCAGGTGGCCGGCAGCTCGGGACGCCGGTGCCGGACGGCCGCGACGATCATCGCGGCGGCGTACCAGCCGCACGCGATCTGCCAGACGAGCTGCAGCGTGCTCCCATCGGGCACGGCGAGGAAACCGGTCACCGCGATCGCCGCGACGACCAGGTGAAAACGCATCAACCGACTGCCCATGGGTCGCCGCAACCTCCACGTCTGCAAACCGACTTCTCATGACACGCCTCGCCGGTTGCACGACCGGGGCGAACTCGGGAGCAGATCGGTTGCGTGCCGCTTCGGCTATCGCGGCGTCCCGCCGTCCGGCACGGGGTTGGCGGCGTCGTGGTCGTAGATCCACGCGACGACGTCGTAGGACCAGTCGGTGGCGCCCGCGGCCATGGCCTCGTCGCGGGCCTGCTGCTCGGGGCCGTCCGGCAGGTGGAAGCGGGTCTTGTTGGCCGAGCTCAGCGCCTGCATGCGGCTCGCGCGCGGCAGCCGCAGCCGCTCGTACTCCCGCAGCGCGGCCGGTGGCTCGGCGCCGCCGGCCAGGCACGTGGCGAGGGTGGCGCCGTCCTCGATCGCCTGGGCCGCGCCCTGGGCCATGAACGGCAGCATCGCGTGGCAGGCGTCGCCGAGCAGCGTCACCCGGCCGCGCGACCAGTGCGCGAGCGGCGGCCGGTCGAAGAGCGCCCAGACGAAGGTCTCGTCGACGGCGCTCAGCATCCCCTGCACCTGCGGGTGCCACCCCGCGAAGGCCGTCAGCGCGTCGGCCACCTCGCCGCGGTCGGTCCACGACTCGCGGGCCCACGAATCCTGCTCGACGATGGCGACGAAGTTCATCAGCCGTTTGCCGCTGACGTAGTAGTTGACGAAGTGCCGCCCGGGACCCATGAAGACCTGGGCGGTCACCTCGATGTCCAGGTGACACAGGCGCTCGGCGGGGACGAGGCCGCGGTAGGCGATGCATCCGGTGAACCGCGGCCGCTCGGGCCCGAACAGCGCCTCCCGCACGTCGGAGTGGATGCCGTCCGCGCCGACGAGCACGTCCACCTCCGCGTCGTCCCGGCCGGCGAAACGAAGGCGTACGCGATCGCGGTTTTCTTGAAAGCCGGTCAGCCGGTGACCCAGGTGGATCCGCTCGGCCGGCACCGCCGCGGCGAGGACGGCGAGCAGGTCGGCGCGGTGCGCCTGATAGTGCGGGAAGCCGAACCGATCCTCGAGGGGCTCGCCGAGCGGCGTGCGCAGCAGCGTGCGCCCGTCGTCCCAGCGCCGCTGGTGCAGCGCGAGCGGCCGCACGCCGACGCGGGCCAGCTCGCCGGCCAGGCCGAGGTGGTGCAGGATCCGCGACGCGTTGGGACTGACCTGTACGCCGGCGCCGACCTCGCCGAGAGCGGCCGACCGCTCGTACACCTGAACGTCGCAACCCACCGCGAGCAGCGACAACGCCGCGCTCAGCCCGCCGATCCCGGCACCGATGACGCCTACCCTCAGCCCCCGCATGCCCCCAGCATCGACCCGGGCCGATGTCGCGGACAAGGACGTTTCGGCGGCCTTTCGTGCCTATCTTGGAACGAGTGCGAGAGCCGGCGGCGGAGGCGAGGGCGCGGGAGAGCCTGCGCCGGCAGAACCGCGCGCTCGCCGAGCTGGTGGCGACCCGGACCGAGCTGGTCTCGGCGATGCTGCACGAGCTGCGCACACCGCTCGCCTCGACGCTGGCGATGCTCGAGATGTTGCCGGCCGGCGGCACCGGCGACCCGCAGCTCGACGAGGCCCTCGACCTGATCGCGCGCAACGTGCGCCGGATCGCCGGGGTCACCGAGCAGATCGCCACGATCAGCGGGCTGGAGAACGGCACGCTCCCGATCTCGCGCACGGAATTCGATCTCGCCGCGTTGCTCGCCGCGCACGGGTTCGCGGTCGCCGGCGAGCCGGAAACTTTCGTGGGCGACCGGGAGCGCCTGGACCAGGCTCTGGCACGACTGGTGTCCGCGGTACGGGCCCTCGACGGCGCTCGGGCGATGACCGCCGAGGTGGACGGCGAGCATTGGCGGATCTCCCTGCGGCTGCCGTCCGACCTGGTCACCGACCGGCTGTTCACCGGCGCCAACGCCACGGCCCTGATGTTCGCGCGGGCGGTGGCCGGCCGGCACGGCGGCACGATCGGCGTCGAGGGCGGCTCGCTCGTGGTCAGCCTGCCCCGGTCAGCGCGTCCACCCGGGTCAGCAGATCCTGCGCCGTGAACGGCTTGACCAGGTAGTCGTCGGCGCCGGCGTCGAAGCCCGACGCCACGTCCAGCCACTGGCCGCGGCCGGTCAGCAGGATGATCGGGATGTCGGCGGTCTCGGCGTCGTCGCGCAGCGCCCGGCACACCTCGAGGCCGGTCATGCCCGGCATCGTCACGTCGAGGACGGCCAGATCCGGCGGGTGCTCGTGCGCCGCCCGCAGCCCGTCGCGGCCGGTGCTGCTGGTCTCGACCTCGAGGCCGCCCGAGCTCAGCACGGTCCGGACGATCTCCAGCATCGTCGGATCGTCGTCGACCACCAGCACAGAAGTCACCGCATCCCCCTCCGCCGTTACTTAGAGTAGCTTTCATGGGGATGCGCGGTGAGCAGTTCGCCGATCGGTCCCGGTGGACCGTCGGCCGGATGCTCACCGTGGGCTTCCTGCTGGCGCTGCTGGCCCTGGCCGTGGTGGGCGCTAGCGCGTACGTCCGGATCGGGGCCCTGATGCAGAGCCAGGCGCCGATGCAGCGCTCGCATCTGCTGCTCGGCGAGATCGGGCGGCTGGGCGACGGGGTGAACGGGCTCGACCGCACCGCCCGCGCCTACCGCGAGACCGGCAGCCCGACGTGGGTGCAGGCGCTGCGCAACGTCTCGTCCGTGGTCGCCGCCGACCTGGGCCGGGTCCGCGAGGACAGCCGCGGCGACCCGATTCACCAGGAGCTGCTCGACCGGCTCCAGCCGTTGATCCAGCAGCGCCTGGCGCAGTACCAGACGGCGATGGACCAGAAGAAGCCGGCGGCGGTGAACACCGACATGGCGACCGTGCAGACGCTGGTCAGCCAGATGCACGCGCACGAGGAGCAGCGCCTGGCCGAGCAGCTGCGGGCCACCGACGCCAGCGCCCGGCGCACCCGCAGCCTGATCGTCTGGGTGTCGCTGGGCACGGCGGCGCTGGTGGCGCTGTGCGCGCGGTGGATCACCCGGCACATCACCGCCCCGGCCCGGCGGGTCACCGCGGCGGCGCAGCGGGTGGCCCAGGGCGACCTGAGCCGGCGGGCCGAGGTGAGCGGGCCGCAGGAGCTCGCCCAGATGGCGCGGGCGGTGAACACCTCGATGAGCGCGATGGTCGCCGCGCGGGACGAGGCGGTGGCGGCCGCGGCGGCGAAGTCGGCGTTCCTGGCGACCATGAGCCACGAGATCCGGACGCCGATGAACGCGGTGATCGGGATGACCGGGCTGCTGCTCGGCACCGACCTCGACGCCCGGCAGCGGGAACTGGTCGGCACCGTGCACGCCAGCGGCGAGTCGCTGCTGGTGATCATCAACGACATCCTGGACTTCTCGAAGATCGAGGCGGGCGAGCTGACGCTGGCCGAGCGCCCGTTCCCGCTCGGCCCGTGCGTGCGGAGCGCGATCGACCTGGTGGCGCTGACCGCGGACGCGAAGGGCCTGCACCTGTCGGCGCACCTGGCCGGCGACTGCCCGCCGGCGGTGGTCGGCGACGAGAGCCGGATCCGGCAGATCCTGGTCAACCTGATCGGCAACGCGGTCAAGTTCACCGACCACGGCGCGGTGACCGTCACCGTGACCCGGTCCGGCGATCGGGTCCGGTTCGCGGTCCGCGACACCGGGATCGGGATCCCGCACGATCGGCTGGACCGGCTCTTCCTGCCGTTCTCCCAGGTCGACGCGTCGGTGGCGCGGGGCTACGGCGGCACCGGCCTCGGGCTGGTGATCAGTCAGCGGCTCGCCGAGGCGATGGCGGGCGGCATCACGGTGGACAGCGCGCCCGGCCAGGGGTCGACCTTCACCGTGACGGTCCGCCTGCCGGAGGCGGATCCCGACGAAACTTTGCCGGACGCGGCCTTGGGCGACGCCGCGCCGGCTTCGGGTGACGCGGCTTCGGGTGACGCGGTCTCGGGTGACGCGGCTTCGGGTGACGCGGTCTCGGGTGGCGGGGTTTCCGGTGGCGGCTTTTCCGGCGATGCGGCCTCGGGACGGCGGCCGGCCGTGCGCTCGCTGCATGTGCTGGTGGCCGAGGACAACCCGATCAACCAGCGGGTGGCGCAGCTGCTGCTGGAGGGCCGCGGCCACCGGGTGGAAGTGGCGGCGGACGGCCGCGAGGCGGTCGCGGCCGTTCATCGTACGAAATTCGATCTGGTCCTGATGGACGTGCAGATGCCGGTGCTGGACGGCCTGGCGGCGACCGAGCAGATCCGCGCCCGTCCGCCGGTGCACGGCGCGCCGCGGATCGTGGCCCTGACGGCGAACGCCATGGTGGACGACCGCACCGCCAGCGAGCGGGCCGGCATGGACGGTTTCCTGGCCAAGCCGATCCGCGACGCCGAGCTGGACGCGGTGCTGGCCGGCGCGGCCGCGCACGCCGACACGGCCGAGATCGGCGCGCGGTCCGAGGCGGAGAACATCCGCGACTGGGTGGACGGGATGGCCGCCTCGGCCGGCGGGGATCACCGGAAACTTGCTGAGATCCTGCACAACTTCGCCGACCGGCTGCCGTCGGTGCTGAGCCGGATGGACCAGGCGGCGGCCGACGGCGACGCCCGGCACCTGGCGCGGCTCGCGCATTCCTTGAAAGGCTCGTCCGCCACCCTCGGCGCCAACGAGCTCGCCGCGCTCTGTGCCGGCGTGGAGGAGCGGGCGCGCACCGCGCGCCCGCCCGACATCCAGGAGCTTCGTGCCCACGCCGGCGCGGTGACCAGCGTGCTGCGCGAGCTTTCCGCCGAACTTTCGGCGCGTTAGGCCAGGCCGTTGTCGGTCAGGAACGCCTTGGCGACCGCCGCGGTGTCCTGCTTGTCGACCTGCACCTTGGCCAGGTAGGTGGTGAGGTTCTCGGTGGTCAGCTTGGCCGAGACGGCGTTCAGCGCGCCGCTGACCGTCGGGTTGTTCGCCTCGCTGCGGATCAGCGGGAGGACGTTCTCGGCCAGGTAGAGGTTTCTCGGGTCGGCCAGCACGACCAGGTTGTTGGTCTTGATGGCCGAGTCGGTGGAGAAGATGTTGCCGACGTCGATCTGTCCCTTGAGCAGCGCGTTCACCGTCAGCGGGCCGCCCGCGTCGAGCGGCTTGAAGGTCTTGAACTTCACCCCGTACAGCTGGTCGAGGCCCTTGAGGCCCTGGTAGCGCTCCTGCCACTCGGGTCCGGCGCCGATCGTCAGCTTGCCGGCGATCGGCTTGAGGTCGTCGATGGTCTTCAGGTTGTACTTGGCGGCCGTCTGCTGGGTGACGGTCAGCGTGTCCTTGTCCTCGGCGGCCGACTGGTCGAGCACCTCGGTGCCGGCCGGCAGCACCTTTTTGAGCGCGGCCAGCACGTCCTCGGGGCTGCTGACGCCCTCGGGCGCGCCGCCCTTCGACAGGGCGGAGAGCAGCGCGCCGTTGTACTCGGGCAGCAGGTCGATCGAGCCGTCCTGCAGGGCCTTGAGGTACAGCTCCCGGGCGCCGATGTTGAACTGGCGCTTGACCTGCACCTGCTTGGCCTCCAGGGCCTGCGCGTAGATCTCGGCGAGCAGCTCGCTCTCGGCGAAGTTGGCCGAGCCGATCGTCACGGCCGAGGGCGCGTTGCTGCTGCCCGAGTCGGTGTCGTTGCTCAGCGGGTCGTTGTTGGCGCCGCAGGCGGCGAGGGTCACCAGCGCCGCCAGCGCGGCGAAGACGCGGATATGTTTCATCTCGAGGACCTTTCTCGGAGTCCGGGGGACACGATCCGGCGCTGCGCGAAAGCGAGCACCAGGTCGAGCACGACCGCCAGCACCGCGACGACGATGGCGCCGGCCAGCACACGGGAGTAGTCGTTGACGGCGAGGCCGTCGATCAACAGGCGGCCCAGGCCGTTGAGGCCCACCGCCGCGGCCACGGTCGCGGTCGCCACCACCTGCAGGGCGGCGCTGCGGAAACCGCTCATCATCACCGGCAGCGCCAGCGGCAGCTCAACTTTCGCGAGAACTTGCCGGGGGCGCATCCCGACACCTTTCGCGGCGTCGACGACCCGCTGGTCGATGGCGCGGACCCCCGCGTACGCCGAGGTGAGCACCGGCGGGATGACCAGTACGGTCAGCGCGATGAGTACCGGCAGCAGCCCGAGCCCGAGCAGCGTGACCATGAGCATCAGCAAGCCGAGCGTGGGCAGCGACCGCCCGGCGTTGCCCGCGTTGATCGCGATGAACGAGCCGCGCCCGGTGTGGCCGATCCACAACCCGATCGGCAGCGCGATGACCGTGCCGATCAGCAGGGCCAGCGCCGAGTAGTAGAGGTGCGACAGGATCAGCTGCGGGATGCTGCCGTCCGCGGTGACGCTCCAGTGCGCCGGGTCGAACAGGTAGGAGAGGTTCACGCGGATCCGCCCTGGAACCGGGTCCACGGCGTGACCAGCCGCTGGATCAGCACGATGACCAGGTCGGCCGCGCCGGCCAGCAGCACCGACAGGATGACGCCGACCAGGATCGGCTCCACGTAGAACAGTTGGAAGCCGCGCGTGAACAACTGGCCGAGCCCGCCGACGCCGATCAATGCCCCGATGCTGACCAGGCTGATGTTGGCCACCGTGGCGACCCGCAACCCGGCCAGGATCACCGGCAGCGCGACCGGCAACTCGACGTCGACCAGCCGGCGGGTCCGCCGGTAGCCCATCGCGGTGGCCGACTGCACCACGAGCGGATCGACAGAGCGAAGACCGTCGGCGACCGTACGGGCGAGGAGCGCGACCGTGTAGATGGTCAGCGCCACGACGATGTTGAGCGGGGAGAGGATCTTGGTGCCGAGGACGACCGGGAGGAACACGAAGAGGGCGAGCGAGGGGATCGAGTACAGCACCCCGCACGTGTTGACCAGCGGGTGGTACAGCCAGGGAAAGCGGACCCCGAGGTAGCCGATCGGCAGCGCCAGCACGAATCCGACGACCACCGGCAGCAGGGCGAGCCAGATGTGCTGCCGGAGGGCGGTCAGCACGGTTTCCCAGTTGTTGCTCAGATAGGTCGTCACTTCTTCTTCCGTCCGGCCAGGTGGTCCACCAGGTCGTGGTGGGACACGATGCCGTCGGCCGTCCCGCCCTCGGTCACCCGCACCGCGATCCCGGTCGGCGAGGTGATCGCCAGGTCGGTGACCAGCCGTAGCGAGTCAGCGCTGGTGAAGGTGGCGATCTTGTGGATGCCGTCGCCGGTGCGCCAGCCGATCGGCCGGCCCGCCTCGTCGAGCACCAGGCCGGGCGCCTCGGCGGGCGGGCGCACCGGCAGGTCGGCGGCGGTGTCGAAGGAGAGGCTGCGCAGCCCGCGGTCGCGCCCCACGAACTCGGCCACGAACTCGTCGGCCGGGCTCTCGAGGAGCTCGCGCGGGGTGCCGACCTGGGCGAGCACCCCGCCCTGCCGGAAGATCGCGACGACGTCGCCGAGCTTGATCGCCTCGTCGATGTCGTGGGTGACCATCGCGATGGTCTTGCCGAGGTCGCCCTGCAGGCGCAGGAACTCGCGGTGCAGGCCCGCGCGCACGATCGGGTCGACCGCGCTGAACGGCTCGTCCATCAGCATGATCGGCGGGTCGGCGGCGAGCGCCCGGGCGACGCCGACGCGCTGCTGCTGGCCGCCGGAGAGCTGCGCCGGGTAGCGGTCGGCGAACTCCGGCGCGAGCCCGACCCGCTCGAGCAGGCCGAGCGCGTCGGTGCGGGCCTGCCGGCGGGTCCGGCCGAGCAGCATCGGTACGGTCGCGACGTTGTCGAGCACGGTGCGGTGCGGGAAGAGTCCGGCGTGCTGGATCACGTACCCGATGCCGCGCCGCAGCAGCGCCTCGTCGCGCCCGGCGATGTCCTCGCCGTCGATCAGCACGCGTCCCGACGTCGGGCTGATCATCCGGTTGATCATCCGCAGCGACGTGGTCTTGCCGCATCCGGACGGTCCCACGAAGACCGTGGTCCGGCCGGTCGGGAGCTCGAGCGAGAGATGGTCGACGGCCGTGCTACCGCCGGGATAGACCTTCACGACATCGTCGAATGTGATCATGGGGCTCCCGCTCGGTGAATGAGGCTATTCATACTTGCGGGGTAGTGAATAACATGTCAACGCTGGGCGGGAGCCTTTACGCTCCTGAAACTAGGTGGTGCCGATATGCCCGCAGTTGTCCGGCTCGACGGCCGGTCGTTAACGATCGAGGACCTGATCGCGCTCGCGTCCGGCCGGTCGTCGCTCGTCGTCGACCCGGCCGCCCTCGCGCTGGTCGGCTCCCGGCACGAGGCGCTGCTCGAGGCCCAGGCGCGCGGCGCCGTCTACGGCGCCAACACCGGGGTGGGCGCCAACCGGCACGAGCGCACCGTGCCGGCTTCCTCCGCCGACGGCGGCGGCTCGCACGCCCTGCGCCTGCTGCGCAGCCACTGCGCCGGCGTCGGCCCGATCGAGGACGACCGCACCGCCCGGGCGACCATGGTCACCCGCCTCAACCAGATCCTGGCCGGCGGCTCCGGCATCTCCCCGCGGATCGCCGAGGCCCTGGCGGACGCCCTGCGCGACGGCGCGGTGCCCACCATGCACTCGTGGGGCGCGATCGGCACCGCCGACCTGGCCGCCCTGGCCGAGCTCGGCCTGACCCTGGCCGGCGAGCGCCCGTGGCGTTCCGGCCGCGCCCCGGTCACCTCGATCGACGCCACCGACGCCCTGCCGATGATCTCGTCGAGCGCGCTGACGGTGGCCACCGCCGCGCTCGCGCTCGACCGGATGCGCAGCCAGCTGCGGGCGTCGGTGGTGGTCGGCGCGCTGACCTTTCTCGCGCTGCGGGGCAACCCGGAGGCGTACGACGAGGCGGTCCACACCGCCCGCGCGCACCCCGGCCAGGCGGAAGTCGCGGCCGAGCTGCGCTCGCTCGTCGCCGGTTGCGCCACCCCGGTACGGATCCAGGACCCCTTCGGCCTGCGGGTGCTGCCGCAGGTGACCGCCCCGGCCCTGGACGCGGCCCGGGGGTTGCACGAGGCGGTCCTCGGCGAGCTCAACGCCGCCGTCGAGAACCCGCTGGTCACCGCGGACGGCGTCCGGCACCACGGCCAGTTCCACACGGCGACGCTGGCGTCCCGTCTGGACGCCGTGCGCGGTGCTTTCCTGCCGGTCCTGTCCCTGTCGGCGGCCCGGCTGGGCCTGCTGATGCGCCCGGACATGACCGGGCTGCGGGCGTTCCTCGCCGACGGCCCGCCCGGCAGCTCCGGCCTGATGATCACCGAGTACGTGGTCCAGGACCTGCTCACCGAGATCCGGGTGGGGATGCAGCCCACCGCCGCCGGCACGCTGACCATCTCGCTCGGGCTGGAGGAGCACGCCAGTTTCGCCACCCAGGGCGCCCGCTCGCTGCGCGCGATGACCCGCCTGGCGCCCACGCTGCTCGCCGCCGAGCTGGTGGCGGCGGTGCGGGCGCTGCGGATGGCGCCGGGCCGGCTCGCCGGCGGGACCGCGCGCGAGGCCTTCGACCTGGCCGCCAAGGTTCTCGACGCGTCGATGGCGGATCGCCCCCTGGGCGACGACCTGACCCGCGCGGCCGATCTGCTGCCGGTCCTCGGCGGTCTTTGACCTTCGGGTCAGGCCGGTCTGCTGCCTGTCTTCGGCGGTCTTTGACCTTCGATCAGGCCGGTTCCAGGACGGCTCGCGGCTGCCGCCGGATCTGGAGGAACTTGTCCGCGGCGACGACCGCGGGGGCGATGAGGGACAGGCCGATCACGACCACCCATTGGCCGCCGCTGAGCGAGGTGGTGTCGAGCAGCCGCTGGAGCATGCCGAGCTCCACGGCGGCCCAGGTCATCACCCAGCCCCCGATGATCCAGCCGAGGTACGGGAAGACCGGGGAGGACCACGGCGCCTGGCGTTCGCGGCGCATCACCAGGCCGATGTTGACCGCGGACAGCGAGACGATGGCGAAGGCCATGGTCATGTTGACCGAGGCATCCGTGGTGCTCGGCTTGCCGGGTCCCCAATGAAGAACCGACAGGGCGGTGGCGGCGACCACGAAGCCGAAGATGAACCAGCGGGCGATCCACGGCCGGGTGACGATCTTCGTGCCGGGCCGGCGTGGCGGCCGCTGCATCACGCCGGGGTCGGGGACGTCGACGATGAACCCGATCACGACGGTGATGACCACGAAGAACTTGCAGAACAGCAACTGCAGCGGGAACAGGGCGACGCCACCGTTGATGTCGAGGATGGTGGCGTAGAGCATCAGCTGCAGCACCGAGGACAGGACGGTCAGCTGCATCCGGATGTAGGTGGAGATCCGCCGGTAGATGTCGCGGCCCAGCTCGACCGCGCGCACCAGGGTCGCGAAGTTGTCGTCGGTCAGCACGATCTTCGCCGCCTGCTTGGAGACCTCGGATCCGCTGCCCATGGCGACGCCGACGTCGGCCTGCTTCAGCGCGGCCGCGTCGTTGACCGCGTCACCGGTCATCGCGACCACCTGGCCGTCCTGCTGCATGAGCTGGGCCAGCCGCAGCTTGTCCTCGGGCGCAACCCGGCCGAACACGTGCAGCCGGGGCAGTTGGCGCAGCACCTCGTCATCGGGGAGATGCTGCAGCTCGGTGCCGGTGATCACGCCCGGGCCGAGGCCGAGCTCGTCGGCGATCGCGCGGGCGGTGACGGTGTGGTCGCCGGTGATCATCCGTACGTCGATCCCGGCCCGCAGGGCGACCCGTACCGCGTCCTTGGCCTCGCTGCGCAGCGGGTCCATGATCCCGACCAGCGCGACCAGGACGAGGTCGTCGACCGCGGCCATCGGGTCGGCCATCGCCGCGGTCATCGCGGCGTCGTCGAGGTCGCGGGCGGCGAACGCGAGAACACGCAACCCGCGCTCGGACAGCCGGCGGTTCGCGGCCAGGATCTCGTCCCGGACGGTGGCGATCGGGACCACCTCGCCGTGCCACAACGCCGAGGCGCAGCGCTCCAGAACGACATCGGGGCCGCCCTTGACGCTGGCGAAATGCGAGTGGGTGATGATCCCGCCGGTCATCTCGCGGGGGCGATCGTGGAAGGTCGCCATGAACTTGTACGCGGAGTCGAACGGCACCTCGGCCCGGCGGGGCAGGGCCTGGCGGGTCTGCTCGGCGTCGGCGCCGAGCTTCGCGGCCAGCACCACGAACGCCGCCTCGGTCGGGTCGCCGATGACCGAGCCGTCGTCGCCCACGGTCGCGTCGGTGCACAGGATCAGGCCCAGCGCGAGCCGGTGGAAGTCGGGCGTCGTCGCGCCGGCGACGCCCAGGACGGCGCCGGTCTTCTGGTACCCGGGTCCCTCGATCTTGTACCAGTCGCCGCCGGCCAGCATCGTGGTCGCGGTCATCGCGTTCATCGTCAGCGTGCCGGTCTTGTCGGAGTTGATGACCGTCGTCCCGCCCAGGGTCTCCACGTCCGACAGCGACTTGACCACCGCCTTGGCCTCGGCCAGCCGGCGCGCTCCCGACGACAGCATGGCCTGGACGAAGGTGGGCAGCCCGGTCGGGATGGACGCGATCGCGGTCGAGATGCACAGCAGCACCAGCGTGGTGGTGTCCATGCCGCGTACCAGGCCGAAGACGGCGATGATGGCCACCGCCGTGAAGGCGAGCGCGCCGAACACCTTGGTCATGCCGTCCAGCTCGCGCTGCAGCGGGGACGGCGCGCGACGGGTGGCGTTGACCATGCCGGCGATCCGGCCCATCTGCGTCGCGGCGCCGGTGTCGGTGACCACGAACGCCGTCGTGCCCCGGGTGACCTGGGTGTTCTGGAACACCAGGTTGGTGCGGTCGCCGAGCGCCACGTCCCCGTCGGGCAGCGTGCCCGGGTCCTTCGGCACCGGCGCGCTTTCCCCGGTCAGCGCGGCCTCCTGTACCTCCAGCGTCGCCGCGGAGATGACCCGCCCGTCGGCCGGGACCACGTCGCCGGCCTCCAGCAGGACGATGTCGCCCGGCACCAGGCCGGTCGACTCGATCTGCTCGACCTGGCCGCCGCGGCGCACCCGCGCCTGCGGCACCTGGAGCTTGGCCAGCGCGTCCACGCTGGCCCGGGCCTTCATCTCCTGGTTCGTTCCCATCACCACGTTGAACAGCACCAGGCCCAGCACCACGAGCGCGGTGGCGATCTGCACGATCGCAAAGCTGGCCACGACCACGAGCAGCAGCATGATGTTCATCGGGTTGGCGAGCTGGCCCCGGGCCACCGCCCACATGCTCGGCGGCGGTTCCTGGGGCAGCTCGTTGGGCCCGTGCTCGGCCAGTCGCCGGTCGACCTCGGCGGCGGTCAGCCCCTGTTCCGGGTCGACACCCATCCGGGCCGACACATCCGAGGCCGACAACGCATACGGGGCGGGGCTTCCGGCGGGATGTTCCTTGATGGTCATCCGAACTCTCCCCAGGTCGAGGCGGCTGCTCAGAACGGTGTGGGGATGTAGCGCAACGGGCGATCGGGCTCGACGTAGCCGTCGGCCCGCTGGCGCTTGGGCAACGAGATGTCCCGATGGGCGAGCGGCTTGTAGGGGACCTCACCGAGCAGGTGGCTGATGATGTTGAGCCGGCCGCGCTTCTTGTCGTCGGTCCGGGCGACGTACCACGGCGCCCACGCGGTGTCGGTGGCGGCGAACATGGCGTCGCGGGCGCGCGAGTAGTCGTACCACCGGCTGTACGACTTCAGGTCCATGCCGGAAAGTTTCCAGATCTTGCGCGGATCCTCGATGCGGCTCTCCAGCCGCCGCGTCTGCTCCTCCGGGCTGACCTCGAGCCAATACTTCAGCAGCAGCATCCCGGAATCGACCATGGCCTTCTCGAACGACGGGGTCAGCTCGAGGAACCGCTCGGTCTCCTCCGGCGTGCAGAAGCCCATCACCCGCTCGACTCCGGCGCGGTTGTACCAGCTGCGGTCGAAGATGACGACCTCGCCGGCGGCCGGGAAGTGCGCGGCGTAGCGCTGGATGTACATCTGCGACCTCTCGCGCTCGGTCGGAGCGGGCAGCGCGACCACCCGGAACACCCGCGGGCTCACCCGCTCGGTGATCCGCTTGATCGTGCCGCCCTTGCCGGCGGTGTCCCGGCCCTCGAACACGACGCAGATCTTGGCGCCGGTCGCCTTGACCCACTCCTGCATGGCCACGAGCTCGCCGTGCAGGCGTCGCATCTGCTCCTCGTACGCCTTGCGCTTCAGCTTCGGCGCTGGTTCGGAGCGGTGCTTCTTGTCGTTTCCCTTGGCCATGGCAACCCCTCCGGCCGCGCCCACCACCTAGGCGTGCGGTTACCAGCATGGGAACGGCGGCATCGGGCGGCATCCTCCGAGGAGGGTGAATTGTGGGTCGCGGGGCAGCGGCTTTCGGACTCAGTCGAGCGGGCGCAATTCGTCGGCATAGCTGACGGCGTGCCGGCGCAGCACGCCCGCCGCGCTGATCGAGTATTGGCCCATCCGCCACAACGGCGGCGAATACGCGTGAATGGACACCGATCCGTCGATCGCGCCGGCCATGCGGTGGATGCGGTCGGGACCGAACGCGAACACCCGTCCCACGCCGATCACCCGGGTCTTCGGCTTTCCGCCCAGGCGCGGCGTGGCCTCGGAGACCGCGCCCCGGGTCACCGCGACCGCGCCCGCGGAAATGTCGTGGTCGTGCCAGCCGGTGTCGTCGGAAAGATTCCAGCAGAGCACCCAGACGTCGATGTCGCCGTCGCGGTGGAGCTGCGCGTAGTGCCGGCTGCCGGTGTCGTGCCGGACGAGTGGCTGCCACAGGCCCGGACGAGCGGCGACGCCGGCCACCCAGGCCTTGAGCTCGCGCGGGGCGAGAATCCGGCCGGGCAGGGCGGGCAGGGTGTCGACCATCGTCATCGCGGCTCTCCGATCAGGACGCGCGGGTTGGCGGTGCGCATGGCGTGCGCGAACGCGGCGCCCAGCCCGGGATCGGCCGATTCCGCGTAGGGGCGGTCGGAGCCGTGCACGATCGGGTCGACCCCGACGACGCGAACCATCGCGTCGATCGCGCGGGTGCCGTAGGAGGAAGTTTCGTAGAAAACCTTCGCGTCGACCGGGCCGAGGTTGCCGCCGCGGGCGGTGAGCCGCTCGTGGTGCAGCGGCGCGAGGCCGGCCAGCGCGACGAAGGCGATGCGCAGGCCCGGGTGCCGCGACCGGCCGGCGACGTGCCAGGCCAGCCAGGACAAATGCAACTGCGACACGTACGGGCCCAGGGCCGGCCACCATGCGGGCAGGCCGGGGGCGCACGCCGGCGCCGGGCCGGGATGCACGAGCACCGGTTTGCCGGCGCGCTCGGCCTCGTCGAGCAGCGGCGCCAGCCGGGCCACCGCGGCCGGGTCGCCGAGCGCGGTCGCCGGCAGTTGCAGGCCGGCGACCCGGCGCTCGCGCAGCACCTTGGCCAGGCCGTCCGGGTCGGGCTCGGCGACTGGGGCGGCGGCCCACACCCGGAACGGGTCGGGCAGCTCGAGCGCGCTCTCGTGCCAGATGTCGATCAGCTCGGCGCCGTCCGGGCCATTGAGGTGCTCGATGCCGAGCGGGCTGGAAAGTGAAACAAGGACTTGCTCGGCAGTTTCCTGCTCCCGGCGGGCCGCGATGTCGTGGGCGGCGGGGTCCACCTGGTAGGGCGGCTCGCCGGGGAGATGCAGGGTCCAGCCGCGCAGGTACGGGAACTCGCTGCGGCGGCGGAGGGCGTCGAGCAGGCGTGGCGGCCAGAGGTGCTGGTGGCAATCGATCACCATGGCTCCTGCCTCGTTCCTCGGGTGTCGTTCCTCGGGCGTTGTTTCGCGGGCGGCGTTCGCTTGCTCGGGCGCGTTCCGTTTTCTCCGACGTCGTTTGTGTTTCCCGGGCCGTTGTTCTGGTTTCTGGCTGTTGTTTCTCGGGTGGGGGGAAGCGCTTCACTCCATGCATCGAGTGAAGCGCTTCCGCCCCCTTGTGCGCAAGGGCTTCCCGGCCGCCGCGCCCGGTGATCATCGGCAATGTGCCTGTTCGGGCGGTGTTACTCTCGGCCGGTGTCTGGACAGCGACGCACGCTGCAAGATCTGGCGGACGCGGCGGGCCTGTCGCTGGCGGCCACGTCGTATGCGCTGCGCGGCGTCCGCGGGTCACCGGCCACCATCACCCGGGTGCGGGAGCTGGCCGAGGAGCTCGGCTACACCGTGGACCCGATCGCGCGGGCGCTGGCCAGCGGGCGTACCGGATCGGTCGGAGTGAGTGGCTCGCTGCGCGACCTCTGGCAGCAAGATCTCTCCGTGCTCCTCACCCGTGCCCTGCGCAGCCAGGGCAGTTACGCCACGATCGCGGACGCCGACGCCGACCCCGAGCAGGAACGCCTGATCGTCGAGCAGTTCGCGGCCCAGCGCGTCGACGGCGCCCTGGTGTCGCCGGTGGACCCGACCGCGAAATACTGGCGCCTGCTCGGCCCGGAGGTCGCCGTGGTCGCGATCGGCGACGCCCTGACCGCGCGGCCGGGCACCGGCAGCGTGCTGTTCGACAACCGGTACGGCGTGCGGGCGGCCCTGGCGCACCTGGCCGGGCTGGGCCATCGCCGGATCGGCCTGCTGGCGCCCGCGCTGCCCTCCACTCCCGGCCGCCCGGCGCAGGTGCTGGCGGCCGAGGTGGCTTCGCGGCTCGGCGTCGACCTGGTGGAGATCGCGGCGCCCGCGGCCACGGTCGATGCGGTCGAGGTGGCCGCGGAGCTGCTGGCGGCGCCGCAGCGTCCGACCGGGGTGTTCTGCTTGAGCGATTCGCTGGCATTCGCGGTGTACCGGGCCGCGCGGGAGATGGGGTTGCGCTTGCCGGACGACCTGTCGGTGGTGGGCTACGACGACCATCAGCTGGCCGCCCTGGTGGATCCCGGCCTGACCACGATGGCCTGGGACGAGGACGCCATCGTGGCGGCGGCGGTGGAGCAGCTGGCGGGCCCGGCCGAACCGGCGCCGCTGTTCCGCCCGGAGCTCGTGGTGCGCGGCTCGACCGCCCGGCCGGCCACCTGATCCGTCGGCGTCCGGCCGCTCGCACCTTGCGGCCTTGTTTCGGCGCGGGCCGCGTTTATCTTTCGGCTAGCCCTTTCTCCAGCAACCCGGCCGTCGGCCGGCCTTTCTCCAGCAAGTCGGCGACGCGGTCGAGGTCACGGCCGAACGGCCGGTCGGCCGAACCTGGCGGGAGCACGGCGGCGATCTCGTCGAGCGCGGCCCGTCCGCGCCCGGTCAGCCCCTCGGGCGGGCCGCCGAGCAGCCGGGCCTGATGGACGGCGAGCAATTCGCAGGACAGCACGTCGCGCAGGCCGGAGATCACTTCGCCGAGACATTCCGCGGCCTCGAAGCCGAAGCTTTGCACATCCTCCTGGCCCAGCGACGTCTCCATCGCTCCGACCAGCGACGGCGTGGCGAAGCGGCGTAACCGATGCACGACACCGACCGCCCGTTTGTGGACGGTCACCATGCCCGCGTGCAGCCCGGGCGCGTCGGAGAGCTGCCGGGACAGGCCGGTGATGTCCGCGTCGAGCATCCGGTGCAGGCGGGCAGCGCCCAGCTCGGCGAGATGCAGGAGCGCGGCGGTGAGCGCGCCGGCCTGCGCGGCGAGGTCGGTGCCGGCAAAGCCGAACGTCCCGGCGAACCGCCCGTCGAGGTGCGCGGGGGAGTCGGTGACGGCCGCGAGCGCCCGGTCCGCCGCCGCCTCCAGCCCGGCAACCGCCCGCAGCGCGACGGCGATCGCGGGCGCCGTGACCCGGAACGAAACGGGCGCCTGCAACCGCCGGTCCGGTCCGCCGCCGGACGTCTCGCCCGGGACGTCGCCGCCCAGCAGGCCGCGCATCGCGGCGAGGACGGTGCTCAACTCCTCGCTGTCGGCCAGGGCGGGATGCAGCGGGTCGTGGCTGGCCCGGACGACCGCGTGCGACGCCGCCGAGGCGATCACGATCTGGGCGAGGAGCGCCCGGGTGTCCTCGGCCGCGAGGGTTGCCAGGGCGGTCAGGCCGGGGACGCCTTCGAGAAAGGCGACGCCTTCCTTCGCCTCGAACGGACGCGGAGTCAGCCCGGCGGCGAGCAGAGCCGGAGCCGCGTCGACAACCGCGCCGGGCCGGTCCCCGTCGGGCTGGCCCGCGCCGGTTTGGTCTGCGTCGGGTTGGCCCGCGCCGGCTTCGGCGGCCAGCCGGCCGGTGGGCGGGGCGAGCACCTGGCCGGTGCCGATGAGGACCGCGCCGGCGTGGGCGAGGGGGATGATTTCGCCGGCCGCGCCGCCGCGCAGCGGGATGGCCGGGACGATGTCGGCGTCCAAGAGGGCCACCAGGAACTCGCACAGCGACGGCGAGGCTCCGGCGGCCGGGTGCAGCAGGGTGCGGAGGCGGGCGGCCAGCACGGCGCGGCCCTGGTCGCGGCGCAGCCACGGCGCCGAACCGACCGCGCGGCCGATCATCAAGGTGTTCTGCTGGCGGGTCTGGGCGTCGGCGTCGAGACGGACGCCGGCCATGGCGCCCATGCCGGTGTTGACGCCGTAGACGGGGCGGTCGCCGTCGAGGTCGTCGAGGGTGGCGCGGCGGCTCGCGGCCAGGTCGTCGAGCAGGCCGGGAGCGAGGACGATCCGGCAGCGCGACCGGGCCAGCGAAGCAATCACCGCCCGGGAGAGGTCCTCGGGCCGCCGGATCTCGTGCACCGGGCCGGGCGCATCGGGGGCGTCCGGCGTGGTCATCGGTAGCGGAGCATGGTGCCGGCGTCCACGGCCTCGGCCCGGGTCAGGATCAGGTGCGCCAGGGCCACGTCCAGGATGGACAGGCCGCGGTGCCAGAAGAGGATGCGCTCGCCGGGAGTCTCGCGGCCGGGCTTGCCGCCGCTGACGATCTCGCCGATCTGGGCGTACAGGTTCTGTTCGGTCAGGCGGCCGCTGTCGACGTGCGACCGCAGCGCGCCGAAGCGGCCCGAGCGGGACTCGCGCCAATCGTCGACCACAACCTTGTCCATCACGTCGAGGAGGTCCGGTTCCACCGCGCTGACAGTGCCGTACGGAACCACGAACGCGCCGCGCTTGACCGCCGCCGTACGCAAAAGGGGTGTTGGTTTTTCCAGGCGCGAAGCCTCGACGAGGATGTCGGCCTGATCGAAAGTTTCCGCGGCGGTCGCGACGGCGCGCACCGGAGTTTCGGTGACCTCGCGCAGGCGGGCGGCGAAGGCTTCGCGCGACTCGGGCCGGCGACTGGTGACCCGGATCTCCTCGAGCGGGAACAGGCTGTCGAGCATGGTGACGTTGGAGAACGCGGTGCCGCGCGCGCCCACATGGCCGAGGACGCGCGAATCCTTGCGGGCCAGAAACTTCGCGCCGACGGCGGTCATCGCGCCGGTCCGGACCTCGGTGATCAGCGTCGCGTCCATGATCGCCAGGGGGACGCCGGTGGTGGGGTCGAAGACCGTCATCAGCGCGAGCTCGCTGGGCAGGCCCTTCTGGTAGTTCGGCACGAAGTCGCCGACGACCTTGACGCCGCTGAGGCCGTGGTCGCCGAGGGTGGCGACGTGGCCGCGCAGGATGTTGAAGTGGCCGGCGCCGCCATTTCCGGGAACGAGATGCGTGCGCGGCTCGAAAACCGTCTCACCGCGGCCGTGCGCGCCGACCACCTCCTCGACGGCCGCGATGACCTCGTGGTTCGCGATGCCGAGGCGGTCGATGTCGGGGCCGGAGAGAAACCGTAGCCAGATCGCCGGGCTTCCGTGAATCATGTAATGCAGCCTATAGCCGAGCGTTTCAAGCTATTCAGAACGGCCGGGAAGGCCCGTCCGCAGCTCAGCCGCGGGGAAGCGCTTCCCGGGCTTCGACGCATGTTTCGGCACATGGTGGGGATCATCGCGCACCGATGTTGAGAGAGCGCTTCCCCGCCTTGGATACTCCTGGGCACTCACGTCCCCTCTCCCCGAAGGGAGCGTCATGCATTCATCCCCACGAATGCGCATCCTGTCCGCTGCGCTGCTCGCCGCCGCGACCACTCTCGTGGTGGCGCCCGCGGCCGCCGAGGCCGCGACCGTCACGGTTCAGGCCGAGTCCTACGCCGCGCAATCCGGCGTGCAACTCGAGGCGACCGCCGACTCCGGCGGCGGACAGAACGCCGCCTATCTCGCCGACGGCGACTGGATGCGTTACGACGGCATCGATCTCGGCGCCGCCGGCACGCTGACGGTGCGGGCCCGGGTGGCCTCCGCGGTCGGCGCCGGGCGGGTCGAGCTGCGCACCGGCTCGCTCACCGGCCCGCTGCTCACCCAATTCGCGATCGCCGCGACCGGCGGCTGGCAGGTGTGGACCACGCTGACCGCGACCACGGCGACCCACCCGACCGGCGCGCAGACAGTTTTCGCGGTCCTGCGAAACTCGACCGGCGGAGATTTCGTCAACATCAACTGGTTCTCGTTCGGCGACGGCGCGCCGGCCGACAGCGGGCCGGGCTGGATCCCGATCGACCAGGCCGCCTGGAACGCGCAGCTCGCCGAGTTCAACTCGATCACGCCGCGACCGGTGCCGGCCACCGCCGTGCGAGTGGCGGAGTTCAACGCGACCTGTGCCTACAGTCACTCCCACCCCGACGACCCGATCGTCTTCCCGGGCATGCCGGGCGCGTCGCACATGCACAGTTTCCTCGGCAACACGAAAACCGACGCGTACACGACGACCGGGACGCTGCTCGGCAACGCCGGCACCAGTTGCCGCCCGCTGCCGGACCTCTCCGCCTACTGGATCCCGACGCTCTACCAGGGCAACATCGCGATCGAGCCCAAGGACGTAGTCGTCTACTACGGCTCCCGGCTCACCGACCCGTCGGTCACCAAGCCCTTCCCCCAGGGCTTCCGCATGATCGCCGGCGATGCCAAGCTCCAGGCGCCCACCCCGGCCGGCTCGGTCAACGCGTTCTACTGTGCCGGCCCCGGCGGCGAGATCGGCCGTAGCGCCGACGGAAACTGGCCGGTCTGCGCCGCCACCGCCGTCCTCATGTTCCACCTGGTCTTCCAGGACTGCTGGGACGGCAAGCACCTGGACAGCCCGACCCACAAGCAGCACGTCAGCTACAGCTACGACGGCACCTGCCGGGGGGACTACCCGGTCGCCATCCCGAACCTTTCGTTCCTCATCTCGTACCCGGCCTCCGGCTCGTCGGCGGGCTTCCGCCTGGCGTCCGGCATGGCGTCGTCGATGCACGGCGACGCGTTCTTCGCCTGGGAGAACCGCGCCCAGTCCGAGCGCGTGAAGAACTGCCTCGTCCAGAAGGCGAAGTGCAACACCAACGGCGATTTCTAGAACCTTTCCGCGTACGCGTCGCCGCGGCCCCCACCGCGGCGGCGCGTACGCCGAGGTCATTTGACGGACAGCGCGGCGGTGACGGCCTCCTCCTTCGTGGCCAGGCCCTCGAGCCGGTAGGTCACCGTGCCGCCCTGCCAGATCAGCGTCGGGCCGGCCAGCCGGGCCGTGGCGGTGCGCTCGATGCCGGCGCGGTCCACGTAGGTGACCGGGTGCGGCCCGGGCACCCAGATGCCGGTGTAGGCGGCGATCTCGACCCACTGGGCGTTCGGGGACTGCTTCAGGAAGGCGATCGACAGCGTGCCGTCGAACTGGTCGAAGCGAACCTTTCCGGCGCGGTACGAAACTGTCACCACCCGGGGAGCGCCCGTGCCGTCCTGATCGGCCATGGTCACCTGTTCGGGCGTGCCCAGCGCGGCCGGCAGCCGCACGGGGAACTTGGCCAGGCGGCGGGCCTCGTCCAGGGCCGCCACGCGCTGCGACGGCAGGGGACTGGGGCCGGCGGGCACCGCGGTGGGCTTCGCGGTGGTGCGCACCTCGATGCCGGCGACGCGTAGCAGCTCGAGCACGGCGGCCCGGGCGGGCGCGATCGCACCGGTCGCGCCCACGGCGGCGACCAGCGCCGAGATCAGCCAGAGCCGCCAGCGGTGACGCCGGGACGGAGGTCGCGCCGAGGCCAGGCGGGCGCGGACGGCGGCGCGCTGGTCGGCGGGTTCGGGCACGTCGAGGTGGTCGCCGAGCGCGCGCAGCTCGGCGATCAGGTCGTCGGGGCGATCAGGCATCGGTTCCCTCCTCTCCCGGTCCCCGCGCCGGTTCGGGCGCGCCCATCTGGTCCCGCAGCCGAGCCAGCGCTCGTGACGTCCGCGACTTGACCGTTCCCTTGCGCACGCCGAGCGCCACGGCGGTCTCGGCCTCCGACAGGTCCAGCAAGTAGCGGCACACCAGCACCTCGCGGTCCCGGTCATCCAGCAACCGCAACCGCTGCACCAGGCGTTGGCGCCGCTCGTGGGCCAGCGCCGACTCGGCCGGGTCCGGTGCGAGCGCGAAAGCCTCGTGCGAGGCGGCCCGCAACACCAGCCCCTCGCGCCGTTGCCGCGACCGGTGCAGGTTTCGCGTCTCGTTCGCGACGATCGCGAGCAACCAGGCCTTGAACCCCGCCTCACCGCGGTAGGACGAAAGTTGCCGGTACGCCTTGACCATCGCCTCCTGCACCACGTCGTCGGCCTCGGCCCCGGCGCCGAGCAGCACGGCGGCCCGGTGCGCGGGCACGGTGTAGTGCGCGACCAGGAACTCGTACGCGTCCAGGTCGCCGGCCCGCGCCCGCGCCACCGCGGTCGCGTCGTCCAGCTCGGTGGCCTTCTCCAGCTCGACACCTCCATGCGGATTGTGCGCCACGGCGGAGACCGCGTGGCCTACGTCGCCCCCTGCCGCGCTCGACGAAGGCCGGCAACAACCCTCGACGAACACATCATCGACACCGCCGGCCGAGAAAAGGTTCCCGGGCACCTTCGGCGACACCGGGCACCTTCGACGACACCGGGAGGCGAGAAAGTTCGCGGGAACCTTTCCGGCGGTCGCGGTGTCGACAGGGCATGACGACGCGACGGGGATTTCTGGCACTGGGCGGCGGCGCCGCGGCCGCCCTGCTCGGCGCCTGTTCAGTACGCGAGCCGAGCGAAACACGCGAGATGAGCAAAAGAGGCGGGCCGAAGGAAACCGGCGCGAAAGTTCCCGACGTCGTGCTGGCCGACAGCGAGCACGGCCTCGTGGTCCTGGGCGGGGCCCGGCCCGGCACGCCCGGCGCGCGCGCCGCGGCCAGCGCCGACGGCAGAGTCGTCTTCGCGGTGACCGGCGACGACCTCGTGCGGTTCGACCCCGCGGACGGGATAACCACCCGGAGCACCACGCTCGGGGGCGGGTGGCTACCCCGGACCGTCTCGCGGACCGCATGCGCCCTGAGCCGCGTGCCCGCAAGCGTGCTGCCGGCGGCTCGCAAGACGACGCCGCTGCTGGTCACCGTCGATGGCAAGAAACGACAGTTCGACCTGCCCGGCGTCGTCGAGCCGGACGCGTTCACCACCGACAACACCGGACTTTTCGTGCTGGAGTGGCTGCCCGCGACCGCGCCCGACCACTACCGGGTACGGCTGCTCGACCTCACCACGGGGGAGGTCGGGCCGCTGCTCACCCGGGACAAGACGGCCGTGCCGCCGGGCGCCGAGGAGGAGATGCGCGGCGAGGGCCGGCAGGCGGTCCTCGCCCCGGACGGCCAGGTGCTCTACACGCTCTACACACACCAGCCCGGCCACCGGCACACTCGCGACCTGCTTTCCGGCCGCCCGGGCAACGCGCACGCCTTCGTGCACGTCCTGCATCTCACCGAGCGCTGGGCCTACTGCCTCGACCTGCCGCACCCGTTCGGCGAGGGGCCGCCGGCCGCGCACGCGATCGCGGCGAGCGCCGACGGGCGGGAGCTCGCGGTCTTCGACGCGAGTTCCGGCAATATCGCGTACGCCGGGACGGCCGAGCTCACGATAACCGGGGTCGTGCAGGCGCCCAAGGGCGCGAAAGCCGGCCTGGCCTACACGCCGGACGGGGCGCACGCGCTGGCCGGCGCCGGCCGGACGATCAGCACCCTGGACCACACCGGCGCCGTGACGGCAAGCTGGTCGATGCGGGCCGACGTGCGCGGCCTGGCCACCAGCCGGGATGGCGCGCGGATCTACTGCGGCGGCGACAACGAAGTGCTCTGGCTCGATCCCGGGGGAGCGGTCCGGGGCCGGGCCGAGGTCGAGGGGCTCACCACACTGAGGAGCGTGCGATGACGATCACCCGCGCGGCGGCGGCCGTGCTCATCTCCGTACTCCTCATGGCTGGTTGCACCGCCAAGCCGACGGCGCGGGAAGCGCCGACCGAAGCACCGAAAGAAACGCCGAAATGCGGCGAAACTATCGTCACCGACGCGCTGCCCGAATGGGCGCGCACCGGCTTCAGCGGCGACGGTTCCGGCAATCCGCATGTCTTCGGAAAGTCCGGCGACATCCTCGCGGTAATTTTCGGCGCGCCGCTCAAGGCGCCGCCCGCGGCCGACCGCAGCAACAAGATTCTCTGGGTGTCCCGGCCACCGTCGACCGAGGCCGGCGACCTGAAGATTTCCGCGAAACTCGACGGAACCGGCGAAACCGCGGAACGCACGGTGACCGGCGGCCCGGGCCCGTCGATCGTCGATCTGCCCAAGGCCGGCTGCTGGCGGCTGACGCTGCAGTGGTGGGGCCACACCGATACGATGGATCTCACCTACTCTTCATGATCGCGAGCGGGCCTGTAGCCTCCCCTGAGAGTTACCTAGAGGTGAGGCAGGGCTGGGTCTGGTGTTCAAGCGAATCGCCATCGTCAACCGCGGCGAGGCCGCCATGCGGCTCATCCACGCCGTTCGCGATCTGTCGGCCGAGACCGGCGCCCGGATCGAGACCGTCGCCCTCTGCACCGACGTCGACCGTGCCGCGATGTTCGTGCGCGAGGCCGACCTGGCGTACGACCTGGGTGCCGCCGCGAGCAGGCCGTATCTCGACCTGAAGACGCTCGAGCGCGCCCTGCTCGACACCGGCGCGGACGCGGCCTGGGTGGGCTGGGGCTTCGTCGCCGAGGACCCGGCTTTCGCGGAGTTGTGCGAAAGAATCGGCGTCACCTTCATCGGGCCGAGCCCGGAGGCGATGCGGAAACTTGGCGACAAGATCGGCGCGAAACTCATCGCCGAGGAGGTCGGCGTCCCGGTTGCGCCGTGGAGCCGCGGCCCGGTCGAGACGCTCGACGCCGCGATCGCCGAGGCGGCCCGGATCGGCTATCCGCTGATGCTCAAGGCCACGGCCGGCGGCGGCGGGCGCGGCATCCGGGTGGTCCGCGACGACGCGCAGCTGATCGACGCCTACGAGCGCACCAGCCAGGAGGCGGCGCGCGCCTTCGGCAGCGGCGTCGTCTTCCTGGAGCGCCTGGTCACCGGCGCCCGGCACGTCGAGGTGCAGGTCATCGCGGACGGTCAGGGCACGGCGTGGGCGCTGGGCGTGCGCGACTGCTCGGTGCAGCGCCGCAACCAGAAAGTTATCGAGGAATCCGCGTCGCCGGTGCTGCGGCCCGAGCGGGCGGCCGAGCTCAAGGCGTCGGCCGAGCGCCTCGCGGTGGCGGTGGGCTACCGCGGCGCGGCGACCGTCGAGTTCCTCTACCACCCGGGCGACGACCTGCTCGCGTTCCTCGAGGTCAACACCCGCCTGCAGGTCGAGCATCCGATCACCGAGTCGACCACCGGGTTCGACCTGGTGCGCGCCCAGCTGCACGTGGCGTCGGGCGGCAAGCTCGAGGGCACGCCGCCGGCCGAGCGCGGTCACGCCATCGAGGCGCGGCTCAACGCGGAGGACCCCGATCGCGATTTCGCGCCCTCCCCGGGCCGCATCGCCCGTCTCGTCTTCCCGGCCGGCCCCGGCATCCGGGTCGACACGGGGGTGGGCGAGGGCGACAGCATTCCGGGCGACTTCGACTCGATGATTGCCAAGATCATCGCGTACGGGAAGGACCGCGACGAAGCCCTGGGCCGGCTCCGCCGGGCGATGGCCGAGACCACGGTCATCATCGAGGGCGGCGCGACCAACAAAAGTTTCGTGCTCGATCTGCTGGCTCAGCCCGAGGTCATCGACGCCTCGGCCGACACCGGCTGGATCGACCGGGTCCGCGGCGAGGGCCGGCTGGTCTCCCAGCGTCTCTCGGGTGTCGCGCTCGCGGCGGCGGCGATCGAGGCGTACGAGGAGGACGAGCGGGTCGAGGAGGAGCGGCTGCTGGCCACCGCTTTCGGCGGACGCCCGCAAGTTCGCCACGAAAGTGGCCGCCCGCTCGACCTCAAGTTGCGCGGCGCGAGCTACCGGCTGCGGGTGGCCCGGGTCGGCGCCCACCGCTTCCGGGTCAGCATCGAGGCAGGCGGCGACCTGCGCGCCGCGTACGTCGAGATCCATCGCTTCGACCGGCACACCGGCTGGATCGCGGTCAACGGCGAGCGGCACCGCCTGCTCACCGGCGCGCACGGCGCCATCCACCTGGTCGAGGTCGACGGGGTCGCGCACCGGATCACCCGGGACGAGGGCGGCGTGCTTCGCTCGCCGATGCCGGCCCTGGTCGTGGCCACCCCGCTGGAGGTGGGCGCCGAGGTCGAGACGGGCGCGCCCGTGCTCGTGCTCGAGGCCATGAAGATGGAGGCGGTGCTGCGCGCGCCGTTCCGGGCCCGGGTCAAAGAGCGCCTGGTCGTGGTCGGCAACAAGGTCGACGCCGGCGCGGCGCTGCTGCGGCTCGAGCCGCTCGGCGGCGACGAGGACGCGGCGGTCGAGGAGTCGGGACACGTCGAGATCGACCTGCCCGCCGAGCCGGCCGAGGTGCCGGCCGAGCTGCGCGCCGCGTGGGGCCAGGAGGACCTGCGCAGCCTGTTGCTCGGCTTCGACGTCGACCCGCACGACGAGCGCCGGGTGCTCAACGACTACCTGGCCGCCCGCCGCGCCGCCGCCGAGGCCGGCCGGCGGACCCTGGCCGGCGAGATCCAGCTGCTCGAGGTCTTCGCCGACCTGGCCGAGCTGAGCCGCAACCGGCCGGCCGGCGAGGACGGCGCCGGCGACACCCACGTGCACAGCCCGCGCGAATATTTCCACGCCTACCTGCAAAGTCTCGATGTCGAGCGGGCCGGGTTGACGGAAAGATTCCAGGCCCGGCTCAGCAAGGCGCTCAGCCACTACGGCGTCACCGAGCTCGAGCGCACGCCCGAGCTCGAGGCGGCGGTGTTCCGCATCTTCCTGGCCCAGCAACGGGCCGCGGCCGACGCCACCGCGATCACCACGTTGTTGCGGGCCTGGCTGGGTGAGCCGCCGCCGGACGACACGCTGCACGAGTCGGCGGGCCTCGCGCTGGAGCGGCTGATCGCGGCCACCCAGGTGCGGTTCCCGGCCGTCGCCGACCTGTCCCGCGGGGTGGTCTTCGCCTGGTTCGGGCAGCCGCTGCTGCGCCGAAACCGGGCGCGCGTTTACGTGGGCGTACGGAAAAATTTGCGCTATCTCGACGCCCAGCCGGACGCCCCGGACCGCGCGGAGCGCATCGCGGAGATGGTGCGAAGCACCGAGCCGCTGGTGCGCGTGCTCGGCCAGCGCCTGGTTCGCGACAACCTCGACAACTCGGTCATGCTCGAGGTCCTGACCCGCCGCTACTACGGCAACAAGGGCCTGTCCGAGGTGCGCACGGTCGACGCCGCTGGCTGCTCCTTCGTGGTCGCCGAACGGACCGGATCCCGCCTGGTCACCGCCGCGGTCAAGTACGCCCAGCTGGGCGGGGCCCTGGACGGGCTGGCCGCGCTCTCGGCCGGCGACGTGGCGATCGACGCCGACGTCTACCTCTCCTGGGAGGGGCAGCCGGCCGACTCCGACGACATGTCCACCGCGCTGCACGAGGTGATCAGCGCCCACCCGCTGCCGCCGCAGGTCCACCGGCTCACCGTCGCGGTCGCCGGGCGCAGCGGCGCGGTCATGCACCATCACTTCACCTTCCGCCGCTCCAGCACCGGGATGACCGAGGAACGACTGATTCGCGGCCTGCACCCGCAAGTTTCCGAGCGGATGCAGCTGGAAAGGTTGCGAAAGTTCGACCTCACCCGGGTGCCCTCCTCCGACGAGGAGATCTATCTCTTCCGGTGCGTGGCCCGCGAAAACCCGGCCGACGACCGGCTGGTCGCTTTCGCGCAAGTTCGCGACCTCGCCGAGCTGCGTGAGCACGACGGCCGGCTGGTCGCGCTGCCCACCACCGAGGACACGATCGCCACCTGCCTGGACTCGATCCGCCGGCAGCAGTCGAGCCGGCCGTCGGACAAACGGTTCAACACCAACCGGATCGTCATCTACGTGTGGCCGCCGGTCTCGCTGACCCGCGACGAGATGGAGATGATCGCCCGCCGGGTCGCGCCGACGGTCGAGGGGGCGGGGCTCGAGGAGATCCTGTTCATCGCCCGGCGCCGCGACAGCGACGGCCGCCTGGTCAAGGTGGCGGTGCGGATCGTCTTCGACGTCGACGGCGGCGCTCGGCTGGTCATCGAGGAGCCGTCCGACGTGCCGGTCGAGCCGCTGGACGGCTACCGGCAGAAAGTTTTGCGGGCCTCGAGCCGCAACACCGTTTATCCGTACGAGATCACCTCGATGCTCGGCGAGTTCGTCGAGCACGACCTGTCGGCCGACGGGGTCCTGGAGCCGGTCGACCGGCCCAAGGGGCGCAACACGGCGGCGATCGTGGCCGGCGTGGTCATCACCCGCACCGATGTCTATCCGGAGGGCATCAAGCGGGTCGTGCTGCTCGGCGACCCCACCAAGGCCCTGGGCTCGCTCGCCGAGCCGGAGTGCCGGCGTGTGATCGCCGGCCTGGACCTCGCCGAGCAACTCGGTGTCCCGCTGGAGTGGTACACGCTCTCCTCGGGCGCGAAAATTGCCATGGATTCCGGCACCGAGAACATGGACTGGGTCGCCGCCGCCCTGAAGCGGATCGTCGAGTTCACCCAGGACGGCGGCGAGATCAACATCGTCGTCGCCGGCATCAACGTCGGCGCCCAGCCGTACTGGAACGCCGAGGCCACGATGCTCATGCACACCAAGGGCATCCTGGTCATGACGCCCGACTCGGCGATGGTGCTCACCGGCAAGCAGGCGCTCGACTTTTCCGGCGGGGTGTCGGCCGAGGACAACTTCGGCATCGGCGGCTACGACCGGGTGATGGGGCCGAACGGGCAGGCGCAGTATTGGGCGCCCTCGCTGCCGGCCGCCACCGAGGTGCTGATGGCGCACTACGAGCACACGTACATCGCGCCCGGCGAGTCCGTACCGCGACGGGCCGCGACGGTCGACCCGGTCGACCGCGATATTTCCGATTTCCCGCACAATGTTGCCGGCAGCGACTTCACCACGGTCGGCGAAATTTTCTCGGCGGCGGCCAACCCCGACCGCAAGAAGCCCTTCGACATCCGTACGGTGATGCGCGCGCTGGCCGACCAGGACCACCCGGTGCTGGAACGATGGGCCGGCATGGCCGACGCCGAGACGGCGGTGGTGCAGGACGTGCACCTCGGCGGCATCCCCGTCTGCCTGCTCGGCATCGAATCGCGGTCGGTGACCCGGCGCGGTTTCCCGCCCACCGACGGCCCCGACGCGTACACGGCCGGCACGTTCTTCCCCCGCTCCTCGAAGAAGGCGGCGCGGGCGATCAACGCGGCCAGCGGCAACCGCCCGCTCGTCGTGCTGGCGAACCTTTCCGGTTTCGACGGCTCCCCGGAGTCGATGCGGAAACTGCAGCTCGAGTACGGCGCGGAGATCGGTCGCGCGATCGTCAACTTCCGCGGACCGATCGTGTTCTGCGTGATTTCGCGCTACCACGGCGGCGCTTTCGTGGTGTTCTCGAAACGGCTCAACCCGAACATGACGGTGCTCGCGCTGGAGGGCTCGTTCGCCTCGGTGCTCGGCGGCGCGCCGGCCGCGGCGGTGGTCTTCACCGGCGACGTCAACCGGCGCACGGCCGCCGACCCGCGGGTGATCGCGCTGCAGGAGCGGGTGGCGGCGGCGAGCGGCACCGAGCGCGGCGCGCTGGCGGCCGAGCTGGACGAGCTGCGGGCGTCGGTGCGGACCGAGAAGCTCAACGAGGTGGCGGCCGAATTCGACCGCAAGCACAGCATCCAGCGTGCGGTCGAGGTCGGCTCGGTGGACGCGGTCATCAAGGCGTCCGAGATGCGGCCGCGCATCATCGAGGCGATCGACTTCGGCGCCGCTCGGCAGTAGCACACGCTGAGCTCGCGGCGGGGCGCCCATCCCTGGCGGCCCGCCGCGGCTGTGCCGTCCGCTGCTGGGCGCGGCGTGTTGTGCCGGTCCGGCTCGCGGGGTGCGGCGTGCTTGTGCCTGCGGGTGGTCAGGCTCGGAGCTGCCGGGGCAGCCGCCACGGACGCGGGGTGGGGGCGGCCTTCGGGCGGCGGCGCGGGTCGGTGGCGGCGTACCACTGCCTGCCCGCGCCCGCCGCGCGGGGATGATCGGACTGGTCCAACCAGTTGACGGGTTGATGTGGGATGCGGCACACTGCCCGGCATGACCTTCGAGCCGTTGTCCCGGCAATCGGTCTCCGACCAGGTGTTCGGGCGGCTGCGGGACGCCATCGTCAGCGGGCGTTATCCGGCCGGCGACGCGTTGCCCAGCGAGCGCGATCTGGCGGCGGCGTTCGACGTCAACCGGCACGCCATCCGCGAGGCGTTGCGGCGGCTCCAGCAGCTCGGGCTGGTCCGGGTCAGCCAGGGCGGCGCGACCCGGGTGCTCGACTGGCGCGCCACCGCCGGGCTCGACCTCGCGATGGCGCTGAGCACGTCCGGCGACGTGCTGCCGGTCGAGACCCTGATCCGCGATGTGCTCGAGATGCGCGCCTGTATCGGTGCCGACGCGGCAAGGCTGTGCGCGACCCGGGCCGACGATGCGGCACGGCGGGCGGTGGTCGATGCCGTGGAGGCGTACGCGGCGGCGTCGCCCGACCTGGAGCGGATGCACGCGGCCGACCTCGCGTTGTGGCGGCGCATCGTCGAGGGGTCCGGAAACATCGCGTATCTCCTTTCCTTCAACAGCCTCACCGCGGGGACGCTCGCGGTCGGGCACGTGCCGCCCCAGCGGCGTACGGCGGAACTGCTCGACGTCACCGCCCACCGCAACCTCGCCGCCCTGATTTCCGCCGGCGACGCCGCCGGCGCCGAGCGCGAAGCGCGCGCCCTCCTCGCCGTCCCGACGCAGATCGACGCTCCTCGCGCCTGATCCCCGCCATCGTCCGGAAAGTTCGGCGCTCGCTGTGCCACATGTCCGCATCGCCGAACAGTCGACGTCCGCCGCGCCTGATGTCCGCCGTCCCCGCGTAGATCGGAGCCCCGCGCATGATTCCCGCCGTCTTGTACGCCGTGCCCGCGTTCCTGGTTCTCATCGTCATGGAGGCGCTGTCGTTCCGGTTCCTGCCGGACGACGAGGAGCGCGGCTACGAGGCCCGTGACACCGCGACCAGCCTCTCCATGGGAATCGGCAGTCAGGTCATCGGCGTGCCGTGGAAACTTTTCACCGCGGTTGCGTTCGCCGGGCTGTACGTGCTGAGCCCGATCAAGCTCGATCCGCACGACTGGTGGGTGTGGGTGCTGCTCTTCTTCGCCGACGACCTCGCGTACTACTGGTTCCACCGGCTGCATCATGAGGTGCGCGTGCTGTGGGCGGGGCACGTCGTGCACCATTCGAGCCAGTTCTTCAACCTGTCGACCGCGTTGCGGCAGAGCTGGACGCCGATGACCGCGCTGCCGTTCTGGCTGCCGCTGGCGCTGCTCGGCATGCCGCCGTGGATGATCTTCCTGCAGCAGTCGATCAGCCTGGCGTACCAGTTCTTCCTGCACACCGAGCGGGTCGACCGGCTGTGGCGGCCGATCGAGTGGTTCTTCAACACGCCTTCGCACCACCGCGTGCACCACGGCTCGAACGATCCCTACCTGGACCGCAACTACGGCGGCATCCTGATCGTCTGGGACCGGTTGTTCCGCAGCTTCGAGCCCGAGGGCGAGGCCGTGAAGTACGGCCTGACCACGAACATCCAGACGTTCAACCCGCTCAAGGTGGCGACCCACGAGTACGCGGCGATCTGGCGCGACGTGCGGAGCGCGCCCACGTGGCGGCACCGCGCAGGATACCTGTTCGGCCGGCCAGGCTGGCAGCCGGCCGCGTAAAGGCTGCCCCGTGCCGGGTCGTGGCCGGGTAAGACTGCCTCGTGGCGATCGTCGTGCTCGCGCTTTGTTTGCACCCGCGGGCAACCCACTCGCGGCGCAGTACCTGATCGCCACGGCCCGGCCCCTGATCGCCCCGGCCTGAAACCTGATCGCCATGGGCTGGGCTCGGCGCCGCCCCGTCCCAGCGAGGGGCGAGGCGGCGCCGGTGTGCTCACCATCCGACGGCGACCAGCAGGTATTGCGGGCTTCCGTGGGACACGAACGAGCTCTGTCCGGCCACGTCGTCATACGGGAAGCCGTAGGCGAGCCGCCCGAGCGCGTGGTCGTGCCAGAATTTCGCGTAATAGTTCGCCGGCGCGGCCCGGTAGTAGTTCGACACCGTCTCCCACTGCGACTGCGGCAGGTCGATCGTGTGCCGGTTGAGCGCCGCGCACTGCTGCGGCTGCCCGGCGAGAACGCCCGCGCATCCGAAGATGTCGGACGTCGCCGCCGTGATCCCGTTCTGCGCCGCGTAGCTCGACATGTAGGTCTGGTACTGCCCGCCGGAACGGAACGCCGCGTCGCTGCCGGGCGCCAGGATCCGGTACGGCGCGGTGGCCGTGGCCAGATGCTTGAACTCGGCGGGCACCTCGTCGGAAAACTTCTGGAAAGTGACCGCCCGGTCCTCGGTGAACGTCTGGTAGTCCTCGCCGACCTGCACGTCGTACCCGTCCTTCGCGTGCAGCCGCATCGCGATCTTCAGGCCGAAGGCGTCGACCCGCGTGGTGTTTCCGTTGAAGACGTTCGCGCCGACCGTGAACTCGATGAAGTCGAAATACTGGCTGTTCGGCGACCCGAGGTAGAAGTACATGCGGCCGGCCGAGTTCGCCGGCATGTCCAGGTACTGCTGCTCGGCGATCGAGTGCGTCTGGCCGTTGAAGCTCCAGTACACCTGGCTGTCGGGAAACTTTCCGTTCGTACGGTTGAGAATTTTCACCTCGACGACGTTGCGCGCGGCCGGAATGCCGCTGGTGTCGCCCCAGAACGAGTCGGGCATCGTGCTCCCGCCCGGAGGCGTGCTGGTGGGCGGCGTCGTCACCGTGCCGGTGATGTGCACGACGAACGACCACAAGGAGTAGCCGTAGGCGGTGGCCCGGGCCGTGCCGTACATCCGGACATATCGACCGGTCCCGGTGATGTTGAGGTTCTGCGTGCCGCCGGTTCCGGCCGTCGTGCTGTAGACGGTGGTCCAGGAGCTGCCGTTGGCGGAGACCTGGATCTGGTACGCGGTGGCGTATGCGGCCTCCCAGCTGAGGGCGACGCCGCACACGGTCTGCGTCGATCCGAGGTCGACCTGCAGCCACTGCGGGTCGGCGAACGCGCTCGACCAGCGGGTCGCGGCGTTGCCGTCCACCGCGGCGCTCGCCGACGTGCTCGCGTTCTCGCTGCTGGAGGCGGTGGCCGGGCGGCCCTGGGCGGCATCGGCGGCGTTGCAAGCGGCCGCGCCGGTCGACCCGTACACCTGGAACTCCCACAGCGAGTAGCCGTAAGCGGTCGCCCGCGCGGTGGCGTAGAGCCGCACGTACCGGCCGCTGCCGCTCACGCCGAGCGTCTGGTTGCCGCCGGTTCCGGCGGTCGTGCTGTAGACGGTGGTCCAGGCGGTGCCGTTGGCCGAGGTCTGGATCTGGAAACTTTTCGCGTACGCCGCCTCCCAGTTCAACGCCACGGACGCGATGGTTGCGCTCGCGCCGAGGTCGACCTGCAGCCACTGCGGATCGCTGAACGCGCTCGACCACCGGGTGCCGGTGTTGCCGTCGACGGCGGCGCTCGCCGGGGTGGCGGCGTTCTCGGTGCTGGACGCGGTGGCGGTCTTGCCTTGCGAGAGCAGCGTGTCGGCCGCGTGCGCGGTGCCGATCGGGACGGTGAGACAGGCGGCGACCAGGATGGCCAGGACAGCGCCGATTGGCCAGATCCATCGTCTGGGGATGGCTTGGGACATGGGAACTCCCGAGGGTGGGGACGGTGCGCAGGGTGCCGCCCGGCCCACGGCCGCGGCGACACGACCGTCGTGCCATCGCTGCGCCTGCGTGGGCCTGGGGAGGGGTGGCAGAGAGCGCTCTCACCCGCAGTCTCATCGATGCCCGTCACCGTGAGCAAGAGATTCGCGTTCCGGAACCAGCGTGGGCGCCGGCTCGCCGAGGTCGATGCAAACGATCGTTGGCGAGGGCACCCCTCGCTCTCCCGGAAAGCCGGGAACGATCCGGCCGGGGCGACGCGGAAATATGGTGGGGAAATAGAAAGAAGCGGACCCTTTCGCCTGCTCGGGACCGGGCCGCGCGCCGCGGCTCGGCAGGCCACGGCGCTCTTCGCGCTGGCGGGATTCCTCGCCCTGGTGAGCATCGCCAACCAGCCCGGCAGCTCGCACCGCTTCCTGCTGGTCGCCGCGGCTGACCTGCTCACCGCCCTGGTCGCCCTGCTGATCCCGTGGGAGCGGCTGCACGCGTACGCCCCGGCCGCGCTGGGCGTGCCCGGCTTCGCGGTCCTCGGCCTCGCTACGTGGTCGTTCGGCGGCATCGCCGCCGGCACCGGCCCCTTCCTCGTGCTGCTCTACGCCTGGGCCGCTCTGCATTTCCCGCGCTGGATCCTGCTCGCTTATTTCGCCCCGGCCACGCTCGCCTACCTTCTTCCGCTGGTGCTCACCCGCCAGCCGCCGATCATCCTGGGCAGCGCGGTGATCCTCATGCCCGCCGCCCTGACGGTGGCGCTGCTGATCGAGGCCCAGGACCGCCACCTGCGGGAGGACCGCGAGCGCCTGGCCCGCATCGAGCAGTGGCGCGCCGCCATGGTCAGCACCCTCGCCCACGACGTGCGGTCGCCGCTCGCCACCGTCCGTTTCACCCTCGAGGAACTGCGGGACGGCGCGAGCGGCCCGACCGTCCGCATGCTCGACGCGGCCCTGCGCCAGACCGCCCGCATCTCCCGTCTCGCCGAGGGTCTGCTCGACCTCGACCGGATCTCCAGTTCCGGCCACCTCCAGCTGGACCGCCGGCGCGTCGACGCCCGCGCGCTGGTCGACGACGCCCTGCACTACGTGCGCGCCGATGCCGACGTGACTGTCGCGATCGACGAGAAACTTTCCATCGACGTGGACCGCCAGCGTTTCGAGCAGATCGTCGTCAACCTGGTCGGCAACGCGCTGCGCTACGGCCGCCCGCCGGTCGTCGTCTCCCTCACCCGCGACGGCCCCACCGGCCGCCTCGAGGTCCGCGACCACGGAGGCGGCATTCCCGAGAGCCTCCGCCCAAACCTGTTCGGCCAGTTCGCCGTGGGCGGCCCCGACGGCGTGGGGTTAGGCCTCTGGATCGTCCGCCAGCTCGCCGAGGCCCACGGTGGCCGGGCGTTCGCCGAGGCCCGGGACCCCGGCGTCGCGATGGTGGTCACCTTTCCGGCCGTCGGCGAAAGCGAGCAGTAGCGTCGACCCACCCGCGAAGAGCGCCGCACCCACAACGATCAACCCCGTTCTGTCGTACGCGATGAGCGCGCCGAACGCCGCCCCCGCCGCCACCGGGACGAAAGTTTCCGCGATTGCGCCGATCCCGGTCAGGGCGCCCTGGACGCGGCCCTGCTCGTCGTCCCCGGCGCAGCGCGAGATCCACGCCTGCGCCGCGGCGCCACCGGCCGAGCCGAGCACTCCGACCGCCAGGAGCACGTAGAGCATCCACGGCGCCGAGACGAGGGCGGTCCCGGCGAAGACGGCGGCGCCGACCAGGCTGCCGAGCACGGCGGCCCGCCGATCGCCGAGCCACCGGACGACCGGCCCGACGGCCCAGGACTGGAAGATCGCGCCGGCGAGCGCGCCGGCCGCGATGACGAAGCCGACGTGCGCGGTGCCCCAGGCGAACTGGTGGGTGAGGAAGAACGCCCAGGTCGACTGCTGGGTCATCCGGGCGATGTCGGCGCAGAAGCGGGCGAGGGCGAGCCGGCCGAGCACCGGCCGGCGCAGCACGGCCAGGACCGCCCCGACCGGGTCGGCCGTGCGCAGGGTCAGCGGCGTCCTGCGGTCGCCGGCGCGCGACTCGGGGAGCACCAGCCAGCCGTAGGCGACATTCGCGAAAGAGAGCGCGGCCGCGGTGTAGAACGGCAGCCGCACGTCGACCGCGCCGAGCAGGCCGCCGATCGTGGGGCCGGCGACGAAACCCAACCCGAAGGCCGCGCCCGCCAGACCGTAGGCGCGGGCCCGCCCGGACGGCGGGGTGACATCGGCGATGTAGGCGTTGACCACGGTGTTTGTGCCCGCGAAGGCCCCGGCAATGGCGTGGAAAGCGAGCAGCGTCCACGGGCCGGACGCGAGCGCGTGTGCCAGCCAGTCGACGCCCAGGCAGGACAGCGAGACGAGCAGCACCGGCCGGCGGCCGTAGCGGTCGGCGATCCGGCCCAGCAGCGGCGAGCCGGCGAACTGCAGCACGCCGAAGACCGAACCGAGCACGCCGGACCACAGCACGGCCGCGGCCGGTCCGCCGGTGACGTCGCCGAGGAGGGCGGGCACGATCGGCACGATCAGGCCGAGGCCGAGCATGTCGACGAACACGGTGACCAGGAGAAACGAGAGACGCACAACGGCTCCGTAGGTCGAGAGGGACAGGGCCCCTCCCGCCTCACGGACTGCCGCAAGTACGGAGGATCAGATTATCGGTGCGGTCAAATGGTTTTCCGGCCGAGCCGCTCCCGCCCAGCCGCGGACGCGCCAGGAGAGCGGGTGCGGGCGCGCCGGGAGAGCGGGTGCGGGCGCGCGGGGAGAGCGGGGCGGCCCTTCGCACCTACCGCAAAGCGGACACGGCGGGATGCGGACGTGCAAGGGTTTCCCCTATTTCGGAGATTGATGACGATAACTAGCGTCTTCCTTCGTAACGCCGGTTTGCGGTTACCCGGCCGCGCCGGAGTCGATCCCGCCCGTCACCCCTCGGGCGGAGAAGGAGCACGCCATGTTCCGTATCCCCCTCGTCGTCGCCGTGGGGACCGCGACCGCGGTCGCCGCGGCGCTGACCGCCGGGCCGGCCCTCGCCCAGCCCTCCGCGCCCGCCGCCGTCTCGCCGGCCGCGGCCGCCGACGCCCTGGTCGCCGCCAACCCCGGCTACCTGCACGCCAGCGCCTCGGACACGTTCCAGCGCCAGGCGCCCATCACGGCCGGCGGGTTCAGATACATCCCCTACACCCGCTCGTACAAGGGCCTGCCCGTGGAGGGCGGCGACTTCGTCGTCATGACCGACGCGCGGGGCGCCGCGCTCTACACTTCGGTCGCGCAGACGAGCGCGATCGGCGAGCTGTCGATCACGCCGAAGGTTTCCGGCACGGCCGCGCTCGCGACCGCGAAGAAGCAGCTCAAGTCGGTGCGCAGCGTCGAGGGCACGAAACTTGTCGTGGTCGCCGACGAGGGCCGGGCCGCGCGGCTCGCCTGGCAGTCCACCATCAACGGCACCAGCGCCGAGGGCGTCAGCCGGCTCACCGTGAACGTGGACGCCCTCACCGGCAAGGTACTCGGCACCGAGGAGCACGTCACCGAGGTTGCCGGCTCGGGCAACGGGTGGATCTACGGCTCGGTCTCGATCGACACCACCAAGTCCGGCTCGACGTATCTGATGCAGGACCCGTCGCACACCACGATCCGGGCCCAGAACGCCTCGGGTAACGCCACCTTCAGCGGCTCGGACAACGTCTGGGGCAACGGCAGCGGCACGAACCGGGAGACCGGCGGCGTCGACGCGTTCTACGTCGCGCAGAAGCAGTTCGCCATGCTGTCGTCCTGGCTCGGCCGCAACGGCCAGAACGGCTCCGGCGGCGCCTGGCCGATCCGGATCGGCCTGAACGACCAGAACGCGTACTACGACGGCACCCAGGTGCAGATCGGCAAGAACCGGGCCGGTCAGTGGATCTCGGCGGCCGACGTGGTGGGCCACGAGCTCGGCCACGGCATCGACGACCGAACCCCGGGCGGCATCTCCCGCCGGGGCACCCAGGAGTTCGTCGCGGACACGTTCGGCGCGGCGACCGAGTGGTACATCAACAACCCGAACGACCCGCCGGACTACCTGGTCGGCGAGGAGGTCAACCTGGTCGGCAGCGGCCCGATCCGCAACATGTACAACCCGTCGGCGCTCGGCCACTCGAACTGCTACTCGAGCAAGACGCCGAACCAGGAAGTGCACGCCGCGGCCGGCCCCGGCAACCACTGGTTCTACCTGCTCGCGCAGGGCTCGAGCGGCAACGGCCAGCCGTCCAGCCCGACCTGCAACGGCAGCTCGGTGACCGGCGTCGGCATCCAGAACGCCATCAAGATCATGTACAACGCGATGCTGCTGAAGACGTCCGCCTCCTCCTACCCCAATTACCGGAAGTGGACGCTGCAGGCCGCGAAGAGCCTGTTCCCGGGCAGCTGCACCCAGTTCAACTCGGTGAAGGCGGCGTGGAACGCGGTGAGCGTGCCGGCCCAGTCCGGCGAGGCCACCTGCTGACCCGTCCGGAAAGAGAGTCACGGCCTTAAAGAGCCACGAGTACGCGAAGGGGCCGGCGCACCAGAGCGCCGGCCCCGACTCGTACGCGGAAAGGTCGGTCTTAATCGTTGGCGGGGAGGCTGTCCATGAACGAGCTCACCGAGAAGACCGCGCGCCCGGCGCCGGCCGGGCCGTACCCGGGCGGGCTGGACAGGCCGTTGGCCTCCATCGTCGCCCGGTAGGCCTCCAGCAGCCGGATGTGGTACTCCAGCGGCGCACCCTGCGGGTTGGTGCGGCCCAGGGGAGTGGTCGGTTCGGGGCACCAGGTGGTGAAGCGGGGCAGGATGCCGCGGGACATGAAGTACTGCAGGCCCTCGGTGGTCGACTCGATCGCCTCGTCGACCGTGCGGAAACCGAACGGCTCGGCCATCTCCACGCCGGCCACGAAATTCGGGATGACATTTCGCGGGCCGAACACCTCGGCCGACTCCAGGATCCGGCGATGCCACTCGGCGCGGCCCACGTAGCGCTCCTTGCCCGGGCAGTAGAGCTCGAACAGCCGCTTGTCCCACACTTCGAAGTTGGGGTGGTAGATACTGATCCCGTAGTCCTTGAAGCGCTGGACGTCGGCCCGGGGCAGCGCCTGCGCGACCACCTTGCCGATCCACCGCCCCGGAAATCTTTCCTCGATGGCCTGCGCATACCGGCCGTAGAAATCGGCCTCGGCGAGCCCGTCGACTTTCCGCGTGACGCTGCCGCCGGTCAGCGTGTATGCCTGCGACGCCTTGGCCGCGTCGTACTTGTCGATGATCTCGAGCGCCTCGAGCACCTCCTCGACCGGCTTGACCCCGGTGTACGGCCGGCCGGCCGCCTTGTGCTGGCGAAAGTTGTGGTTGATGTCGCAGTACTGGCACTCCTCGGTGGCGCCGAAATACTGACACAGCCGGTACACCGTCAGGTAGACGAGGTAGCCCCACTGGATCGTCGGGGCCACCTCCATCACCTGCTTGCCGTTGGCGAGCGTGTGCCGGTAGTAGTCGGGCATCGGCGGCAGGCCCACCTCGGCGATCGGCCGGCCATCGAGGAAGAGCCGGAGCTGCCCGTCCTCGCCGGCCTTGACCCGGTAGGGCGAGTCCGGGTTGGTGCGGACCGAGACAACCGTCCGGCGCAGGTCATAGGGACCGCCCAGCAGGACGATCTCCTCGGGCGGGCGGCGCAGGGCCGCCTCGCCCAGCTCCGGCAATGTTCGGTGGTCGAACGAAAAGATGAAGTACGACTTCGGCTTGACGTCCCCGTCCTCGTTGTCGGTCAGCGCCGACTCGTCGAAGGCCAGCCCGCCACGCAGCAGGTCTTCCTTGATCACCGCTTCGCGCGGCACGTGCGGGAAGCGGCCCATGAGGTCTTCGACAAGATCCGTACGCGACTGCATGGGCCTCTCCGATGCTGACTGTTCCACCGACGTATCCCATGTCATCACATCGACACGTCGACTTCGCCCTGGGGAATGGAGACTTTCCTTACCCCCGCACCTGGTCGACCGGCCCGCGAGCCTGGTCGGCGGGCCCCCGCGCCTGGTCCACCGGCCCGCGGTGCCGGCCCGCCGGCTCCGCCACCTGATCGATGGCGGGCGCCCCGTCCACCGCGTCGGCCGCGACCGCGGCCGCCTTCAGCTCGGCAGGCAGGTCAAGGCTGTCACGCAGCGTGACCGGCCGCAGCGCCAGCGCCGCGAGCACGCCGACGATCGCGATAATTGCCGAAAGCAAGAAGATGTGACCCGTCGCGTCGCCGTAGGCGGCCCGGATGATGTGCACGATCGGCTCGGGCAGCGCGGTCAGGTTGAGCGAGCTGCTCCCGCCGCTGCCGCTCGCCGGGATGCCGGCCGCGGTCAGGCCCTCGGTGACCTGGTCGGCCACCCGCCGGGCGAGCACCGCGCCGAGCACCGAGACGCCGATCGTGCCGCCGAGCGAGCGGAAGAACGCGACCGTGGAGCTGGCCGCGCCGATGTCCTTGAGGGCGACGGAGTTCTGCACGGCGAGCACCAGGTTCTGCATCGACATGCCGACGCCCGCGCCGACCAGGAACATGCCCACGCCGACGTACCAGAGCGGGGTGTCGTGGTCGATGACGCTGAGTGCGGCGAAGCCGGCGACCAGCACGAGCGTGCCGGCGATGATGTACGGCTTGATCTTTCCGCTCGCGGTGATCAGGCGCCCGGAGACGATCGAGGTGAGCAGCACGCCGGCCATCAGCGGGATGGTGAGCAGGCCGGCTTCGGTCGGGCTGTAACCGCGGCCGATCTGGAAATATTGCCCGAGGAAGACCGCGCCCCCGAACATCGCCATGCCGACGGCAAGACTTGCGAAAATAGCGAGCGCGGTGTTTCGCTCGCGCACGATCTGCAGGGGCACGATCGGCTCGGCCGCGCGCGATTCCACCCACACGGCGAGGCCCAGCAAGATCAAAGACCCCAGGACCATCGCGTACGTCTGCCACGACAGCCACCCGAAGGAGCTGTCGACGAACGAGATCCAGACCAGCAGCAGGCTCACCCCGGCGGCGATCAGCGACGCGCCCAGGTAGTCGATCTTGACGTTGTCCCGGCGCAGGGTCGGCAAGTGCAGCGTCGCCTGCAGCAGCACCAGCGCGACGACGGCGACCGGCACGCCGATGTAGAAGCACCAGCGCCAGCCGAGCCACGAGGTGTCGACGATCAGGCCGCCCAGCAGCGGACCGCCGACGGTGGCCAGGGCCATGACGCCGCCGAGGTAGCCGTTGTACCGCCCGCGCTCGCGGGGCGGGATCATCGCGGCGATCGCGACCTGCACCAGGGCCTGGAGGCCGCCGACGCCGATGCCCTGGAAGGCGCGGGCGGCGATCAGCTGTCCGGCGGTCTGCGAGAGGCCGGCGACCAGCGAGCCGAGCACGTAGATCACGATCGAGATCTGGATCAGCAGCTTCTTGTTGAACAGGTCGGCGAGCTTGCCCCAGATCGGCGTGGTCGCCGTCGCGGCCAGCAGGGTGGCGGTGACCACCCAGGTGTACTGGGTCTGCGACCCGTTCAGCGCACCGATGATCTTCGGCAGCGCGGTCGAGACGACGGTGCTCGACAACATCGCGACGAAGAGCACGAGCAGCAGGCCGCTGAGCGCCTCGAGCGTCCGCCGATGGCTCATCGGCTCCGAGCCCGCGGTCTGCGCGGTGGTGGTGGGTGCGCTCATCGCGCGACCTCCAGGTTTCCGGTCGTGGTGAATGAAGTTGTGGTCAACGCGTCCTGCATGGCCTCGGTGAACCGGCCGAGTTGCCGGTCGAAGGCCGCGATCTCGTCCGGCGTCCAGTCGGCGAGGGCCCGGTCGACCAGCCGCTGATACCAGTCGAGGGCGTCGGCGAGGGCGGCCCGGCCGGCCGGGGTGACGGCGAGCGTGGTCGCCCGTCCGTCGTGCGGATCCGGCTGCCGGGCGACCAGCCCGTCCGCGACGAGCGCCGCCACCGCCCGGCTGACCGTGGAGGGGTCGAGCGCGGCCTGGGCAGCGAGCTCACGGGCGTGCGCGCCGTCGCCGAGCCGGTCGATGATGCGGAGCATCCCGAGCGCGCCACCGGGGACCGCGGTCCGCTCCTCCGAGCGGCGCTGCTTGGTCAGGCGGATCACCCGCAGAAGGTCGTGAAGTCGTGCGCCGATGCCGTTCACCGCGATGCCTTCCCCGAGCGATCGATGGTTGCCGAACCCAAGTATCCTCCGATCTTTCTCACTGAGCAAGTTTGCTCTATGAGAAAGCACTGCGGTGTGATCCATCCCTCCGCGCGCACCCCAGCCTATAGCTGCATCATGCAGTTAGTATGGGCTCGCTCATTCTTTCGCGTGGAGGTGACCCGGTGGCTTCAGCGGCCGGAAATACGATCTTCAAACAGCCCAAGGCCGTGTACGCCGTCGCGTTCGCCTGCGTCGTCAGCTTCATGGGCATCGGGCTGGTCGACCCGATCCTGCCCGCCCTGTCGAAGCAGCTGGACGCGACCCCGAGCCAGGTCAGCCTGCTGTTCACCAGCTACCTGCTGGTCACCGCGGTCGCCATGCTGTTCACCGGCTGGGTCTCCAGCCGCATCGGCGCCAAGCGGACGCTGATCACCGGCCTCGCGCTGATCGTCGTGTTCGCGGCGCTGGCCGGCCTGTCCGGCTCGATCAACGGCATCGTCGGCTTCCGGGCCGGCTGGGGCCTGGGCAACGCGCTGTTCATCGCCACGTCCCTGGCGGTCATCGTGGCGTCGGCGTCCGGCGGATTCGCCGGCGCGATCGTCATGTACGAGGCCGCGCTCGGCCTCGGCATCGCGGCCGGCCCGCTGCTCGGCGGCCTGCTCGGCAACATCAGCTGGCGCGGCCCGTTCTTCGGCGTCGCGGTGCTGATGGCGATCGCGCTGCTCGCCACCGCCGTGCTGCTCGACAAGACCCCGCGCCCCGCGCAGAAAACGCCGCTGCTGGCACCGATCAGGGCGCTGCGGCACCGGAGCCTGCTCACCATGGGAATCACGGCGCTGCTGTACAACTGGGGCTTCTTCACGATGCTCGGCTACGCGCCGTACCCGATGGAGCTCAGCGCCGTCCAGCTCGGCTTCGTGTTCTTCGCCTGGGGCCTGCTACTGGCCTTCTTCTCGATCACCGGCGCGCCCTGGCTGCAGCGCAAGTTCGGCACCGCGCCCTCGCTGTACGGCGCGCTGTCGCTGTTCGCCGTGCTCATCCTGCTGATCGGCGTCTTCACCGACAACCGCTGGGCGGTGATCGTCTGCGTGATCGCCTCCGGCGCCGTGGCCGGCATCAACAACACGCTGACCACCCAGGCGGTCATGCTGGTCTCGCCGGTCGAGCGGCCGGTCGCCTCCGCCGCGTACGGTTTCGTGCGGTTCATCGGCGGCGGCCTCGCGCCCTACGCCGCCGGCAAGATGGTCGACCACTGGAACATCCACGTTCCGTTCGTGGTCGGCGCCGTCGCGGTCCTGTTCGGCGTGCTGGTCCTCGCCACCGGCCACCGCCCGCTGGCCGCGGCGGACGCCGCGATGGCGGCCGGCCCGCACGGCGAGGGCTCGACCGCGCGAGCGGCTTCGGCGGACGATGTGGCCGGCGAGATCGCGGACGAGTTCGGCGGCGCTCCCGACGCGATCGACTACGAGCGCGAGGTCCAGCACCGATAGGTTGCGGAAAGGGCCGGCCCGGCCCTTCCCGCCGGCCCATTCCGCCGCGCCGGTGGTTGACGCGCCGGCTTCGTCTGCGATGCTTTCGGCGATCGATGCATCGATGCGATGCGGGCAGAGCGGGCGGCCCCGAGCCGCCATAAAGTGGACGGTGCCATGACCGACGACGACCTCAAGCCGCGCGGCCGGCCCGACCGTCACACCGACGGCCCCGGCACCATCGTCGTGGGCATCGACGGTTCCGACTCCTCGTTGCACGCCGCCGCCTATGCGGCCGGTCTCGCCCGCCGGCAGGGCGCCCGGCTCGTCGCCGTCTACGTCCGCACGCTGTCGGCGCCGGTGGTGCCGCTGGCCGGCGCTGCCAGCGCGGTGATCGAGGCACAGGACGCGGTCGAGCGGGAGCTCCGCTCGGCCATCGAGCAACGGGTCTCCCCGCTCGCCGTCGACATCGAGCTGGTCGTGCGCACCGGCGAGCCGTACGCGGAGCTGATCGACGTCGCCGAACAGGTCCACGCCGACGCCGTGATCGTGGGCCGCTCCACGAAGATGCTGCACCGGATCGCGGGCTCGCTCGCGGTCAAGCTGGTCCGCGCCGGCCGCTGGCCGGTGACGGTCGTCCCCTGACCCGCTCCCGGCACCCGGGGGCCTGGTCTGGACACGATCCGGGGGCCGCGCTTCCTCAGGCTGGCGCCGGCCGGGTGTCGTCCCACGCCGGCGCGTCCGGCTCGGCCATTCGTGTTGTCGCGTCGCCGGCGTCGCTGATGCCGCTGACGCTGATGCCGTTGGCGTCGCTGATCCCGCCGGCACCGCTGGCGTCGCCGGCGCTGCGGGTGCCGCTGGCGCTGCGGGTGCCGCTGGCGCTGCGGGTGCCGCTGGCGCTGCTGAGGTCGCCGGCCGGTGCTGTGACGTCGTCGGCCGCTGCTGCGGCATCGCCGGCCGGGCCGCACAGGCCGGTCACCGGGTCGCAGTAGCCGCCGCCGTCGACCAGGATGAGCGGGCGCTGCGGAACGTCATCCCTCGGCATTGACCTGGGCCCACGCCTGCTTGATGGCGGCCGCGTACTGCTTGGTGGCGACCGCGCCGGGAATGCCGAGCCGCCCACCGAGCACCGTGAACGGCACACCCCGCGCGCCCAGGCTGATCGCCTCGTTGTGGTCGGCGCGCACGGCGTCCGCGTACCGGTCGGTGGCCAGCACGTCGCGAATTTCGTCGCCGGGAAGGCCCACTTGCTCGCCAAGTTTCGTGAGCGTGCTGTGCTCGTACGCGTCGAAGTTGCCGCCGAAGACCTCGGCCTGCATCGCCCGCAGGTAGTCCCAGCCGACGCCGTGCTCGTTGCCGAGCTGCACCAGGCGCAGCATGTCGAAGGTGCTCGCGGCCGGGCGGTCCAGCTCGTAGGCCAGCCCGTCCTCGGCGGCCATCCGGGCCATGCCCTCCTCCATCGAGCGGGCCTGCGCCGGCGACATCCCCATCTTTCGCGAAAGGTAGTCGAGCAGCGGCGTGACCGTCGTCGAGGAGCCGGGGTCGAGCTCGAAGGTGTGGATCCTCAGCTCGATCTCGCCGGCGTGCGGCGACTGCGCGACGGCCTTGCTCAGACGCTCCTCGCCGAGGTAGCACCACGGGCAGAGCACGTCCGCCCAGACGTCGATGGTGAGCATGCGGCCGCCTTCCAGTAAAGTTGAGTACCGCTCAAGAAAGTTAGCACTATCTTGAGCAGGCATTCAAAATCAGGGTGGAGCGGCACGACGGCCACGAGATCTCAGGCGGGAGCGGCATGACGGCCACCAGAGCGCCCCGGCGCGACGCGCGCGACAACGCCGCCAAGCTGCGCAAGGCCGCCCTCGAGCAGTTCCTGGCGAACGGCCTCGACGCGTCGCTCTACGAGATCGCGCGCGCGGCCGGGGTGAGCATCGGCACGCTGTACAACCATTTCGGCGGGCGCGAAGGCCTGATCGACGCCGTCGTTCCCGACGTCCTCGGCGCCCGGCTGCGCGAGTTGGCCGCACGGGTGGACGCGCTGGCCACGCCGAAACAACGCCTGGAAACTTTCGTCCGCGGCATGATCGAGCTGCAGAGCGGCGACCCGGCGCTCAACGACGCCCTGCTGCGACGGTTCCCCGACGCCGTGGCGCTGCTCGACATCTGCGCCGTCTCGACCGACCTGGGCCGCGCCCTGGTCCGCGACGCGCACCGCGACGGCTCGCTCTCGCCCGGCTTCACCGAGGACGATCTGCTCAGCCTCCTCTGGCTGGCCGGCACCGCCAGCCGCGACCCCGCCGTCCCGGCCGGCTGGCGCCGGGTGATCGACCGCGCCCTCGACTCCGCCTGGACCGCCGAGCCCCGAACCGCCGAGCCCTGAACCGCCGAGCGCTGAACCGCCGAGCGCTGAACCGCCGAGCGCTGAACCGCCGAGCGCTGAACCGCCGAGCGCTGAACCGCCGAGCCCTGAACCGCCGAGCCCTGAAACCGCCGAGCCCTGAAACCGCCGAGCCCTGAGATCGTGCCGCCCTGGCCCAACCCCACCTGATCGACATGGCGCCGGCGATCGGCCCCGGCACGGTGTTCGTGCCGCTGCTCAACCGTCGTGCGGCCGAGCCTGGAGCCCGTGGTGCTGACGGGCGCCCCGCTGGTCGAGCTGATCGTCGCGGCCGCCCGCACCGCGGACGCTCACGGCCGCAACCGTGGACAGGCCGTACGACCTTACGTCTAGCGGACCCGCCACCGGGCCGGCTCCCCGTCGGCCGGGCGGACGGCGCCGATCGCGGCCAGGTGCTGCAAGTGCGCGAGCGTCTCGGCCAGGGCCATCCGCCGCAGCATCCCGTGCAGCGCCGCCCAGCCGCGCGACCAGCTCAGCTCCGCCGCGATCTGCCACGCGGTGGGTGCGCCGTGCCGCGCGATCACGCCGAGGATCTCCGCTCCCCGCTCGTCGTGGTGGCGGATCAGGGCGGCGGCGCGGTCGTCGATCTGGCGGAACCGGTATTCGTGGGCGGGCAGCGCCTCGTCGTCGGCGAACTTGGTCACGTGCTCCAGCGAGTCCAGGTAGGCGCCGAGCGGGTCGCCCTCGTCGCCGCCGTGCACGCCGATGTTGGGGCTGATCCGGGGCAGCAGGTGGTCGCCGGTGAGCAGCATGCCGGCGGACTCGTCGTGCAGGCAGAGGTGGCCGGGGGTGTGCCCGGGCGTCCACACCGCGCGCACCTCGTGCCGGGTGAGCGGCAGCAGGTCGCCGTCCTCGATGGCGCGGTCCGGTTCGGCCATGCCGACGAAGGCGGCAATTTTCGCGGGATCCATCGCGATCTCGGCCGCGAAACTTTCCGGTACGCCGTGCCGCAGCAGCCAGGCGCGGTCGCCGGCCGGATCCCGGTCGCGCCACCGACGTGCCGGAAGGGTCTGCGCCTCGACGGGGTGCATGCCGATCCAGGCGCCGCTCCGCTCGCGCACCCAGCCGCTGAGCCCGTGATGGTCGGGGTGCACGTGCGTGGCGACGACGCCGGTGACGTCGGCAATCGCCGCGCCCGCGACGCCGAGGCCGGCAGCCAGCGCTTCCCGGCCCGCAGGGGAGTCCCAACCCGGGTCGATCAGCAGCACGCCGCCGTCGTCGAGGAACGCATAGCTCAGCGTGTACCGCAGCGGGCTGCGCGGGATCGGGACCGGGATCGACCAGACGCCGGGGCGTACCTGCTCGACCGGCGGCAGGACGCGCCGCTGCCAGGCGTCGTGCTGTTCCGTACCTGTGATGATCATGCGCGCACCGGGTGCAGCAGGAAGTCGACCAGGCGCCGGGCATAGGAGGCGGGGTCGAGCTCCGCCCGCTGGCGCGCCGGGGTGGTGATCGCGTGCATCATCGCGCCGCCCACCAGCGTGTCCAGCAGCAGGGTGACCGAGGTGGCGGCGGGGATCTCACCCCGGTCGATGCCGCGGCGCACGATCGCGCGGGCGGCCCGGACCTGCGCCGTACGCATGGCCTCGTAATGTTCGGCGACGCCGGGGATGCTCGCCGCTTCCAGGCTCAGGCGCATCGCGGCCCGGCTGGTGGGGCCGAGGTAGAGGTCGAGCATCTGGGTCGCCAGCTCGATCAGGTCGCCGTGCAGGGTGCCGGTGTCGACGTCGGCGACCTCGGGCAGGCCCAGCGCCAGCGCGTCGGTGAGCAGCGCCTCCTTGTTGTTCCACCGCAGGTAGAGCGACGCCTTGCCGACGCCGGCGCGCCTCGCGACCGCTTCCATCGCGAAACCCGCCCAGCCGGCGTCGCCGAAGACGTCCAGCGCGGCCCGGCCGATCCGCCGGTCGACACCCGGATCCCGGGGCCGGCCGGGCGCCGACGGGGCGTGGGCGCCAGAGGCAGAAGAGGGGCCGGTGGCCGGGGCGGGAGAGGCAGAAGAGAGGCCGGGCGCCGACGGCGTGGCATTCATCGTGGTCGTCCCTCGGCTCGCCTATTGCTGAACGGGAACCGTCAGGATACACGGGGCCCAGCTGAACGCGAAACGTTCAGTATCCGTGAACCTCACCCGAGCAGGGCGGCCAGCGGGTCGGCTGACGCGGGCGGCTCGAACGCCACCGCGTTCGCCATCTCCACCACCATCGTCCGGTACTGCGGCCCGTGCTCCGTGAACGGCGTGGACAGCTCGATCGTCACCAGCCGGTCCCCGCCCGGCGCCGGCACGAACGCCTCCAGCTGCCACACCGGCACCTCGGCCCCGGGCGTGGCCGGATTGGGCAGCGACAGCGTGTGCTCGAAGAACGCGGCCGGCCCGCGCGACAGGTCGACGATGTCCGCCTGCCCTTCCTCCTCCGCCCGCGCCTTGCCGAGCAGCACGTCGCGCAGCACCAGCCGCGGGTTCCGCTCGCCGGGAAAGTCCATCACGGTGACGACCAGCGACGACGTGATCAGCCGGCCGTCGAGCGCCGAGGTGTGCCGCCCGATCCCGCAGTACACCGCGTTCCGCTCGGCCAGCGCCGACAGGAAGAAGTACAGCGAGCTGAACACGAACTCGCCCGCCTCGCGCTGTTCCTCGGTCCCGAGCTCGTCCACCAGCCGCCGGGTCAGGTCCACGGTGGACGCGATGTCCTCGAGCGGCAGCTCCGCGTACCCCTCGGGGATCGACAGCCAGACCGGGATCTCAGTCGTCTCCGCCACCGGTCACTCCGTCCCAGGTCGTGGTGATGGTCTTCTTGGCCGAGCCGACCGTCTTGTTGACGAAGTTGAGCATGTCGGCCGTCGCGCCCGGGATCGACGCGGCGCCCGGCTCCAGCAGCCGCATGCCCTCCAGCGCGTCGCCGATCTTCGGGATCTTGGCGACCTGCTTCATCACGATGCCGGGGTCGTGCGCCACGCTGCTGGCGATGTCGACGATCGTGGGCATGCCGCGCGCGCCCTCGGCGAACAGCTCGCCGCCCGCCTTGATCGACTTGGTGGCCACGCCGACGCCGGGCACCAGCCCGATCACGTCGCCGCCCAGCTGCAGCATCGAGCCCCAGTTGCCGGAGAAGTTTCCGTGCAAGATCTCACCGAGGTCGCCGCGAACTTTCGGGTCGGCCAGCGTGGTGGCCAGCGCCCCGGCCCCGGCGACCAGCGAGACGCCGAGCGCGATCGCGTCGATCGGCGGGGGCGTGCACAGCGCGATCAGCCCCGAGATCGCCGAGACGGTGCTGAGCACCGCGTGGATGTCGTCGAGGTGGTCGGAGACCCAGTCGCCGACCGCGTCGACGGCGTGCGCGATGCCCTTGCCGATCCGGCTCAGCAGGCCGGGCTTGTGCGGCGCGAACTCGGCGGCGTGCTTGAGCTCGCCGGCCGCCCGGTTCGACGCGTCGTCCCACTCGTCGTTGAGGTCGCGCGCCTTTCGTCGTACGGCCGCAAGTTTGTCCTCGGCCGCATCGAGATCGGCGGTCGCGTTCCGCAAGGCGAGCGCGGCGCTGTCGAGCCGTCGTTGCGCGCTCTGCAGCTCGGCGTCGGTGCTGAAGAACTGCCCGGCCAGCCCGAGGTCGGGATTGCCGGCCGCCTGCTGATGCCGCGACTTAGCCGCCTCTACCTCGCGGTTGGCCTGCGCGGCCTCCTGCTCGAGGGCCGCCGCGCGCTGCCGGAACCCGCCGAGCGAGACGCCCCACCCGTGCAGCGTGGTGACCGCCTGGTTCAGCGACTGGTTGGCCTTGCCCAGGTCCTCGATCAGCGTCGAGTTGAGGTGCTGCCGGAAGGCGTCGCCGGCCTGGCCGCGCCACACCGCGGAGTCGTCCGAGCGCAGCCGGCTCATCAGCTCGTTCGCCTGGCGCATCGACGCGGCGGCGGTTGAGATGCGCTGCTGCAGCGACGAAACGCTGTCGACCGAGCCGGGGCAAGGATCAAAACCGATATTCGGGTACGTCGTGACGGCCCCCATGAAATCCGACCCCTCCTAGCGGGATTTTCCGAACTGCGGCGGCCCGCCCGGACGATAGAGCCGCGCCTCGGCCGCCCACGGCGCCTTGCCGGCCGGCTTGTCGCGCGACTCGGTGAACCACACCCGGTACTTGTCGAGCAGATCCCAGTCGACGAACTGGTACGGCGGCGGCAATCGGTCGGCCGCGCCCTCGCGCAGCGCCTTGATGCCGTCCCGCAGCACCTCGTGGTTGAGGTAGGGGTTCCAGGTGAGCCGGATGGCGCCGGCAGCGCCGCCAGGCGGCCGGTAGACCCCGATCGTGGCCGGGTCCCCGGCGAACTCGAGAGTCCCGCCGGGCGGCCCGAGCACCTCGGGCGCCGCGTACGGCCCGCCGTTGAGCCGCCGCAGCTCCGCCTGGGTGTAGAGCTCGCCCAGCCGCTGCCCGCCGTGCGGGTCGAGCACCTGGAACCGCTCCTCGTTGCGCTGCCACCGGTACGACTCCCAGGCGTCGAACGTGAGTAGCGCCTTCCAGGTGTTCGCCTCGGACGCCCAGTGCCCGATCCGGTAGGTCATCCGCTGCCACGGCAGGGCCGCGAGCAGGGAATACGTGTCGACGGCGTTGGCCAGCGCGCGCTTGGCGTCCCGGCCGCCGGACGCGGCGGCGGCCTGCAGCGGCGGGATCGCGGCGGCCAGCGTGGCGGCCAGGCCGGGATCGGCGGCGAGCGCGGAGCCGGGCCGGACGGTGTCAGCGGGTGCCATCGGGCCAGCTCCTAGAGGGCCTGGTTGATCATGCCGAGCGGCTGCTTGAGCGAAGACACCGCGTCGGCGATCGCCTTGTCCGTGCCGGTGTACGCCTGCTGCACGTCGCGCACCGCGCCGGTCGTCTCGGCGACCAGCTCGCCCAGCTGCTTCGCGCCGTACTCCCAGCAGTGCTGGAAGTCCCCGGCGGCGTCGTTGAGCTTGCCGTTGCCCAGCTGGGTGTCGTTGCCGGACAACAGCTTCGGCAGGTCGGCAAGTTGCTGCTGGGCCTGCTGCAACGTCGTGGCGTATTGAGCGAGCGTGTCCAGCTCGACCTGGAAGAACTCGGCCATAGCGGAGGACAGTATCAAAAGTCCGCGATGTGTCTGACCCCTCGACCGGGCCGCACGGCCGCCGGCCGCCGCCGTAGTCCACAAGAGAGCCCGGTCAAGGGCCCGGCACCGGACGTCAGACCGATGCCGGCTCTTTCGCGGCGGATCGGGCGAGCGACCGGAAGGCCTCGGCGACCGGGTCGCCCTGGGCGGCATTTTCCGCGTACGGCAGGGCGAGGACCACCCGGTGAGCGTCCGCGAGGCGTACCGGGACGCGCTCGCGCAGCCGGCTCCGGGCCTCGCCGCCGGTGACCCCCAGCCCGGCCACGTCCACGACGACCGTCAGCGGATCCCACTCCGCCACGCCGTGGTGCCCGAGAACGCTCCCGTCCAGCACGTCCGGCCCGGCCATGCCCGCCAGCCGCAGGCGCAGCAGCTCGGCCCGGTCCAGCGCCGCGTCCAGCAGGCGGTCGCCCTGGCGCGTCATCAGGTCGCGGAACCCGTCGATCGACCGCAGGACCGGCTCGGGCGTGCCGCCCGGCGTGACCTGTTCCAGATCCGCTCGCAGCCGGGCCGGATCGACGAGGTCGCCGCCGGTCAGCACGACGCAGGCCCGCCCGCCGCCGGAGCGTTCCACGCTCTGCGTCACGACCTCGGCGCCGGCCTGGATCGCCGCGGTCGGCAGGCACGGGTGGAAGGCGATGTGAGTGCCCCAGGCCTCGTCGACCAGCAGGGGCACGCCGCGGCGATGGCAGGCCGCGGCGATGGCCTCCACGTTCGCGCCGGAGCCGTAGGCGGTCGGCGTCACGATGGCGACCGCGTCCAGATCCGGATCGCGCTCCATCGCGGCGTCGACGTCCGCGGCCCGCGCCGTGTGCGCGAGGTGCCACTCGGGGTTGTCGCACGGCGGCATCCAGACCGGCCGCGCCCCGGCGTCCCGCAGCGCCCGCACGACGCACCGGTGCAGGTTGCGGTCGATCAGCACCTTGCCGCCCCGGCCGGCGAGCGCGGAGACCACCGCCCGCATCGCCGGACCACAGCTCGTGAAGATCGCTTCACGAGCGCCCACGGCATCGGCGTACCGTCGTTCGGCCTCGTCGACGGCGCTCCCCGGCGCGATCACGTCCACGCCGGCCCGGATACCACGTTTCGGCAAGGTGAAACGCCCTGGTTCCGGCGGGCCGAACGCGGGTACGTCCCGGACATCGAGCGATGAAGGAGGAAACATGTCCGATCCGCGAGTGGTGGTGGTCACCGGCGCGAGCGGCGGGGTCGGCCGGGCGGTGGCGCGGCGGTTCGGCGCGCGCGGCGACCGGGTGGCGTTGCTGGCACGGGGCGAGAAGGGCCTGGACGCGGCGGCCGACGAGATCACCCGCGCGGGTGGCCGGGCGATGCCGCTGCCGGTGGACGTGGCCGATTTCGACGCGGTCGACGCCGCCGCCGCGAAGGCGGAGAGCGAGCTCGGTCCGATCGACATCTGGGTCAACACCGCGTTCTCCTCGGTCTTCGCGGCGTTCGGCGACATCCGGCCGGAGGAGTTCCGGCGGGTCACCGAGGTCTCGTACCTGGGTTACGTGTACGGCACCCGGGCCGCCCTGAGCCGCATGAAGCCCCGCGACCGCGGCACCATCGTGCAGGTCGGGTCCGCGCTCGCGTACCGCGGCATCCCGCTGCAAACCGCCTATTGCGGCGCCAAGCACGCGATCCAGGGCTTCAACGAGGCGCTGCGCTGCGAGCTGCTGCACTCCGGCAGCGGCGTGCGGACCACGATGGTGCAGCTGCCGGCGGTCAACACCCCGCAGTTCACCTGGCTGCGGTCCCGGCTGCGCCGGCACGCGCAGCCGGTCCCGCCCATCTACCAGCCCGAGGTGGCGGCGCAGGCGATCGTGTACGCGGCCGACCACCCGCGCCGCCGCGAGTATTGGGTCGGCGCCTCGACGGCCGGCACGCTGCTCGCGAACGCCGTCGCGCCGGGCATCCTGGACCGCTACCTGGCGCGCACCGGCGTCGACTCGCAGCAGACCGACCAGCCGCACGACCCCGACGCGCCCGGCAACCTGTGGCAGCCGGCCGACGGCGAGCGCGGCCACGACTACGGCGCGCACGGCGAGTTCGACGACCGCGCCAAGCCGCGCAGCCTGCAGGTGTGGGCGTCGCAGCACCACGGACTGCTGGGGGCGGCGGGCGCGGCGGTCCTGGCCCTGGGCGCCCTCGGGATAGGCGCCGCGCGCCGGTGACCAGAAATCCGAAACGCGCCTTGCCGAAAGGCACGAAGCAGGGGCGGGTCATGGCGACGCGTGGCCGGGTGCTGATCGCCGGGGCGGCCGTCGTGCTGCTGTGGGCCGGCTTCGCGTACGACCTGTCCCGGCCGGCCGATGCGAAGCAGTACCGGCGGACCATGGTCCAGGTGGCCGAGGCCGCGCACGACGCCACCCGGACCGGCGGCCTGGTCGGCGCGCAGGAGCTGGCCGGCAACGTCACCGCCGCGTACGCCACCACCGCCTTCGACGACGCGACGAAGGCCCTCGCCGGCGCGCAGCACAAGTTCGCCGGCGAGGGCCCGCCCGACGACTCCTCGGCGGCCCTGCGCGACCGGTTGAGCCCGCTGCTGTCCGACGCGGTGATCGCTCTCGGCGACACGGCGCAGGCGCCCGACGACCAGGCGTTGCGCGATGGCACCCACCGGTTGGACATGATCGCTGGAAAGTTGCGCGCGTTCGTCGTGGCGTACGCGTCATGAAGCGTTTCCTGGCGGTCGCCCTCGGGATCCTGACGGCGATCGGGGGCTTCGTCGACATCGGCGACATCGTGGCGAACGGCGAGGCGGGCGCCCGGTTCGGGATCGCCCACGTCTGGGTGCTGGTGCTCGGCGTGATCGGCATCTGCGCCTTCGCCGAGATGAGCGGCCGGGTCACCGCGGTGAGCGGCCGTCCGGTGTTCGACCTGGTGCGGGAGCGGCTCGGGCCGCGCGTCGCCCTCGCCAACCTGGGCGGGTCGCTGCTGGTCACCGTGCTCACCCTGGGCGCCGAGATCGGCGGCGTGGGCCTGGCCCTGCAGCTGGCGACCAGCGTGAGCTACCTGCTGTGGGTGCCGGTGGTCGCCTTCGTGCTGTGGGTGGCGCTGTGGCGTGCGAAGTTCAGCGTGCTGGAGAACGTCTTCGGGCTCACCGGCCTGGCCCTGATCGTCTTCGTCATCGCCTATTTCCGGCTCGGCGTCAGCCCCGGCGAGCTGTGGCACCCCGGCCCGCCCGAGGGGGAGGACTGGGGCACGTACTGGTTCTTCGCGGTCGCCCTGTTCGCGTCGGCGCTCACCCCGTACGAGGTCTTCTTCTTCTCCTCGGGCGCGGTCGAGGAGCGCTGGACGCGCAAGGATCTGCTCACCTCCCGGGTGAACGTCTTCGTGGGCTTTCCGCTCGGCGGGCTGCTCGCTTTCGCGCTGATGCTCACCTCGGCCGCCGTCTTCCACCCGCTGCACACCTCGGTGGACACGCTTTCGCAGGTGGCGATGCCGGCCGCGGTGACCCTCGGCAAGCTCGGCCTGGCGGTCGCGATCCTCGGCTTCTTCGCGGCAACTTTCGGCGCCGCGATGGAAACCGGACTGTCCACCGGCTACACGGTCGCGCAATATCTCGGCTGGAACTGGGGAAAGTTGCGCAAGCCGCGCGAGGCCGCCCGGTTCCACACCGTGGTGATCGCCGGCATCCTGGTCGGCGTCGCGGTGCTGTTCACCACGATCGACCCGATCCAGCTCACCGAGTACACCCTGCTGTTCAGCGCGGTCGCGCTGCCGCTGACGTACCTGCCGATCCTGGTCGTCGCGAACGACCGCGGCTACCTCGGCGACCGGGTGAACGGCCGGCTCGCCAACTTTCTCGGCGTCATCTACCTCGTCATCGTGCTCGCCGCCGCGGTCGCGGCGATCCCGCTCATGGTCATCACCCGGATGGGAGCAGGCTGACATGCGCAACGTCATCATCCGGAGAGGAGGCGGCTGACATGCTCATCGGCTTCGACCTGCTGGACCGGCAGATCGTCGACCGGGACGGCGAGCCCGTCGGCAAGGTCGACGACGTCGAGCTCACCTACGACGAGCAGGGCGTCCCGCGGATCACCGGGCTGTTGCTCGGCCAGCAGGCGCTCGGCGAGCGGATCGGCGGCGGCCTCGGCCGGTGGATCGCGGCGGTCGCCCGGCGGATGTCCGAGCCGCCCGGCCGGCCGCCCCTGCGGATCGCCTTCGACCTGGTGGCGAGCGTCGACAGCGCCGTGCACCTCGCGGTCGCGCGCGAGCTGTTGCCCGACCCGCCGCTGGAACTCTGGCTGCGCGACCATCTGATCGGCCGGATCCCCGGGGCCCGCCATGAGTGACGGCTCCGCCGAGACCAGGGGACGCGCCGGCGACCTCCTGGGCCGCCGGATCGGCGCCGGCCGCATCGCCGACCTGATCACCGACGACGACGGCCGGGTCGTCGCCGCGATCGTGGTGAAGGGACGCTGGGGGCGGCTGCTCGGGTACGAGCGCGCCGAGACCACCGGCCCGTGGCTGCTGGAACAGTTCGCCCGCCGGGTCTGGCGCCGCAACGCCGTCGAAGTCGCCTGGGCCGATCTGGACCTGCGCGTGTAGCCGCGCCGGCCCGGGGCATACCCGGGAAATGCGTGCCGTCATCATCAACTGCACCCTCAAGCCCTCGCCCGCGCCGTCCAACACCGAGGCTCTCGCCCGGGTGGTCGCCGAGGCCCTCGAGCAGGACGGCGTGACCGTCGACTGGGTCCGGGCCGTGGACCACGACATCAAGCCGGGCGTCGAGAGCGACATGGGCGACGGCGACGCCTGGCCGGACATCCGCCGGCGGATCCTCGCCGCCGAGATCCTCATCATCGCGACGCCGACCTGGGTGGGCCGGCCGTCCTCGGTGGCCCAGCGGGTGATCGAGCGGATGGACGCGATGCTCTCCGAGACCGACGAGCAGGGGCGCCCGGTCGCCTACAACCGGGTCGCCGGCGTGGTCAACACCGGCAACGAGGACGGCGCCCACCACGTGATCAGCGAGATCTCCGGCTCGCTCGCCGACATCGGGTTCACCATCCCCGGACAGGCCTGGACCTACTGGCACCTCGGGCCGGGCGCCGGCCCGGACTACCTCGACGACCAGCGCGGCCACGACTGGGCCGCGAAGACCGGCCGCGCCATGGCGCGCAACCTGGTCACGGTGGCCCGCGCGCTGGTCGCCACGCCGATACAACCGCCCCCGGAATGATCTGGGTGGTGGCCCACCGGGGGACAGCCGTGTGCTCCCGGAGCGCCGGCGCTGGAGTACGGTGCCTTCCCGAGCGCTCGGGAAGGCAGGGAAATGGACGCGAGCTGCCGGCTGCGCCTCCCGGGCGCAGGCGTGCACGCCGGCCATGCCGCGGTGCGAACTCCTCGGGCCGGAGTCGTTCGGGGGAGCCGGTGACAGTTCAGGCCGCTCCGCCCCGCTGGTCGATGCCGGCGAGCGCGGCGCCCGCATCGTCATGAAGTCGTGGAGTTTGTCGCCGGGCGCGGTGGGCATGCATCAGACAAAACGGAGGGGGAGGCGATGGCGGGGCCGCTGGCCTGGACGGTCGACCTCGACGACGGGCTCGCCGTGGTCGTCGTCCGCGGCACGCTCGTGCTCGGCAAAGCCGAACAGCTCCGCGTCGCGTTGCTGAAATGCCTCGCCGAGCAGCCGGACGCCCTCCTGGTCGACCTGGCCGCCCTCGAGGTCGCCGACGACACGGCGCTCTCGCTGTTCACGGCGGTGTCCCAGCAGGCCGAGAACTGGCCCGGCACCCCGCTGCTGCTGTGCGCCCCGTCGCCCCCGGTGGCCGAGCTGCTCGAGCGGGGACGCCACGGCAACGTGCCGGTGTACGCCGGCGTGGCGCAGGCCCGGCGCGCGGTGGCGGAGGGCCGCGCCGCCGTCCCGTCGGTCACCGACGAGCTGCTGCCGATCGCCGGCGCCGTGCGGCACGCCCGCAACCTGGTCACCGAGGCCTGCCTCGCCTGGGACCTGCCCGAGCTGGTGGGCTCGGCGAGCCTGGTGGTCAGCGAGCTCGTCTCCAATGCGGTCGAGCACGCCGGCACGATGATGACGGTCCGGGTCACCCGGCGAGGCCGCTACGTGCACATCGCGGTGCGCGACGGGTCGCCGCGGGAGCCGGTCGCCGGCACGCCCGGCAGCCTCAGCGACCGGGGACGCGGGCTGGTGCTGGTGAACACCGTCGCCGAGCACTGGGGCTCGCTGCCCACGCGGGACGGCAAGGTGGTCTGGGCGACGCTCGCCGCGCCTTGACGCTCGCGCTACGAGCGGATGAGGTCCTGCAAACCCGAGGCCGCGACGATCTTGGCCACGTACGGCTGGAGCCCGGTCACCCGGACCTCGACGTTCCGGACGCGGGCCGCCTCGTACAGGCCGACCAGCACGCCTATCCCGGCCGCGTCGAGCAGCGGCACGCCGGTCAGGTCGAGCCGCATCCGCCGCATCCGGCCGCCGTCGCGCAGCGCCATCAGCAGCTCCTCGCGCAGGTGGCCGGCGTTGTCGCGGTCGAGCTCGCCGGTGACGTGCGACTCGATGACGTCGCCGCGATAGATGGTGGCCACCGCCAGCCGGTGGTCGGTCTCGTCCGCGCCGGTCCACGGCGGCGCGACGTCGCTCAGCATCGCCCGCCGCAGCCAGGCCAGCGCCCGGGCCAGCAGCCGGGACACGTGCATCTGTGAGACGCCCAGCTCGCGGGCGATGTCGGCCTGGCTCAGGTTGCCGTAGAACCGCAGCCCGAGGATCCGCCGCTCGCGCTCGGGCAGCCGGCAGATCAGCCGGTCCACCGTCGCCCGGTCGTCGACCAGGTCGAGACCGGGGTCGGGGGCGCCCATCATGTCGCCCATCTCCATGCCGTCGTACCCGTCGGCCTGCGCGTTCAGCGAGCCCGGCGCGTAGGCGGCCCCGGACACCTGCGCCTCGCGCACCTCGGCCACGTCGATGCCGAGCCGGGCGGCGATCTCGTCGTCGCTGGGCCGCCGCGACAGGCCGGCGGTCAGCGCCGCGCGGGCCTGACCCACCTCCAGGCTCAGGTCCTGCATCCGCCGGGGGACGTGGACACCCCAGCCGTGGTTGCGGAAGTGCCGTTTGATCTCTCCGGTGATGGTGACTATCGCGTACGCCGTGAACGAGCCGCGCTCCGGGTCGTACCGGTTCACCGACTTCACCAGGCCCAGCCGGGCCACCTGCTCGAGGTCGTCGGCGGGCTCGCCCCGGCCGCGGTAGCGCCGGGCCAGCCGCCGGGCGAAGGGGAGGGCCAGTCCGACGAAGTCCGACCGCAGGCGCTCCCGGGTGGGGTCGTCGGCCCCGTCGCAGGCCCGCGTGTACTCGTCCGCGGCGAGGTCGAGATCCTCCAGCGGTTCGTACCCGTCGGTGTTCGCCATACGACCCCCTGTGGCTATTTGCCGAGTGTCAACCACCGAGCCTTGCCCCGCACGTATGAATCCAAACAATCCCACGATGCGCTGAGTTGCGTTTCGGTTGTGCGGTTTCTCCCGGCCGAAGCCGCCCCGGCGCGCTTCCCGAACAGGACAGGGCGCCGAGATACGGCGTCTTCGGCTTGTTGGGGGTTCACGCGTGCTGCTCGCGCCGCTTCGGGAGCGCAACTACCGGCTGTGGGCCGGCGCCGACCTGGTGTCGACCGCCGGCACCTGGATGCAGGTGCTCGGCCTGAACTGGGTCATCCTCGCCACCACCGGCTCGGCCGCGATGATGGGCGCGGTCGTGATGGCACAGTCGCTGCCGGTGCTGCTGCTCGGCAGCTGGGGCGGCGCGCTCGCCGACCGGCTCCCGGCCCGCCCGGCGCTGATCCTCTGCCAGGCGCTGCGCGCGGTCCTCGCGTTCGCGCTGCTCAGCGGCGACAGCCACGTCCTGATCTTCGCGGTCGCGCTGGCCTCCGGCGTGATCAGCGCGTTCGAGGGCCCGATGCTCGGCCGCTTCGGCTCGGCGCTGGTGCCCCGCGAGACCCTCGGCTCGGCCCTGGCGCTCGGCTCGGTGCTCAGCTCGGCCGGCCGGATCGGCGGCATGGCGCTCGGCGGCGTGCTGGTCGGCCTCACCGGCCCCGCCGTCCTCTTCGTCATCAACGGCGTCTCCTACCTCGCCGTGATCGGTGCGCTGGCCGCGATGCGCTCCGGCCAGATGCGCACTCTGCCGCGCGCCGCCGCCGGCGAGGGCGGCATGGTGGCCGGCCTGCGTTATGTCATGAGCCGTCCGGTCGTGCTGATCGTGCTGGGCTTGTCGTTCGTGCTCGGCTCGCTGGGCCGCAACTACCAGGTCAGCATGGCCGCGATGGCGGCCGGCCCGCTGCACGGCGGCTCCGGCGCCTACGGCCTGCTCTCCACCGTCTTCGCGGTCGGCGCCGTGGCCGGCGGCCTCCTGCTCGCCGGCAGCGGCCGCTCCACCCTGAAGGTCCTGGTCGGCACCGGCGTGGCGATCAGCCTCCTGCAGCTCGTCTCCGGCCTCGCCCCCAGCGTCCTCGGCTTCGCCGCCGTGCTGCTGCCCATCGCCGCCGGCGCCGTCGTCTTTGACACCGTCGTGTCCACCCGCGTCCAGCTCGACACCCGCGAGGACATGCGCGGCCGCGTCCTGGCCACGATGGGCATCGTGTCGTCGCTGTCGGGCATCGTCGGCGCCCCCGCGGTCGGCTGGCTGGCCGACACCCTGGGCGCTCGCGGCGGCCTGATCCTGTGCGGTCTCGTGACCACCGTCGTCGCGCTGGCCGGCGCGGCCGCGCTGGCCCGCCTGCACGGCGTGGCGCTGCCGGTCCTGCGCCGCCCGGCCGAGCAGCCCGCCTGACCCGGGCCGCCGTGCCCGGCGCGCCCGGCTCCTGCCCGCCGTGCCCGGCTCGCTGCCTGCCGCGCCCGGCTCGTGGCCGGTAACGGTACGTGCGGCCGGTTCCGCGAGGTGGCTGGTCACGGTGGGTTGCCATGGCGCGGGTCGTGGCTGGGCGCGCTG